>NZ_CP054840.1:3157500-3457500 GCF_013363755.1 Comamonas antarctica
AGGGCCAGCGCCACCGGCGCGGCCGCGCGCAGCGCCGCGGTATACGCCTGTGGCGCGTGGCCCGCGCCCAGGGCCTGCTCCAGCGCCTGCCACTGCGCGCCGGTCAACGCCGCGCGCTCGCCGGCCGCGGCCTGGCGCAGGCCGCCTTCGGGCACCAGCATGTAGCGGCTGCGCGCCGACAGCGCCGAAAGCGTCATGGTTTCCTCGGCCAGGCTGGGCAGCAGACCCAGCTCGCGCAGCAGTATCAGCTCGAAGGCGCGCAGCACCGGCTCCAGCGTCTCGCCCTGGGTGCCGGCCAGCACCCGCACGACGCCCGCATAGACGTCAAACAGCGCCGCATACGGGTCGTCGCGCGCCAGCAGGCGCAGCAGCAGTTCGTTGAGGTACAGCCCCGAGAGCAGTGCATCGGCCATCGGCATCACATGGCCGCCGGCCCACTCCGCGCCCTTGAGGGTGTGGATCTCGGCGTTGCCCTCGGCGCCCAAGGTGTAGGTCACGCGCAGCGGCTGCAGCGGCAGCAGCACCGGGCGGAAGTTGGAGGTCGGCTTCTTCGCGCCGCGCGCCGCCAGCGCGACCCGGCCGCGGTGGCGTGTGAAGACCTCCAGGATCAGGCTGGATTCGCTCCAGTCATAGCGGTGGAGCACAAAGGCGGGTTCGTCGGAGACGCGCTTGGCGGCCATGCGGGCCTCAGAACATGTCCATGGACATGTTCCCGAGCTTATTCGTAACCGAAGGAGCGCACGCGCGCTTCGTCGTCGGCCCAGCCCGAGCGCACCTTGACCCAGACTTCGAGGAACACCTTGCCGTCGAGCAGGCGCTCGAGCTCCTGGCGCGCCTCGGTGCTGATGCGCTTGAGGCGCTCGCCCTTGTCGCCGATGACCATGGCCTTGTGGCCTTCGCGCTCGACGACGATGGTCACCGCGGTGCGCACGAAGCGCTTGTGCAGCTTGCTCTTTTCCTCGGTGAACTTGTCGAGCACGACCGTCGAGGTATAGGGCAGCTCGTCGCCGGTGAAGCGAAACAGCTTCTCGCGCACGGTCTCGGTGACCAGGAACTTCTCGCTGCGGTCGGTGAGCTCGTCCGGGCCGTAGAACCAGGGCTGCTCGGGCAGGTACTTCTCGCAGATGCCGAACAGGCGCTGGATGTCGTCGCGCTTCTTGGCCGACATCGGCACGAATTCAGCGAACGGGTGGCGTTCCTGCATGCTCTTGAGCCAGGGCGCGATATCGCCGCGGCGGTGCACCTGGTCGAGCTTGTTGGCGATGAGCAGTGTCGGAATGCCAGGCTTGAACAGGCTCAGCACCTTGGCATCGGCCAGCGTGAAGTTGCCGGCCTCGACGACGAACAGGATCAGGTCGACATCGCTGATCGCGCCCATGACGGTCTTGTTCAGCGACTTGTTGAGCGCGGTCGAATGGTGCGTCTGGAAGCCCGGGGTGTCGACAAACACGAACTGCGTGGCTTCGCGCGTGGCGATGCCGGTGATGCGGTGGCGCGTGGTCTGGGCCTTGCGCGAGGTGATGCTGATCTTCTGGCCGACCAGCGCGTTCATCAGCGTCGACTTGCCGACGTTGGGCTTGCCGACAATCGCAATCAGGCCGCAGCGCTGGCCTTCGACATGCAGCGGCGCGCCGGCCGCCGCCAGCATCGCGCCGATCGGGTCATGCTGCGCAGGGTTCTCGTCGCCTGCGTCGCCGGCTACGTCGTGGGTAGCGTCATTCATGGTTCTTTGCTTTCAATGTGGTCAACATGGCCTCGGCCGCGGACTGTTCGCCGGCACGGCGGGAGCCGCCCGTGCCGCGCTCGACCAGGCCCATCTCGGCGATGGCGCATTCGATTTCAAACTGCTGGCGGTGCGCCGCGCCGGTGGTTGCGACCACACGGTACTGCGGCAGCTTCCTCTTGCGGCCCTGCAGCCATTCCTGGAGTGCGGTCTTTGCATCCTTGGCCGCAGCATCCATCTGCGGATTGATCTCGACCTTCTCGAACAGGTGGTGCACCAACACCTCGGCGGGCGCATAGCCGGCGTCGAGATAGACCGCGCCGATGATCGCCTCGACCGCATCGGCAAGGATGGATGGGCGCTGCTTGCCGCCCGACTTGAATTCGCCCTCGCCCAGGCGCAGCACGTCAGGCAGTTGCAGGCGCACGGCAATGCGGTGCAGCGTGTCTTGCTTGACGAGGTTGGCGCGCACGCGCGAGAGGTCGCCTTCGGGCAACGAGCGCAGGCGCTGGAACAGCAGGCTGGAAATCGCCAGGCTGAGCACCGAGTCGCCGAGGAATTCCAGGCGTTCGTTGTGGTCTGCCGAGAAGCTGCGGTGCGTCAGCGCACGCTGCAGCAGGGCAGGATCCTTGAATGTGTACTGCAGGCGCTGCTGCAATGCGTTGAGTCCGGTTTGCACCTAGGGGGTCTGCTTGTTGAAACGGTAAACGAGATAGGCCGGCCCGACGAGCGCAATCTCGCGGGAATAGCTGAAGGCCACCTGCACCCGTTCGTTGTGCTTGGTGACCTCCAGGTCGGAGCCCTGGATGGAAGTGATGCTGTCGATGGTGGCCGCGCGGTCGAAGATGGCGCGCACTTCGGCCACCGTGGTGCCCTCGCGGGCCGCCTTGTTGGCGGCCTTGGTGACCGCCTGGTATTCGATGAAGATCGGAACGGATTTTCCGCCAATTGCGACAGCCGAGACGGCCACCACTGCGATAAACACCAAACCCAGGAAGGACAGCCCGTGCTGGCGCGCGCGGCGGCCGCTGCTGTGCATTCTCATGTTCCCGTCTCCTCGTCGCGGGCCCCCTCGGCCCAGGCCTGTATGTGCGCCAGCGTTCAGTGGAAGCTGCCGATGCGCTTGATGTCGCCGAAGTTCATCCAGACAAAGAAGGCCTTGCCGACGATGTTCTCGTCAGGCACGAACCCCCAGTAGCGCGAATCCAGCGAATTGTCGCGATTGTCGCCCATCACGAAGTAGTGTCCTTCAGGCACCTTGCAGCTCACGCCTTCGACACTGTAGCGGCAGTTCTCGCGGTAGGCAAAATTGCTCGCGCCCTGGATGAAGGCCGGCGTGCTGGGGTCGTTGAGCAGGCGATGCGGCTTGCCGCCGAGCTTTTCCTCGAACTGCTTGAAGTAGCGCATGGTGTCCTTCTCGAAGAAATCGGGAAGGTTGCTGGTTTCCACGGGCTGGCCGTTGATCGTCAGGCGCTTGTTCAGGTAGGCCACCTCGTCGCCGGGCACGCCGACCACGCGCTTGATGTAGTCGAGGTTCGGCTGGGGCGGATAGCGGAACACCATCACATCGCCGCGCTCGGGATTCGAGGTCTCGATGATCTTCTTGTTGAGCACCGGCAGGCGCACGCCATAGGTGAACTTGTTGACCAGGATCAGGTCGCCGACCAACAGCGTCGGGATCATCGAGCCCGAAGGGATCTTGAACGGCTCGAACAGGAAGGAGCGCAGCACGAACACGATGGCGATCACCGGGAACAGGCCGGCGGTCCAGTCCAGCCACCACGGCTGCATCAGCACGCGGCCGCGCGCTTCGGGGCTGACCTCGATGTCGACCTTGGCAATGCCCTTGCGGTCCAGCTCGGCGCGCCGCGCCACCGCGGCCTCTTCCAGCGCCGCCGCGGCCTTGCGCCGGCGCGGCCAGAAATACAGGCGCTCGGCAACCCAGTAGATGCCGGTCACCACGCTGGCCAGGAACAGCAGCAGCGAAAAGTTGCCCTGCAGGATGCCCAGGTACCAGGCACCGATGTAACCCACGAAAGCAGCCAGGATGGCCGCCGTGATCCATTGCATTGCTCGCATCAATCCTCCACTTGCAAAATCGCCAGAAAGGCTTCCTGCGGCACTTCCACCGCGCCGATTTGCTTCATGCGCTTCTTGCCGGCCTTCTGCTTTTCGAGCAGCTTGCGCTTGCGGCTGATGTCGCCGCCGTAGCACTTGGCCAGCACGTTCTTGCGCAGCGCCTTGACGGTTTCGCGCGCGATGATGTTGGCGCCGATGGCTGCCTGGATGGCGACGTCGAACATCTGGCGGCTGATGATCTCGCGCATCTTCGCCACCACGGCGCGGCCGCGGTAGGTCGACTGCGAGCGGTGCACGATGATGGACAGCGCGTCGACCTTCTCGCCGTTGAGCAGGATGTCGACCTTGACCACGTCGGAGGCACGGTACTCCTTGAACTCGTAGTCCATCGAGGCATAGCCGCGCGAGACGCTCTTGAGCTTGTCGAAGAAGTCCAGCACGATCTCGCCCAGCGGCATTTCGTAGGTCAGCATGACCTGGCGGCCGTGGTAGGCCATGTTCATCTGCACGCCGCGCTTCTGGTTGGCCAGCGTCATGACCGGGCCGACATATTCCTGCGGCATGTAGAGGTGGACGGTGACGATGGGCTCGCGGATCTCTTCCATCCGGCCCTGGTCGGGCATCTTGGACGGGTTCTCGACCATGATCACTTCGCCATCGGCCTTGACCACTTCGTAGACCACGCTGGGCGCGGTGGTGATCAGATCCTGGTCGAACTCGCGCTCCAGGCGCTCCTGCACGATTTCCATGTGCAGCAGGCCCAGGAAGCCGCAGCGGAAGCCGAAGCCCAGCGCCTGCGAGACTTCAGGCTCGTATTGCAGCGAGGCATCGTTGAGTTGCAGCTTCTCGAGCGCGTCGCGCAGCGAGTCGTACTCGCTGGCTTCGGTAGGGTACAGGCCGGCAAACACCTGCGGCTGGATTTCCTTGAAGCCGGGCAGCGCCTGCTCGGCCGGACCCATGTTGTTGGGCAGCTTCTTTTCAAGCGTGATGGTGTCGCCGACCTTGGCGGCCTTCAATTCCTTGATGCCGCAGATCACATAGCCGACCTCGCCCGCGCGCAGCGCCTCGCGCGCCTCGTTGGCCGGCGTGAACACGCCCAGCGAGCCGGCTTCATAGACCGCGCCCGTGGCCATCAGCTTGATGCGCTCGTTCTTGCGCAGCTGGCCGTCGACCACGCGCACCAGCATCACGACGCCGACATAGGGGTCGAACCAGCTGTCGATGATCATCGCGCGCAGCGGCGCCTCGGGCTCGCCCTTGGGATGGGGAATCTTCGCCACGATGGCTTCGAGGATCTCGTCGATGCCCATGCCGCTCTTGGCCGAGCAGGGAATCGCGTCGGTGGCGTCGATGCCGATCACATCCTCGATCTCGGCCTTGGCATTGTCGGGATCGGCATTGGGCAGATCCATCTTGTTGAGCACCGAGACCACTTCCACGCCCAGGTCCAGCGCGGTGTAGCAGTTGGCCACGGTCTGGGCCTCGACGCCCTGCGAGGCATCGACCACCAGCAGCGCGCCCTCGCAGGCCGACAGCGAGCGGCTGACTTCATACGAGAAGTCGACGTGGCCGGGCGTGTCGATCAGGTTCAGGTTGTAGACCTGGCCGTCCTTGGCCTTGTACTGCAGCGCTGCGGTCTGGGCCTTGATGGTGATGCCGCGCTCTTTCTCGATGTCCATCGAGTCCAGCACCTGCGCTTCCATTTGGCGCTCGGAGAGACCGCCGCAGCGTTGGATCAGGCGGTCCGCAAGAGTCGACTTGCCATGGTCGATATGCGCAATGATGGAGAAATTTCTGATGTGCTTCATCAACGAAAGGCGTCTGGTAAGAAAAAACGAAAAAGGCGTGCCGCGGACGCGTGCAAGAAAAAAGGGCGCGTCGACTGAAGACGCGCCCTGAACCAACAATCTAGGGCAACTGCGATGGTTGGGGCTTCATTGTAGGCAAAAAGCCCGCCAACAAAAGCCGCGCACCACCGCCCCCCGAGGGGATTTGCCAGTTGGCGACAGGGTCATGCCTGCGGGGCAATGCCCCGCGTCGCGCTCCCCCGGCCTGCATGGCCGGCTGGCCGGCGCGGCGTCCCTGCAAGCCCATGTTTGCCGCCGGTCCTGGCCGCAACCGGCAATTCTACCCAATGCGCCGAAGCCGGCGCTGCGCTCAGCGTGCAGGACGGATCAGCACGTACTGCGCCCACTCGCCGCGGCGCACCAGCAGGTTGATCGGCTTGCTCTTGTCGGCCTTGGCCAGCGCTGCCTCGAAGCTCTTCATGTTGGTGATCTCGGTGTTGGCCACGGCCAGCAGCACATCGCCTTCGCGCAGCCCGGCACGCGCGGCCGCGCCGTCGGCCGACGCCACGCGCACGCCGCCCTTGATCTTGAGCTCTTTTTTCTGCGCTTCGGTCAACTCCGCCACCGCCAGGCCCAGTTGCTGCGCCGCGGCCGATGCCTTGGGCGCCTTTTCCTCGCTCGCGGGTGCGGCTGCCGCTGCCTTCTCGTCGGGTTCGACCTCGGCAATGGTGATGCTCAGGTCGCGCTGGCTGCCGCGGCGGAACACGGTGATCGCGCTCTTGGTGCCGGGCTTGGTGTTGCCGACCATGCGCGGCAGGTCGCCGAACTTCTCGATCGGCTTGCCTTCATAGCGCGTGATCACGTCGCCGGCCTCGATGCCGGCCTTCTCGGCGGGCGAGCCGGCCTCGACGGCGCTGACCAGCGCGCCCTGGGGCTTGCCCAGGCCGATGGATTCGGCCACGTCCTTGGTCACGGCGCCGATCTGCACGCCGATGCGCCCACGCGTGACCTTGCCCGTGGTGCGCAGCTGGTCGCTGACGCGGATGGCTTCATCCATGGGGATCGCGAACGAGATGCCCATGAAGCCGCCCGAGCGCGAGTAGATCTGGCTGTTGATGCCGACCACCTCGCCGCGCAGGTTGATCAGCGGGCCGCCCGAGTTGCCGGGATTGATGGCGACGTCGGTCTGGATGAAGGGAATGTATTCGCCGGTATCGCGCTGCTTGGCGCTGACGATGCCCGCCGTGACGCTGTTTTCGAGGCCGAACGGCGAGCCGATGGCCATGACCCACTCGCCGACCTTGAGGCGGTTCACGTCGCCCACCTTCACGGCGGGCAGGCCCTTGGCGTCAATCTTCACCACGGCGACGTCGGTGCGCTTGTCCGAGCCGATGATCTTGGCCTTGAATTCACGCTTGTCGGTGAGCGTCACGATGACTTCGGACGCGCCTTCGACCACATGGGCGTTGGTCATCACGTAACCGTCCTGCGTCAGGATGAAGCCCGAGCCCACGCCGCGCGGCTGATCTTCCTCGGCCTGCGGCTGCTGCGGACGCTGCGGGCGCTGCGGCAGGTTGGGAATGGGCACGCCGAAGCGCCGGAAGAACTCCAGCATGTCTTCGTCCATGCCGCTGGCATTGCCGCGGCTCGCGACCTTTTCCGAGGTGCGGATGTTGACCACCGAAGGCCCGACCTGCTCCACCAGGTCGGTGAAGTCGGGCAGGCCGCGCACCGCGGCCGCGGCAGCCGACGGCAGCGCCGCCGGCGCGGGCGCCTGGGCGAACGCCGAAGCGGGCAGCAGCGCGCCCGTCGACACGGCAGCCATGACCGATGCCAGCACGCAGGAACGCGCCGATCTCCAGGGGGTATTGGACATTCTCATCCTTTCACAATACTCGAAGCAAACACGGTTTGGAAGGCACTTTGGGGAAATGGTTCCCCGGCCGCCGGGCGCGGCGCGCACCCGGCCATGATGCACGCGCCGCGGCGGGCGCGCTCAGCGGCGAACGGAAGTGTCCGAGAAACCCGCGTTGCGCAGGAAGTTGGCCGGCATCTGCAGCGCCGCGACGCTGCTGTACTGGCGGTGCGCGGCCAGCAGTTCGTCCAGGCGCGGATCGCGCAGCATGACCGGCGCGCCGGGGCCCGACTGCATGGCGACAATCTCGGTGGGCACCGACTGCTGGGGCGCGCCGTTTTGCACCAGCTCGATGCCTGCGGGCGCGCTGCCGCTGCCGAGCATCGAACTCCAGCCCAGCGCCGCCACGGCCGCGACCGACGCCACGCCGGCCGCCACCTTCCAGCGGAACACCGAGCCATTGGCGGCCCGGTCCACGCCCTGCGCAGCAGTAATCGCTTGCAGTGCCATCGGCTGCAGCTGCGGCCTGGGCTCGCGCGCCAGCTGCGCGCGCACGCCGGACAGCACATCGTGCTGGGCGTGGTGCGCCAGTTCGGGCGAGCGCAATACGTCGCCGACCAACTGGTACAGCTGCCAGGTCTGGCGGCCCTCATCGCTGTCCGCAAACGCCAGCGCCGCGCCGATGTCGCCAGCCGCCAGCTGGCCGTCGGCCAATGCCGACAACTGCTCTTTTTGACTTTGGTTCAGATCTTGTTTCATGATGCCATCCACCGGCGCCGCTGCAGCGCCACCCTACTACCAACGCTTACCAACGCTTGCCCGTCTGGTTTTCCAGCAAGGGCTTGACCCGTGCGGAGATCGCCTCGCGGGCGCGAAAGATGCGCGAACGCACCGTGCCGATCGGACACTCCATGGCCGCGGCAATCTCCTCATAGCTCAAGCCCTCGATCTCGCGCAGCGTGACCGCCTGGCGCAATTCCTCGGGCAAGGCCTGCATTGCGGCATTGACCGCCTGGGCGATTTCCTGTGCCGCCAGCACCGTTTCCGGTGTCTCGTCCGTGGTTAGTTCTTGTCCCGGCGCAGAAGTTTCATCTTCATCGCTTTGGTTACGTAACGCCGAATCGGTGACCACCGGATTGCGCTTCATGTCGAGCAGCGCCTTCTTCGCGGTGTTGACCGCGATGCGGTAGAGCCAGGTATAGAACTGGGCCTCGCCGCGAAACTGGTGCAGCGCGCGGTAGGCGCGGATGAAGGTTTCCTGGGCAATGTCCTGCACCTGGTCGGTATCGCGCACCATGCGCGCGATCAGCCGTTCGATGCGGCGCTGGTACTTGATCACCAGCAGCTCGAAGGCACGCTGGTCACCGGCATTTGTGCGCTCCACCAATTGGAGGTCGCTGTCGCTGGCGCTGGGAGGTGTCACGGAAGGCTTCATGGAATCGTTCGGGGCGCGCCGCGCCGCTTTTGCGCCATCAGGCGCTCGCGGCAGGCCGGGCGCGCCAATATACCGCACGCCGCAGATCTCCCCACAGCACCGGTGCGCTCGTACCCTGAAGCCAGAGCCAGTGCGGACGTCCACTCCCTGGCGCTATGCGCAGCAGCAGGAAACCCTGTCCGTCCCAGCAGACTTCGGGCGCGGCGCGCAACAGCACCGGCCCGCCCGCGAGGCCCGCATGCAACCACCATTCAAGTCCATCCCATTCGAGCCAGCCGCCGAGCCAGTGCCGCCAGCGCCACCAGGCGCTGCCCCCGGCCGCGAGCCACAGCGCCAGGCCCAGCAGCGCAGGCCAAGGCCCTGGCCCTGCTCCATGCAATGCCCACAGCAGCAGCCCCGCCGCCCCCATGGCCGCCAGCGCCACCAAGCCTGCGCCGACAGCCCAGGGAGGCCGTGCCAGCGCATAACGCAGGCGCGTGGGTGCGGTGCGCGTCATGGCCCATGCAGACCATGAAAAAGGCGCCGTCTCACCGGCAGATTTGCGGGAGAGCGGCGCCTGGGCATGGTGCGGCGGAGGAAAAGGGTCAGATCCGCTTGAAGATCAGCGAGCCGTTGGTCCCGCCGAAACCGAAGTTGTTCTTCAGCGCCACGTCGATCTTCATGTCCCGCGCGGTGTTCGCGCAGTAATCGAGATCGCATTCGGGATCCTGCGAGAAGATGTTGATCGTCGGCGGCACTTTCTGGTGGTGCAGCGCCAGCACGGTGAACACGCTCTCGATGCCGCCGGCGCCGCCCAGCAGGTGGCCGGTCATCGACTTGGTCGAGCTCACGACCGTCTTCTTCGCATGGTCGCCGAGCGCGGCCTTGATGGCATTCGTCTCGTTGAGGTCGCCCAGCGGCGTGGAAGTGCCATGGGCATTGAGGTAGTCCACCTGGTCGGCGTTCATCCCTGCATTGCGCAAAGCATTGAGCATGGCGCGGCGCGGGCCGTCCATGTTGGGTGCCGTCATGTGGCCGGCATCGGCGCTCATGCCGAAGCCCGCCAGTTCGGCGTAAATCTTGGCACCGCGGGCCTTGGCGTGCTCGTACTCTTCGAGCACCAGCATGCCGGCGCCCTCGCCCAGCACAAAACCGTCACGGTCCTTGTCCCAGGGGCGCGACGCCGTCTTCGGGTCGTCATTGCGCGTGGAAAGCGCGCGCATGGCGGCAAAACCGCCGACGCCCAGAGGCGAGACTGTTGCTTCCGTGCCGCCGGCGATCACCACGTCGGCGTCGCCGTACTCGATCATGCGACCCGCTTCACCGATGCAATGCAGACCGGTGGTACATGCCGTGACCACCGCGAGGTTCGGCCCCTTGAAGCCAAACCGCATGGACACATGTCCGGCCACCATGTTGATGATGGACGCGGGCACGAAGAACGGCGTGATGCGGCGCGGGCCGCGGTTGCTCAGTTCGATCTGGGTGTTCTCGATCAGCGGCAAGCCGCCAATACCCGAACCCACGACGCAGGCAATGCGCGTGGCCAGATCATCGGACAGGGCCTCGCCCGTAGGCAAGCCCGCATCCTGCACGGCTTGCGCCGCAGCCGCAATGCCATAGTGGATGAAGGTGTCCATCGCCCGCGCATCCTTTGCGCTGAGATAGGACTCCACATCAAACCCTTTGACCTCACCTGCGATCTTGCAGGCAAAGTTCGACGCGTCGAACTTGGTGATGAGGTCAATTCCGGACTGGCCGGCCAAAAGATTGGCCCAGGCATCCGCCACCGTGTTACCTACGGGGCTGATGCAACCCAGGCCGGTCACGACAACGCGACGACGGCTCATGCGTAAAACTTTCTCTACTTGACGCGCAGGGCGCGCAGGCCTATCAGGCCTTTTGGTGGGTATTGGCGTAGTCGATGGCGTTTTGCACCGTCGTGATCTTCTCGGCGTCTTCGTCGGGGATCTCGATGCCGAACTCGTCTTCCAAAGCCATCACCAGTTCCACGGTGTCCAGGGAGTCGGCGCCCAGATCAGCCACGAAGGCCTTTTCGCTGGTGACTTGAGACTCTTCCACGCCGAGTTGTTCGGCGATGATTTTTTTGACACGTGCTTCGATATCGCTCATGGTTTCCCTCTGGGGGTTGTGAATGAATCCGCGATTCTAGCTGTTCAGGGCAAAACCCCTGCACAACCTGCCGCCCGGATATACGGCATGACTCTTGACAATTACATGTACATGCCACCGTTGACATGCAATTCCTGGCCTGTGACATAGCCCGCACCCGTGGATGCGAGGTAGGCCACCGCGTGTGCGATGTCGGACGGCTGGCCCAGTTGCCCCAGGGCAATCTGCGATTGCAGCGCCTGGCGCTGCTCCTGCGGCAGCTGCGCGGTCATGTCGGTTTCAATGAAACCAGGGGCCACGCAGTTGACGGTGATGCCGCGGCTGCCGAGCTCGCGCGCCAGGGCGCGCGTCATGCCGGCAACACCCGCCTTGGCGGCAGCGTAGTTGGCCTGGCCCGGGTTGCCCGATGCGCCGACCACGCTGGTGATCGAAATGATACGGCCAAAGCGCTGCTTCATCATCGGACGAATGGCGGCGCGGCTCACGCGAAAGACCGCCTTGAGATTGGTGTCGATCACCGCATCCCAGTCGTCGTCCTTCATGCGCATGGCCAGCTGGTCGCGCGTGATGCCGGCGTTGTTGACCAGCACGTGCAGGCCGCCCTGGGTCTTGACGATGTTCTCGACCAGCGCCTCGACGGCCGCGCCGTCGGTGACGTTCAGATTGACGCCGCGGCAGCCGGGAAAGGCTGCCAGGGCTTCGCCAATGCGCTCGGCGCCGCTGTCGGAGGTGGCCGTGCCGACCACCTGGAAGCCGCGGCTGGCGAGTTCGAGCGCAATGGCGGCACCGATGCCGCGCGTGGCGCCGGTCACCAGGGCCACTTGGGGTTTGGAGGATTCAGTCATGCGATCAGTTCTTTCACTTCGGCCAGCGTGGCCGGGTCGTAGAGGGCTGCGCCCACGAGTTCGGCATCGATGCGGCGCGTCAGGCCTGCCAGCACCTTGCCCGGGCCGCATTCGATGAGATGGGTGATGCCGCGGGCCTTCATGGCCTGCACGCATTCGACCCAGCGCACCGGACCGAACGCCTGGCGGTACAGCGCCTCGCGGATGGCATCGGGCTCGGTCTGCACCGTGACGTCGATGTTGTTGATGACCGGGATCTGCGGCGCGGCCAGCGCGATCTGCGCCAGTGCGGCGCGCAGTTTCTCGGCGGCGGGCTTCATCAGGCTCGAATGGAACGGCGCCGACACCGGCAGCGGCAGCGCGCGCTTGGCGCCCGCGGCCTTGAGGGCTTCACAGGCCTTTTCGACAGCCAGCTTGCTGCCGGCAATGACGGTCTGTGCGGGATCGTTGAAATTCACCGCCTCGACGGTTTCGGCGCCGCCCAGGCTTGCCGTGACTTCAGCGCAACCGGCCGTCACCGCGTCGGCATTCATGCCCAGGATGGCCGCCATCGCGCCCGTGCCCACCGGCACGGCTTCCTGCATGGCCTGCGCACGCAGGCGTACCAGCGGTGCGGCCTGGGCCAGCGTCAGCACGCCCGCGGCAACCAGCGCCGAGTACTCGCCCAGCGAATGGCCGGCCAGCGCTGCGGGCGTTGCGCCGCCTTCGGCACGCCAGACACGCCATGCGGCCACGCCCGCGACCAGCATCACCGGCTGGGTGTTGGTGGTCAGCGCCAGCGCTTCCTTCGGGCCTTCGTGGATCAGCCGCCCGACATTCTCGCCGAGCGCTTCGGAGGCTTCGGCCAGGGTCTCGACGACCACCGGATGGTCTTGCCAGGCGTCCAGCATGCCCACGGATTGCGAGCCTTGGCCGGGAAAGACAAATGCAAATTTCTTCATGCGGTCTTCTTTTAGTTTTTTCGAAAAAGGCGGTCAGGGCCGCCCGTGGTCACAGCTTGAGCAGCACCGCGCCCCAGGTGAAGCCCCCGCCCACCCCTTCCAGCAGCAGGTTCTGGCCGGGCTTGATCTGGCCGGAGCGCACGCCATGGTCGAGCGCCAGCGGAATCGATGCCGCCGAGGTGTTGCCATGCTGATCGACGGTGACGATGACCTTCTCCATCGGCAGCTTGAGCTTCCTGGCGGTGCTCTGCATGATGCGGATGTTGGCCTGGTGCGGAATCAGCCAGTCGATGTCGGCCTCGGTCATGCCGGCCTTGTCCAGGGTGGCGCGCGCGGCCTTCTCGAGCACGCCCACCGCCAGCTTGAACACCGCCTGCCCGTCCATCTTCAGCACCGGGTCGCCAATGATCTTGCCGCCCGACACATTGCCCGGCACGCACAGGATGTCGCTGTGCTTGCCGTCGGCATGCAGATCGCTGGCCAGGATGCCGGGCTGGTCGGACGCTTCGAGCACCACCGCGCCCGCACCGTCGCCAAACAGCACGCAGGTCGTGCGGTCGTTGAAATCGAGGATGCGGCTGAACACCTCGGCGCCGATCACCAGCGCGCACTTGGCCGCGCCGGTCTGGATCAGCGCATCGGCCACGGTCAGCGCGTAGACGAAGCCGCTGCACACCGCCTGCACGTCGAATGCCGGGCAGCCGCTGGCGCCGAGCTTGTGCTGCAGGATCGCGGCGCTCGACGGGAAAACCATGTCGGGCGTGGACGTGGCAACGATGATCAGGTCCACTTCGTCGGCCGTGCGGCCTGCGGCTTCAAGCGCCTTGCGCGCGGCTTCGAGGCCCAGGTCGCTGCTGGTGACATCGGGTGCGGCAAAGTGCCGCGCGCGGATGCCGGTGCGCTCGACGATCCACTCGTCCGAAGTCTCAATGCCGCGCGTGGCCAGATCGGCCTGGATGTCCTGATTGGTCACGCGCCGGGGTGGCAGATAGCTTCCGGTGCCGGTGATGCGGGAATAGATTCTCATCTTTTTAAAGGCTCAAGACGCCGACAGGGGAGCAGCCGCAATGGCAGGCGTGGCGTCCAGCAAGGGCGCGGCACGGGCAATCCGGGAACGGACGCGGTCGAGCAAGTTATTGCAGGCCGCATCATACGCCCGGCTCAGCGCGTACTCGAAAGCAATCGCATCCGCGGAACCATGGCTCTTGAACACCAGGCCGCGCAGGCCCAGCAACGCCGCGCCGTTGTAGCGCCGGTGATCCATGCGCTTCATCAGCGCCGACAGCACCGGGTAGGCGATGACGGCGGCGAGCTTGGTCAGCAGGTTGCGCTTGAACTCCTGCTTGAGGCCGTTGCTGATCATCGAAGCCACGCCCTCGCTGGTCTTGAGCGCGACATTGCCGACGAAACCGTCGCAGACCACGATATCGACCGTGCCCTTGAAGATGTCATTGCCTTCGACGTTGCCGAAGAAGTTGATCTCCCCGGCCTGGCCCGCCGTGCGCAGCAATTCGCCGCTGCGCTTGATGATGTCGCTGCCCTTGATGGCTTCCTCGCCGATGTTGAGCAGGCCGACCGACGCCTTGGAGCCTTCGTCAAGCACCGACACCAGCGCCGTGCCCATGAACGCGAACTGCAGCAGGTGTTCGGCCGTGCAGTCGACGTTGGCACCCAGGTCGAGCACGGTGGTCGCGCGGCCCAGGCCGTTGGGCAGCTGCGCGGCAATCGCGGGACGGTCGATGCCGTCGAGGGTCTTGAGCACGTAGCGCGCAATGGCCATCAGCGCGCCGGTGTTGCCGGCCGAGACGGCGGCGGCGGCAGCGCCGGCCTTGACCTGCTCGATGGCCACGCGCATGGACGAGTCTTTCTTGCGCCGCAGTGCGACTTCGACCGGGTCGTCCATGCCCACGACTTCGGAAGCCGCGACCAGGGTGACGCGTTCATGCTGGAAGGATTCCAGGCTCTCGGTCTTGCCGACGAGCAAAAGGTGCGCCTTGGGATGTTTGTCGAGAAACTGACGGCACGCCGCGAGCGTGACGCGGGGGCCATGATCGCCCCCCATGCAGTCAACAGCCAGTGTGATCATGGGCGACTTGCGGACCTCGAGCGAGGCCTTAAAGAAAAAATAACGCGTTCAAAAACACAAAAGCCCGCGCTACTTATTTTGTAGCCGCGGGCCCTGTGGGAGCGGTCGAAGATCAGGCTTCGGACTTGTTCTTCAGCACCTGGCGGCCGCGGTAGACACCGGTGGGGCTGATGTGGTGACGCAGGTGGGTTTCACCCGTGGTCGGCTCGACAGCGATGCCGGGCACGTTCAGGGCGTTGTGCGAACGGTGCATGCCGCGCTTGGAGGGGGATTTCTTGTTTTGCTGAACAGCCATGGTGGCTCCTGAGTCTTGAAGGGGTTGGTAAAAAACGCGATCAGCCCATTGAAGACACGAGGGGATCTGCGAATAGCCGGCAATTATAACGCAATCACATCGGAAGGGGAATTACTGCTTGGGCTTGGCGATGCGCAGGCTGGCCAGCGCGGCAAAAGGATTGGGCTTTTCGCTGGTGGCCTGGTTGAAATTCGCGTCGCTCGAGGCCAGCGGCACGGCATCGGGACAGACGTCGTGCATGGGCACCACGGGCAGCTCCATCAGCAGTTCGTCCTCGAGCAGCTCGCGCAGCGCGAACTCCTTGCTCAGAGCCAGCAGGTCCTCTTCGCTTTCGTCGTCCAGCGCCTCGGCCGTGGCTTCATCGGCAACGAAGCGGAAAGACCGGTCCACATCCAGGGGGATAGCCGCCAGCGTGAGGCAGCGCTGGCAGACCATGGGCAGGTCGAGTTCGGCCTGCAGGTGCAGCCAGACCTGGGGCGCGGCGCCGGTTTCGCTGCGCAGCTCGCCCTGGGCCGCCCAGCGGACATGGACATCATCGTGCGGGCCCTGGGCTTCCTGCGCCAGGCGTTTGAATTGCGAGAGCGGATCCTGGCCCTCGAGGTGCGCCTGCGCCTGCGCAAACGCCTTGATGTCGAGCCGGTCCGGGGAAAATTCCTTGGTCATGGCGGCCAGTGTAAGAGAATCGGCGCATGCTTGAATCCCCTGCCAATACGAACCCTTTGCGCCAGCGGGCCCTGATCCTGGGCTCGACCTCGCGCTACCGCCGCGAACTGCTGGCGCGCCTGGGCCTGCCCTTTGAAACGGCCGCGCCCGAAGTCGACGAGACACCGCTGCCCGATGAAGCGCCGCGCGCGCTGGCCCTGCGCCTGGCCGAAGCCAAGGCACGCGCCGTGGCCGCGCTGCACCCCGACGCCATCGTGATCGGCTCCGACCAGGTGGCCGATCTCGCGGGCAAGCCGCTGGGCAAGCCGCTGACGCACGAGCGCGCGGTGCGCCAGCTGCAGGCCATGCGCGGCCAGACGGTGCTGTTCGAGACCGCGGTGAGCGTCGTATGCCAGGCCAGCGGGTTTGCGCAGACCGCGCTGGCCACGGTGGAAGTGCAGTTCCGCGACCTGGCCGACGACGAGATCGAGCGCTACCTGCGTGCCGAGCAGCCCTATGACTGCGCCGGCAGCGCAAAAAGCGAGGGCCTGGGCATCACGCTGCTGACGCAGATCCTCAATGACGATCCGACGGCGCTGATCGGCCTGCCGCTGATCCGCACCGCCCAGCTGCTGCGCGCCGCGGGGCTGCAACTGCCATGAGCGGCGCCGCCAACACCGCGCGCGGCACGCTGTACCTCGTGCCCGCGCCGCTGGACTTCGGCTGCGACAGCCAGGCGCCGCTGGGCGATGTGCTGCCCGAGGCCACGCTGCGCCGCGCCGCCAGCCTCACGCACTGGATCTGCGAGAACGCCAAGAGCACCCGCGGCTACCTGAACCGCATCGCACCCCTCCACCCGCTGGCCGCGCCGCTGCAGGCGCAGTCGATCGTCGAGCTGCCGCGCGAAGTGCACAAGAAAGGCGACCATGGCGACAAGGGCAGCGCGGTGTTCGACGCCAAGACCCTGCTCGCGCCGGCCTTGCAGGGCCACGACATCGGCCTGGTCAGCGAAGCCGGCATGCCGGCGATTGCCGACCCGGGCAGCTCCGTCGTGCGCGCCGCGCATGACCTGGGGCTGGCCGTGGTGCCGCTGGTCGGTCCGGTGTCGCTGCTGCTGACGCTGGCCGCGAGCGGCCTCAACGGCCAGAACTTCGCGTTTGTCGGCTATCTGCCCCAGGACGGCGCGGCGCGCGCCCAGCGCATCCGCGAACTCGAAGCCTTGGCGCTGCGCCAGGGCCAGACCCAGCTGTTCATCGAGACGCCCTACCGCAACCCGGCGCTGTGGCAGGCGCTGCTGCAGACCTTGCAGCCCAACAGCCGGCTCGCGCTCGCCGCCGGCCTCACGCTGGCCACGGCGCGCATCGAGAGCCGGCTGGTGCGCGACTGGAAACAGCTGCCCGTCCCTGCCGACAACCGCACGCCGGTGGTGTTTGCGCTCGGACGCTGAACCGGAGCCCATCCCGCTATCATTGGCCGCGGTGGGATGCTTTCACCGGATGGAGCCTTGATGGACACTGGGAGTTGGTTCGTCCAGCTCGATGCCTGGCAGGTCATGGCATTGGGTCTGGTCTTTTTCGGCAGCCTGTACTGCCTGGGCGGCTGGGGCATGACGGCGCTCACGCGCAGTCTCGCGCGGCGCGGCATCGGCCGGGTGCTCGATGCGCGCGCGCTCAAGCCCGACCAGTTGCGCCGCGAATGGCGCCAGTCGCTGCACTCGGTGCTGATCTTCGGCATTGGCATGGTCGTGCCCTGGGGATTGCTGCAATTGGGGTGGGCGCAGCTCGCGCCCAGCGCCAGCGCGGGCCGCATTGCGCTCGAGATCGCCGCGCTGCTGGTCTGGAACGATGTGCATTTCTGGCTCAACCACCGGCTGCTGCACACGCGCCGGCTGGTGCGCTTCCATGGCGACCACCACCGCTCGGTGGTCACGACGCCCTGGTCGACCTACAGCTTCCACCCGATCGAAGCCATCATGCTGGGCAATATCATCCTGCTGCCGATGCTGGTGCATGACTTCTATTTCTGGTCGCTGGCCAGCGTGCCGGTGCTGAGCCTGCTGCTCAATGTGATCGGCCACGCCAACTACGACTTCTTCCCGCGCGTGTCCGACACCCACCCGCTGGCCGCGAGCCGGCGCCACCACCTGCACCACGCGCGCCCGGCCGGCAACTACGGCTTTGCGCTGGCTTTCATGGACCAGTTGATGCGCACCCGGGTCGAGTCCGCGCCGGGTCCGCGCTGAATGGGTTGGCGGCTGCGCCACTGGCGCGACTGGCAATCCGTGGCCTATATGCTGGCCTTGCCGCTGCTGGTCTGGTGGCAATGGACGCATGGCTGGCACTGGCTGCTCTACGGCCTGACCCTGTTCCTCACGCTGGGCGTGGGCGTGATCCACCACAACCACACGCATCTGCGCATGTGGCGCGGCCGCCGGGCCAATCGCTTCACGGACTACTGGCTCACGCTGCTGCAGGGCCACCCGACCTTTGTGTTCTGGCCCGCGCATGTCGCCAACCACCACCGCTTTCGCCACGGCCCGCGCGATATCGCGCGCACCTACCGGCGCGAGTTCGGCGGCGACACCAACCACCTGTGGGGCTATCTGATCCACCCGGTACAGGCCGCGCTGGTGCTGTACCCGCTGTTCCTGCACTGGCTG
The DNA here is from genome assembly GCF_013363755.1 of Comamonas antarctica. Lineage (NCBI taxonomy): Bacteria > Pseudomonadati > Pseudomonadota > Betaproteobacteria > Burkholderiales > Comamonadaceae > Comamonas > Comamonas antarctica. The sequence continues at coordinate 3,175,960 of NZ_CP054840.1, forward strand.
GGCCGGCTGCGCATCCATTCGCCCGGCGCCTTTCGCTACTGCATGGGCCAGTACGCGCTGTGGCTGGGCAGCTGGGCGCTGCTGCTGGCGCTCGACTGGAAGAAGGCCCTGCTGTTCGTCATCGTGCCGCAACTGCATGGACTGCACTGGCTGCTGGCGACCAACTACCTGCAGCACGCGCATGCCGACGGCCGGCCGCTGGGCCGCGCGCAGCGCCAGGCGCCGGACACGCCGCTGAACTACGCGCGCAATTTCGAAGGCTGGGTCAACCCGCTGCTGTTCAATATCGGCCTGCACACCGCGCACCATGAATGCCCGCAGGCCCACTGGTCGGAGCTGACGCGGCTGCATGCCGAGCATTATCGCCAGCGCGTCGATCCCGCGCTCAACGAGGGCGGGCTGCTGCCCTACATGGGGCGGGTGTTCGTGCTGGGCCTGTTGCGGCCCGCAGCGCGCACCCGGCCGCAGATGCCGCCCGGCTCCATCGAATAACCACTGCCCTAGAAGCCATGCCTGTTGCCTATTCCAACGTATACCTTCAATCCGCGGGAATGTTCCTGCCCGGCGCCCCGGTCGACAACGCCGGCATGGATGCCTACGTCGCGCCGCTGAACCGCATCTCCGAGCGCCTCAAGCGCCGCATCCTGGCCGAGAACGGCATCCAGACGCGCCACTACGCCATCGACGGCGCAGGCGCGACGGTATTCAGCAACGCGCAGATGGCGGCCGGCGCGATCCAGGCCACGCTGGCCGCGGCCGGCAAGTCGCTGGCCGACATCGGTTTCCTGTCCAGCGGCTCCTCGGGCGGCGATGCGCTGATGCCGGGCTTTGCGAGCATGATCCAGGGCGAGATGGCCGCGCCGCCGATGGAGACGCTGTCGGTGCATGGCGTCTGCGCGGCCAGCGTGGGCGCGCTGCAGGCCGCGGCCATGGCCGTCGAAAGCGGCGCGCACCCGCTGGCGCTGGCCGTGGCCAGCGAGATGCCGTCGCGGCTGTTCAAGCGCTCGCGCTTTGCGGCCCAGGGCTATGACACCGATTTCGACGCGCATTTCCTGCGCTGGATGCTGTCGGACGGCGCGGGCGCGGCGCTGCTCGGCGGCCCGCAGGCCCTGCCCCAGGCGGGCGGCCTGCGGCTGCAGCTCAAGTGGACCCATCTGCGCAGCTTTGCGGGCGACTATCCGGTCTGCATGCAGCTGGGCATGACGGCCGACCGCAGCCAGAGCCATCTCGACTTCCCGGCCTGGGGCGATGCCGAGGCCGCGGGCGCGCTCGCGCTGCGCCAGGACATCCGGCTGCTGCCGCACCTGTTCGATGTCTGCATCCACGAATACGCCGATCTCGCGCACAAGGGCTGGGTGCCCGAGCGCGGCATCGACCATTTCCTGTGCCACTACTCGTCCGAACGCTTCATTCCCGTGGTCGACGACCTGCTGAACAAGGCGCAGCTGTCGATCCCGCGCGCGCGCTGGTGGAGCAATCTGGCCTGGCGCGGCAACACCGGCGCGGCCTCGATCTTCATCATGCTGGCGGAATTCCTGGAGCAGCGCGGCGCGGCGCTCAAGGCCGGCGAGACCGTGCTGTGCTTCATTCCCGAGTCGGGGCGCTTCACGGCCGGCTACATGCTGTGGGAGGTGGTGGCGGACACTCCGGCCGAAGCCGCGGCCGCGTATCCGCGCCAGCCCGCGGCCAGCCATGCCATTGCCGATGACGCGCTGCCCGATGTCAGCACCATTGCGCCGCCGCACGATCCGGCCGCGGCGCCGCGGGCCCTGGCGCCGCTGCTGACCGAGCTGGCCAGCATCTGGCAGGACTACCGGTCGCAGGTCTGGCGCACGCCGCTGCTGCAGCGCATCCGCACGCGCCAGCTGCAGACCGCCGACTACGTGCGCTGGATGGGCCAGTGGATTCCCCAGGTGCGCGAAGGCAGCCTGTGGATGCGCGAGGGCGCGGCCTCGCTGACCGGCGACTACGCGGCGCTGGCGGCGCTGATCGACCTGCACGCGGGCGAGGAGCAAAACGATTTCAGGATACTGCACAGCGACTACCTCAAGGCCGGCGGCACCCAGACCGACATCGGCGCGCTGCGCCGCAACCCCGGCGGCGAGGCGCTCAATGCCTATCTGCACAGCCTGGCGGCCACGCCCGACCCGATCGGCCTGCTGGGCGCGATCTACATCATCGAGGGCACGGGCCAGCGCATCGTGCCCAGCCTGCTGCCGCTGCTGCGCGCGGCGCTGCCGCTGCCGCCCGATGCCTTCCGCTTCCTCGAATACCACGGCGCCAACGACGAGCACCATCTCGAGCGCTGGCTGATGGCGGTGCAGATGGCGCTGGAACTAGACACCACGGGCACGGCCCAGCAGGCCATCGTGCAGACCGCGCGCAACACGGCGGCGATGTATCTGATGCAGTTCCAGCATGTGCTGGGGCCGGACGGACAGTAAGGAGGCGCCCATGAAGAACGAATACGCCGAGCACGCCTGGGACGAACGCGACCCCAGCCCCTGGCTGGCGCTCTACCTCGACCAGAGCACGCCGCTGCCCGACGAGGTCAAGGCGGCCTGGCTGCGCGACTGCAGCGGCGGCTCGCGCCAGTTCTTCCTGCCGCTGATCCGGCCGCTGGCGCGGCTGTCGATGATCATCATCCAGGTACTGAAGGTGTTCCTGCCCAAGCGCTGGTCGCACTCGATGCTGCTGCACCGGCTGCTGGCCTTCAGCATGAACCGCTTCGTCTCGCCCGAGGCCAACTGGCTGATCATGCGCCACTTCCACCTGGGCTCGCAGGTGCTGTCCTTCGTCGCCGCGAACGCGCCCGTGCCGGTGGGCACCACGCCGCTCGCGCCGATGGCCATCGACGAGGTCAAGGACGAGCTGTTCCTGCGCCACGACCTGAACCTGTTCAATTTCGTGATCCGCCTGAACAAGGCGCTGCGCGCCGCAGGCAGGGAGCTGGTGGCCGTGCCCGAGCCGGATTTCTCCATGCTGCACGAGCCCGCGCTGCGCATCGAGGACATGCCGCGCGGCCGCTTCAACCTGCTGGACCTGCAAAGCGCGATCGAGATCTATACGCCGGTCTACCAGCTGCTGCTGACCGACAACGACTTCTGGCGCGCCAGCAACTCGCTGCAGCTCGACGAGACCGTGGCCATCTACTGCGCCAAGATCCTGGCCTCGCCCGAGCACCTGGTGCTGCTCAACAACAAGCACCCGATGGTGCCGATGAGCACGCTCTATGCGGCCTACCGGCTGGTGCTGCATGGACTGTCGACGGAGATGCTGCATGCGCTGCTGATGCGCATGGCCAGGGGAGAAATTCCCATCCCGGCGCGCGAGTTTGCGAAGATGCACGACGCGGCGGAGATGGTGGTTGGGGAATGAAGACGCCCTGTATCTGGAGGACAGGGCATTCACCCTTCGACGCGGCCGGCGAGGCAGGCTCAGCGCGAATGGGAAACCCGTTCGCCCTGAGCCTGTCGAAGGGTGGACGGCCTGCCCTATGAATATATAAGGCGCCGCCCCAGCGAGCTCAGCGCAGCACCGGCAGCGCCGACCGCAAGGTCTGCACCGCCCCGCCGCCAATCGCCGCGCCGAATTTCTTCGCCAGCCGCTCGGCCACGTTGTCGCGGCGCGTGTAGTCGATGACTTCCTCGACCTTCACGACCTCGCGCGCCACGTAGTCGAGGTTGCCGAGCTTGTCGGCCAGGCCCATATCGACCGCCTGCTGGCCGGTCCAGAACAGGCCGCTGAAGGTATCGGAGTCGATCTTCAGGCGCTCGCCGCGGCCGTTCTTCACGGCAGTGATGAACTGCTGGTGGATCTGGTCGAGCATGGTCTGCGCATGCGCGCGCTGGGCTTCGGTCTGCGGGCTGAACGGGTCGAGAAAGCCCTTGTTCTCGCCGGCGGTCATCAGGCGGCGTTCGACGCCGAGCTTTTCCATCGTGCCGGTGAAGCCGAAGCCGTCCATGAGCACGCCGATGCTGCCGACGATGCTGGCCTTGTCGACGAAGATCTCGTCGGCCGCGGCGGCAATGTAATAGGCGGCCGAGGCGCAGGTTTCCTCGACCACGGCGTAGACCGGCTTGTCGTGCTTGGCCTTGAGGCGCCGGATCTCGTCGTTGATGATGCCGGCCTGCACCGGGCTGCCGCCGGGCGAGTTGATCAGCAGCACCACGGCCTTGGAGCCGCTGTCCTCGAACGCGCTGCGCATCGCGGCGACCACGAACTCGGCGCTGGCTTCGGCACCGGTGGCGATTTCACCCTTGATGTCGACCACGGCGGTATGCGGGCCGCTCACGGTGGTGGTGGCGACATCGCGGCCGAACATCATCCAGCTCAGCAGCAAGAGCACCAGCAGCCAGGACATGCGGCCGAACAAGCGCCAGCGGCGCGCGGCGCGCTGTTCGCGGATGCTGGCCATGACCAGGTTTTCCAGCACTTCGCGCTCCCAGCCCGGCGACTGCGCATGCACGGCGCCAGGATCGGCGGCTGCCGACGCGGCGTCTTCGGGCCGTGCCTGCGCCCACAGGTCGGGTGCCGCGGGAGGAAGAGGTTCGGAGCCCGGGGCTCCTGGAGGCAAAGGGGTGGTCATGTCAGGACTCGACAGGTATCAGGTCCCAGCCAGTATGCCAGCGCACCCTGCTCCGAGCCTTACACAATGGCTTTCAGCCGTTGGCAAGCAGCCAGTGGTGCAGATCTGCAACGGATTCGGCGACATGCAGCGGAAGGTGCTCGGCAAAGCCCAGCGCCGGATGCGCGCCATAGGCCACGCCCACGCTGGCGCAGCCGGCGCTGCGCGCCATCTGCAGGTCGTGCGTGGTGTCGCCGATCATCAGCACGCGCTCGGGCTCGACGCCGAACTCGGCCATCAGTTCCTGCAGCATCAGCGGATGCGGCTTGCCCGCGGTCTCGTCCGCGGTGCGCGAGCCGTCGATCAGGCCCTTGAGCGGCACGCTGGCGAGCACCTCGTCCAGGCCGCGCCGGCTCTTGCCCGTGGCCACCGTGAGCAGGTAGCCGCGCTCGCGCAGCCCTTCGAGCATGGGCACGACGCCCTCGAACAGCGTCAGGTCGTTGTGGTGCTGCAGGTAGTGGTAGCGGTAGCGGTTGCCCAGCTCGGGGTACTTTTCGGGCGGCACGTCGGGCGCCGCATGGGCCAGCGCCTGCGCCAGCGCCATGCCGATCACATAGGAAGCGGCCTCCTGCGTTGGCACCTGGCCGCCGACGTCGCGCACCGCTTCCTGGATGCTTTTGGTGATGGCCGCGGTCGAATCGTAGAGCGTGCCGTCCCAGTCGAAGGCAATCAGGTCGAAACGGCGGGAAGAAACAGAAGGCATGGAAATTCCGTCAGAAAGCAGCAGGACAAGCGAGTTTCAGGCCACGAAAGCGGCCAGTTCGGCAGGCAGTTCGGCGCGCAGCTCGATGCGCTCGCCCGAGGCCGGGTGGTTGAACTGTAACCGCCAGGCATGCAGGAACATGCGTTTGAGCCCCTGCTTTTGCACGCGCCGGTTCAGGTCGAAATCGCCATATTTGTCGTCGCCGACGATGCCGTGGCCCTGCGAGGCCAGGTGCACGCGGATCTGGTGCGTGCGCCCGGTCTTGATGGTGACCTCGAGCAGGCTCATCGCGGGCAGGCCGAGCAAGGGCCGCGCGGCAATCTGCGAGCGCACCTTGACCAGCGTCACCGAGCGCATGCCGTCGGGATCCTCGGGCGTGGTCACGCGCACGCGGCGCTCGCCATCGGGCAGCAGGTACTTGTGCAGCGGGGTGTCGATGACCTTCTTGTTGGCCGGCCAGCTGCCCTGCACCAGCGCCAGATAGGTCTTGCCGGTCTCGCGCTCGCGGAACTGGTCCTGCAGCGCGGTGAGCGCCGAGCGCTTCTTGGCCACCAGCAGGATGCCCGAGGTTTCGCGGTCCAGCCGGTGCACGAGTTCAAGGAACTTGGCCTGCGGCCGCGCCTGGCGCAACTGCTCGATCACGCCGAAGCTGACGCCGCTGCCGCCATGCACGGCCACGCCCGCGGGCTTGTCGATGGCCAGCACATGCTCGTCCTCGAGCAACTGCGGGAATTCGCGCGCCGGCGCGGGCTGGGCGGCTTTTTCCGCGACCTTGTCGGAGATGCGCACCGGCGGCAGGCGCACGCTGTCGCCCTCGGCGACGCGCGTGTCGGCGCTGGCGCGGCCCTTGTTGATGCGCACTTCGCCGCTGCGGATGATGCGGTAGACATGGGTTTTGGGCACGCCCTTGAGATGGCGTATCAGGAAGTTATCGAGGCGTTGGCCTGCGGAATCGGCGTCGACTGCGATGAAGCGCGCCGCAGGGGCTGTGTTGCCTTGGGCTCGGTCCATCGCCGGTTTGCCCTCTATAATGTGTTTCACCTGCGCGATACTAGTGTAAGTGGTTGATTTGCATGGAGTTTAGTCCACCCAGCCATTTCCCGCTGCGCAGGCAGGTCGATGCCAGCCGGTGTCGCACACGCAAATCGCAGGCCGGATGCCTGTATTTCCTGTGCCACAACGGGCAATCTGACGAATTGAAACACTGATACGGAATCTCACAGTTGGCAGCTTTCGGCGAACCCGGCGTTTGCACCTGCCAACGGATCAAAGCGAGCATGTGGATCTTTTATGCATGGATGGTCTTACTGGGACGGAGGTCTTTGCCTCCGCACCGGCCTGTCCGTGCCCCCAAGGTCCCGGCTTTTCCAGCGCCGCCGCTGTCCCGTACCCGGGTCAAGCGGTACGCGCATTCACTCGCTCCCATCCAAGCGCCCTTGCCCCCCTTGCTGACATAAACCCGATGATGGTCAGCAACACGCGGCATTCGCAGCCATTCCTTTTCGTTTCAAGACGTCAGTCCGGCATCATCGGCTCCCATAGAGCCCGTCTTTGATTGAGTCACAAGGCGAGCCGTTCCGACAGCGCCACAGGCTGAGAACGGCCCGCCTTCATAACGAATAGAGGAAGCGCATCATGAAACGGATGCTTATCAATGCCACGCAGGCCGAAGAACGCCGTCTTGCCATCGTCGACGGCCAGAAGCTGCTTGACTACGAAATCGAGATCGAAGGCCGCGAGCAGCGCAAGGGCAACATCTACAAGGCGGTCGTCACCCGCGTCGAACCCTCCCTCGAAGCCTGCTTCGTCGATTACGGCGAAGACCGCCACGGCTTCCTGCCCTTCAAGGAAATCTCGCGCCAGTACTTTGCCGACGGCGTGCCCCCCAGCCAGGCACGCATCAACGATGTGATCCGCGAAGGCCAGGAAATGCTGGTTCAGGTGGAAAAGGAAGAACGCGGCAACAAGGGCGCGGCCCTCACCACCTTCATCTCGCTGGCCGGCCGCTATGTCGTGCTGATGCCCAACAACCCGCGCGGCGGCGGCGTCTCGCGCCGCATCGAGGGCGAAGACCGGGCCGAGCTCAAGGAAGCGATGGACCAGCTCGAGTACCCCAAGGGCATGAGCATCATCGCGCGCACCGCCGGCATCGGCCGCAGCGCCCCCGAACTGCAATGGGACCTGAACTACCTGCTCAAGCTCTGGAGCGCGATCGACGGCGCGGCCAAGGGCAAGGGCGCATTCCTGATCTACCAGGAATCGAGCCTGGTGATCCGCGCGATCCGCGACTACTTCAACAACGAGATCGGTGACATCCTCATCGATACCGACGACATCTACGAGCAGGCCCAGCAGTTCATGGCGCACGTGATGCCCGAGCATGCGGCCCGGGTCAAGCGCTACCGCGACGACGCGCCGCTGTTCAGCCGCTTCCAGATCGAGCACCAGATCGAGTCGGCCTATTCGCGCACCGTGACCCTGCCCTCGGGCGGTGCCGTGGTCATCGACCACACCGAAGCCCTGGTTTCGGTCGACGTGAACTCGGCGCGCGCCATCAAGGGCGGCGACATCGAGGAAACCGCGACCCGCACCAACCTCGAAGCCGCCGACGAAGTCGCGCGCCAGATGCGCCTGCGCGACCTGGGCGGCCTGATCGTCATCGACTTCATCGACATGGAAGAGTCGAAGAACCGCCGCGAAGTCGAGAACCGCCTGCGCGACGCGCTGCGCCAGGACCGCGCGCGCGTGCAGTTCGGCAGCATCAGCAAGTTCGGCCTGATGGAAATGAGCCGCCAGCGCCTCAAGCCCGCGCTGTCCGAAGGCGCGCACATCAACTGCCCGCGCTGCGGCGGTTCGGGCCATATCCGCGACACCGAAAGCTCGGCGCTGCAGATCCTGCGCATCATCCAGGAAGAGTCGATGAAGGACAACACCGCGGCCGTGCACTGCCAGGTGCCGGTCGAGGTCGCCTCCTTCCTGCTCAACGAGAAGCGCAACGAGATCGCCAAGATCGAACTCAAGCAGCGTGTGTCGGTGCTGATGGTGCCCAACAAGACGCTGGAAACCCCGCACTACAAGCTCGAGCGCCTCAAGCACGACGATCCGCGCCTGGAAAACCTCGACGCGAGCTACAAGCTGGCCGACGAAGTCGAGGCCAACACCGCCGTGACGCGCCGCTCGCAGGAGCCGACCAACAAGCAGACGCCGGTGATCAAGGGCGTGCTGCGCGACACCCCGGCGCCCGTGGCCGAACCCGCGCCGCGTACTGCTGCTCCGGCGGCTGCCGCGGCACGCCCGGCACCTGCAGGCCGCGCTGGCGCTGCCCGCCCGGCCGCGCCGCGGCCCACGGCGCCCGTGCAACGCGAGCAAGGCTTCTTTGCCTGGCTCAAGAACCTGTTTGGCTTCGGACCCGCTCCCGTGCCCGCCATGCCCGTGGCCACGGCCGCCGAAGCGCCCGCCGCACGTGAAGCACGGCGCGATGGCCGCACGGGTGAAGGCCGCAGCGGCGAAGGCCGTGGCCGCCGCGGCGAGGGCCGCCCCGGCGAGGGCCGCAACGGTGCGCGCGATGGCGCCGGCGAAGGCCGCGGACGCCGTGGCGAGCGCGCGGAAGGCCGCCCCGCGGAAGGCCGCAACGGTCCGGGCCGTGATGCCGAGCGCGCCGAAGGCCGCGACCACCGCAACGGCCGCGACAGCGATCGCCACGAAGGCCGCAATGGCCGCGCCGAAGGCGAACGCGGCGGCGAGGGCCGCCCGGGCGAGGGTCGCCGCAACCGCGGTGAACGTGGCGAACGCAACGAGCGCCGCGAGCAGGAAGCCCGCCAGCCGCTCGAAGCCGCAGCCCAGCTGGCCCAGGTCGGCGCTGTCGACCAGGATGTCTCGCTCGAGGCCGATGGCCGCGGCGAGCGCGGCCCGCGCCGTGAACGTGGCGAGCGTGGCGAACGCCCCGAAGGCAGCGCCCGCCGCGAGCGCGGTGAACGCGGCGAGCGCCGCGAGCGCGCGCCCCGTCCCGTCGAGGCAGGCGAAGCCCAGCCGCTGGACCGCCAGCCGCTGGACCGCCAGTCGCTGGATCGCCAGCCGCTGGACCTCGACACCGCCGTGCCCGAAGCGGCCGCGGTCGAAGGCGATGGCTTCCAGCCGCCTGCGACGACTGCTGAAGGCGAACCCCGCCAGCGCCGCTCGCGTGACCGCTACGGCCGCGACCGCCGCGAACGTGGCGAGCGCCCGCCGCGTGACGCAGCAGCGCAGCCCGCGTTTGACGCAGACCAGGACGCCGAAGCCAACGCTCCAGTGGCACTGAACGCGCCATCCGTGGCCGAGCCAGCCGAAAACGCCCCGGCGGAGCCGGCACGCCGCAGCTACTTCAGCGCGCCGGCGGCCGAACCCGTGGCAGCGCAAGCCCCTGTGGCCGCCGCACCGGTGGCGCCGCAAGCGCCGGCCGCGGTGCCCGTGGCTGCTGAAGCACCCGTTGCCGAGCAAGCCCCGGTGGTTGTGGCTCCCGCTGCGGCCGAGGCTCCGGTGGCGCTGGCTCCGGTTGCCGCCCCTGTGGCCGCCGCGCCCGCAGTGGCGCCCGTCGAAGTGGCTGCGGCCGCTGCGCCCCAGGCCGCGCCTGTGGCCGCTGCCGGCCTGCCGCGCATCGAGGGCTTCACGCTGCCGATCGAGGCGCTGCAGGGTATCGCGCGCGACTCGGGCCTGGAGTGGGTGAACTCCGACGCCCAGAAGATCGCCGCCGTGCAGGCCGCCATTGCCGCCGAGCCCAAGCCGGTGCATGTGCCGCGCGAGCGCCCCGCGCCCGTGGTGATCGACGAAGGCCCGCTGGTGCTGGTCGAGACCCGTCGTGACCTGCGCGAGATGACGCTGCCGTTCGAGCAGTCCAGCAACGCTTGAAAGCGCTGAAACCAGGGGCCTTTCGGGGCCCCTGGTTGTTTCTGGGCTTGTTGTTTCAAAGATTGACGCCTTCTATCCATGCTGCTGCTGCTGTCCCCTGCCAAATCCCTTGACTACGAAACGCCACTGCCCGCGGGTCTGAAGCACACCCTGCCGCCGTTCATCGACCAGTCGAACGAGCTGATCGAGCTGCTGCGCCAGCAGACGCCGCAATCGCTGGCCACGCTGATGGGCCTGAGCGACAAGCTGGCCGCGCTGAACGTCGCGCGCTACGCGGCCTGGAGCCCGGAATTCACGGCGGGCAACGCGCGCCAGGCGCTGTTTGCGTTCAATGGCGATGTCTATGAAGGCCTCGACGCCGCCACGCTGTCGAAGGCGGACATTGCCTGGGCCCAGGAGCATCTGGCCATGCTCAGCGGCCTGTATGGCGTGCTGCGCCCGCTGGACTGGATGCAGCCCTATCGCCTGGAGATGGGCACGCGGCTCGAGAACGCCGCGGGCAGCAACCTGTATGCGTTCTGGGGCGCGCGGATCGCCGAGCACCTCAACCAGCGCCAGGAGCAGGAGAAGAACCCGGTCGTGGTCAACCTGGCCTCGCAGGAATATTTCAAGTCGGTGGACCGCAAGCTGCTGCGCGCCCGCGTGGTCGAGTGCGTGTTCGAGGACTTCAAGGCCGGCAAGTACAAGATCATCAGCTTCCACGCCAAGCGCGCGCGCGGGCTGATGGCGCGCCATGCCGTCCAGCAGCGCCTCACACGACCCACCCAGTTGCAGGGATTTGATGCCGAGGGCTATGCTTTTGCGGATGCGGCCTCGACACCCGAACGCCTGGTGTTCCGCCGCAAGGCCGACTGAGCGCGGCCTCTCCCGCTGTTTCATCCAGGAGCCGACCCGCCGCATGTCCCGATCCACGTCTTCCCCATCGACCACGCAAAACCCCGCTGGCGCCACGCCGGAGCTGCACCAATGGATCGACCAGCAACGGTCGCTGGGCGTGCAGGACGGCGCGCTGTTCACGTCCATGGTGGCCGCGGGCTGGGACGAAGGCGTGGCATGCCAGGCGCTGGACCCGGCGCCTGCGGCCAGCACGCCCACCGCGGCGCTGCCCGAACCCGATCTGGGCGGCGAGCCCGGATCCATCGATGTCGGCGACCGCGCGGTGCGCGTGCTGATGAGCATGAATGCGCCGCGCGTGGTGCTGTTTGGCGAGATCCTGTCTGCCGATGAGTGCGAAGCGCTGATCGAGGCCGCCAAGCCGCGGCTGGCGCGTTCGCTCACGGTTGAAACCGCGTCGGGCGGCGAGGAGATCAACGCCGACCGCACCAGCGACGGCATGTTCTTCCAGCGCGGCGAACTGCCGCTGGTGCAGCAGCTCGAGGAGCGCATCGCGCGCCTGCTGAACTGGCCGGTCGAAAATGGCGAAGGCCTGCAGGTGCTGCGCTACGGCCCGGGCGCGGAATACAAGCCGCACCACGATTATTTCGATCCCCACGAGCCCGGCACGGCCAGCATCGTGCGCCGCGGCGGGCAGCGCGTGGGCACGCTGATCATCTATCTCAACGAACCCGCCCAGGGCGGCGCCACGACCTTTCCCGAAGCCGGGCTGCAGGTCGTGCCCCAGCGCGGCCACGCCGTGTTCTTCAGCTACGCACAGCCCGATCCGGCCACGCGCACGCTGCATGGCGGCGCACCCGTGATCCGCGGCCAGAAGTGGATCGCCACCAAATGGCTGCGCCAGGGACGGTTTGACTAACCTGGCCGCCCCGGCCAGGGTTGGCCGCCCCGGCCAGGCTTGTTATTTTCCGCGCGGCCGCATGCCGCGCCCTCTTACGGATTTCCGCATGAACACCCCTGAACATTCGCAGCTGGGCAAGACCTCTGCCTATATCGACCAATACCACGCCGGCTTGCTGTTTCCGCTGCCGCGCGCCACCAAGCGCGCCGAGATCGGCCTCTCGGGCCAGACACCGTTCTTCGGCGCCGATCTCTGGACTGCCTTCGAGCTGTCCTGGCTGAACCTGCGCGGCAAGCCCCAGGTGGCGCTGGCGCATGTGACCATTCCCTGCGAAACGCCGAACATCATCGAGAGCAAGTCGTTCAAGCTCTATCTCAACAGTTTCAACAACACCCGCCTGGCAGATGCCGGCGAGGTGCTGGCGCGGCTGCGCGCCGACCTGGCCGAGGCCGCCTGGCGCGGCAGCGAGCAGCGCGGCAGCGTCGGCGTGCAACTGCTGCTGCCCGAGATGTTCGACCGCCAGCAGGTGCAGGAATTCGACGGCCTCAACCTCGACCGGCTGGACGTGGAATGCACGCATTACCAGCCCGCGCCCGAGCTGCTGCGCGCCAACCACGACGAAGCGCCCGTAACCGAAACCCTGACCAGCAACCTGCTCAAGAGCAACTGCCTGGTCACGGGCCAGCCCGACTGGGGCAGCGTGCAGATCCGCTACAGCGGCGCAAAGATCGACGAGGAGCGCCTGCTCCAGTATCTGGTGAGCTTTCGCAACCACAACGAATTCCACGAACAATGCGTCGAGCGCATTTTCATGGACATCTGGCGCCGCTGCGCACCGCTCAAGCTCTCGGTCTACGCACGCTACACGCGCCGCGGCGGCCTGGACATCAACCCGCTGCGCACCAGCCACCCGCAGGCACTGCCGGGCAATATCCGCAACGCAAGGCAATAACGGGCGCTGCCAACGATAACGGCCCCTTCACCGGCCCGCCAAGACAGGGCCCTGTGCCAAGGCGCGGTGAAAACCCCGTTCGTGCTGAGCCTGTCGAAGCCCGTTTTCACTCAATCCAGCTTGAACACATCCACCGAGCGCCGCAGCATCTGCGCACGGCCGCCCAGCGACGCCGCCGCTGCCGCCGACTGCTCGGCCATGGCCGCGTTCTGCTGCGTGGCCGCGTCCAGCTGAACCACGGCGACGTTGACCTGGGCAATGCCCTGCGACTGCTCGCGCGTGGCGATGCTGATCTCCTGCACCAGCCCGCCGACGCGGTCCACGGCCGCGACCATGCCGGCAATCGTGTCGCCAGCCTGCGACATGCGCGCGTTGCCGTCGTTGATGCCATCGACGGTACTGTTGATCAGCGTGCCGATCTCCTTGGCCGAGGCCGCGCTGCGCTGCGCCAGCGCGCGCACCTCGCCGGCCACGACCGCAAAGCCCCGGCCCTGCTCGCCCGCGCGCGCGGCTTCGACGGCGGCATTGAGCGCCAGCAGATTGGTCTGGAAGGCAATGCTTTCAATCACGCCGATGATCTCCCGCATGCGCGTGGACGAGGCGCGGATGCGCTCCATGGCCGCGCCGACTTCCTGGATGGCCGCGCCGCTGCGGCTGGCCACCTCGGTGCTCTGCTCGCTCGCGCCGGCCATGTGCTGGGCGGTTGTGGCGGTCTGGTTCACGGTGCCCGTCAGCTGCTCCAGCGTGGCCGCGGTCTGCTGCAGATGGCCCGCCTGGGATTCGGTGCGCGTGGCCAGGTTGGCGCTGCCCTGGGCCATCTCCTGCGCGGTCTGCACGAAGCCGCGCGCATCGTGCAGCAGGTCGCCCAGCACGGCGCGCAGATTGATCTGAACCTGCTGCATGCGCCGCAGCAGCGTGCCCGTGGCGCCGGTCTCCTGCGCATGGCGCAGGTCAGGCTGGGTCATGAGATTGCAGCCGGCGAGATCGGCGGCGAATTGCTGCGCGGCTTCGAGCCCGGCGGCGCAGCGCGAATGGAAGCGCCACAGCACCCAGGCCGCGCCCAGCGCCAGCACCAGCAGCCGCGTACCCCAGGCTGGCGCCCCGGTCCAGCCGAGCAGATCGGGCAGCAGCACCAGCAGCGACACCACCAGCAGCATCAGCGCCATGCGCGCCGTGAGTCCCACGTCATGCCACCGGTTCGGCAGGCCGCGCCAGCCCAGCGCCCGCACCTCGCCGCCGCGCAGGCGCAGTGTCGCCTGGCCCGCGGCCTCTTCGGTGCGCATGCGCGCATACAGGGCTTCGGCTTCACGCACCGCGGCCGCGTCAGGCTTGCGGCGCACCGACATGTAGCCGCGCGGCTTGCCGTTCTCCATGATCGGCGTGACGTTGGCGTGCACCCAGTAATGGTCGCCGTTCTTGCGCCGGTTCTTCACCAGGCCGGTCCACGGGTAGCCATGTGCAATCGTGCGCCACATGTCCTTGAACGCGGCTTCGGGCATGTCGGGGTGGCGCACCAGGTTGTGCGGCTGGCCCATCAGTTCGTCGTAGGAATAGCCGCTGACGCGCGCGAACGCCGCGTTGCAGTGCGTGATCTCGCCCTTGGTGTTGGTGGTCGAGACCAGCAACTCCCCCGCCGAAAAGTCATGGTTGTTGTGGGTGACGGGTAGATTGACACGCATGCGGTACTCCTGGTTTCTAGTTATTGCGGTACGGCCGGGCCCTGGCGGCCAAGCTGCGCAGGCCCATCGAAGGGCCTGTGGTCGATCATCGCATAGCTAGAACAGCGGCGCGGTGAACGGATCGGAGTCGGCGCGCGTGCGCCGAGCGGGCGTGCGCCGAGCGGGAGGTGGCGGCTCCTCGCCGGCCTTGACCAGCGCGCCGACGCGTACGCCCAGCAGGCGCAGCCGCTGCGTCAGCGGCACGCGCTTGAGGCATTGGCCCGCCGCGCGCCGGATGGCCGCGGCATCGGCAATCGGCAAATCCAGCGTCATGTCGCGCGTGGCGGTCTTGAAGTCGGCGTAGCGCAGCTTGATGCCTATCGTGCGGCCCGAGTAGCCCTTGCGCTGCAGGTCGGCCGCCACCTGCTCGCACAGCCGCGTGAACACCGCGCCCAGTTCCTGGCGGTCGTCACGCGCATGCAGGTCGCGCTCGAAAGTGGTCTCGCGGCTCATGCTCACCGGCTCGCTCTCGGTGACCACGGGACGATCGTCGCGGCCCCAGGCGGCATCGTGCAGCCAGGCGCCATAAGCCTTGCCGAACTGCTGCACCAGCCAGGGGCGGGGGCGCGCCGCGAGATCGCCGATGGTGGTGATGCCCAATGCCTGCAGCCGCGCATCGGACTTCGGGCCGATGCCATTGATCTTGCGGCAGGCCAGCGGCCAGATCAGCCGCTGCAGATCATCGGGCTGCACGATAGAGATGCCGTGCGGCTTGTTGAATTCGCTGGCCATCTTGGCGAGCAGCTTGTTGGGCGCGACGCCGATCGAGCAGGTCAGTCCCGTGGCATCGGCGATCGCGCGCTGCATCAGCTGCGCCAGCGAGCGCCCGCCCTGGCGCTGGCCGCCGGGGATGTCGGTGAAGTCGATGTACACCTCGTCGACGCCGCGGTCCTCCATCAGCGGCGCCATGGACAGCACGATGTCCTTGAACTGGCGCGAAAAGCGCCGGTACTCGGCGAAGTCGACGGGCAGCAGGATCGCCTGTGGACACAGCCGCGCAGCCTTCATCAACCCCATCGCCGAGCCGATGCCAAACGGCCGCGCCTGGTAGGTGGCAGTGGTGATCACGCCGCGGCCGGTGTAGTCCTTGAGCAGCGGGAACTCCTCCACCGGAATGGCCGACAGCGGCTGGCCCGCGTAGCGCTGCAGCAGCGCATTGTCGGGCCCGCGCCGGCCGCCACCGATCACCAGCGGCAGGCCCTTGAGCTGGGGATAGCGCAGCAGTTCGACCGACGCAAAGAACGCGTCCATGTCGAGGTGGGCAATGCGGCGCGGCAGCGGCAGTTCGGCGGAGGCAGTCACCCGTGAATTGTGCTTGCAGCCCGGCGCCCCTGCCGGCGCGCGCTCAATACTCCAGTGTCACCAGGACCAATCCCACCAGCATCAGCAGCATGCCGATTTTCTCGGGCCAGCTCAGCGGCTCGCGCAGCACGCGGCGCGAGACCACGTAGCTGAACACCACCTCGACCATGCCCAGCGTGCGCACCTGGGCCGCGCCCTGCATGGCATAGGCGCTGAACCAGGCCATGGATGCGGCCGCGCCCATGCTGCCGGCGACCAGCGACACGCGCCAGGCGCGGAACACCGGCATCAGCCCGCCCGGGTGGCGCCAGGCGATCCACGCGCCCAGCACCAGCGACTGCAGCGTCTGCGCCAGCGTCACGCCCCAGGCGCCGTTGATCCAGGGCACCGGTTCGCCCAGCGCGATGGCGCCGCCGCGAAAGCCGATGGCGGCAATTGCAAAGAACGCGCCACAGGCCAGGCCGTAGAGCGCCGAGCGGCTGAACCATGCCGCGAGCGACCAGCGCCGCTCGCGCGGCGGCAGCGACAGGATCACCACGCCCAGCGTCGCGATCACCATCGCGCCCACGGCCAGCGCCGTCGGCAGCTCATGCAGGAACACGGTGCCGAACAGCGCCACCTGCAGCACTTCGGTCTTGGACAGCGTCACCGCAATGGCGAAGTTGCGCTCGCGCATCGCCAGCAGCAGCATGGCCGTGCCGCCGACCTGGAACAGCGCGCCCAGCGCGATCCAGGCGACATAGGCGGCGCTGAAATCGGGCAGCGCGCGCGGCGACAGCAGGTAGAGAAAGCCCAGCCACAGCAGTGCAAACGGCAGGCCGTAGAGGAAGCGCACCAGCGTGGCCGGCAGCGTGCCGATGGCCTGCGTCAGGGTACGCTGCGCAGCATTGCGCGCGGTCTGGGCCAGCGCTGCGAACAGCACCATGGGCACCCAGAGCCAGGAGAAATCAGTGGGAAGGGAGGACATACGGCAGCCAGGAAAACGGGGGCGGTTCCCCCTGCGCCGAGCATAGCGCCGCCGACTCGCGCGCGGCAGCGCTTTTGGCGAGGCGCGCCGCAGCGATCAGAGATGCGGCGCGGCCCGGCTCAAGCCGCCGGAAACGGCAGTGGATAGCTGCCCGGCACCAGGATGGAACGGTCCACCTGGTCGATGTGCGTGCGGCCGCAGAACGCCATGCTGATGTCGAGTTCGCGCTGGATGATCTGCAGCGCGCGTGCCACGCCGGGCTGGCCATAGGCGCCCAGGCCGTAGAGGAAGCTGCGTCCGATCAGCGTGCCCTGCGCTCCCAGCGCGCGCGCCTTGAGCACGTCCTGGCCGCTGCGGATGCCGCCATCCATCCAGACCTCGATGTCCTTGCCCGCGGCCTCGACGATCGACGGCAGCGCCGCGATCGACGAGGGCGCGCCGTCGAGCTGGCGCCCGCCGTGGTTGCTCACCACCAGCGCATCGGCGCCGCTGTCGACGGCAAAGCGCGCGTCTTCGGCATCCATGATGCCCTTGAGAATGATCTTGCCGCCCCAGCGCTTCTTGATCCATTCGACATCGGCCCAGCTCAGCTGCGGGTCGAACTGCTCGGCCGTCCACGACGACAGCGAGGACAGGTCGGACACGCCCTTGGCGTGGCCCACGATGTTGCCGAAAGTACGGCGCTTCGTGCCTATCATGCCCAGGCACCAGTGCGGCTTGGTGGCGAGATTGAGCAGGTTGCGCAGCGTCGGCCGCGGCGGCGTCGACAGGCCGTTCTTGATGTCCTTGTGGCGCTGGCCCAGGATCTGCAGATCGAGCGTGATCTGCAGCGCCGAGCAGTTCGCGGCCTTGGCGCGGTCGATCAGGTTCTCGATGTAGCCGCGGTCGCGCATCACATACAGCTGAAACCAGAACGGGTGGCGCTGCGTGGCCTCGGCCACGTCTTCGAGCGAGCAGATGCTCATCGTCGACAGCGTGAACGGTACGCCGAATTCCTTGGCCGCGCGCGCGCCGAGGATCTCGCCGTCGGCATGCTGCATGCCGGTCAGCCCGGTGGGCGCGATCGCCACCGGCATCGCCACTTCCTGGCCCAGCATGGTGGTGCGCGTGCTGCGCCCGCTGAGATTCACGGCCACGCGCTGGCGCAGCTGGATGCGCTGGAAATCGCTTTCGTTGGCGCGGTAGGTGGACTGCGTGTACGAGCCTGAATCCGCGTAGTCGTAGAACATGCGCGGCACACGCCGCTGCGCCACCGCGCGCAGGTCTTCGATGCAGGTGATGTGGGAGAGGTCGGATACCACTGGGTTGCCCTTTTCTGAACAGGGTGCATCGTAATGCGCGGCGGCGGCGCTGTGTGCGGCGCGGCGTTGAAAGGATTTCGGCGGGCGTGAAATTTTGTACAGACTACATACACGGCCCGCTCGACACCAGGCGTGGGACGTTCATGCTTCGACAAGCTCAGCACGAACGGGTTGACGACGGTTCGCCCCGAGCTTGGCAGCGAGCATCCTACATCCACCATCGCATCAAGTGCTCTCTCTCAGCGCACTCCCGCTCCCCGCACCTCGAACCCCACGCTGTCGAGCACCGCTCCCCGCGCGTCGCGCAGCTCCATCCGGTGCCGTCCCGGCCAGGGCAGCCAGGCCCAGTGCGCGCCGCGCGCGACCTCCTTGCCGTCGAGCCACCAGCGCAGCGCGCGCGCATCGCCGCCCGGGCGCTGGGCCGCGAACTGCAGGCGCTGGCGGTCGGGCGGAATGTCGGGGTCGAGCGCGATGATGGTGCCGGCCACGGGGCGCAGGATGCGGCCCTGCGCCGCCGAGGCCGCGGTCGCGGCATTCGATTCGAGCGCGAACAGCGCCTGCTGCGTGCCGGGCAGGAACCATTCGCTGCGCGCCGCCGCCAGTGGCTCGCGCGTGGCCGGGTCAGGGCCGTAGCGCACCTCGGCGCGCAGCAAGGCCGGGCGTTGCGGCGTGGCTGCGGGCGGCCGCGGCGCGCGGCTGGCGCGCTGCGCATGCAGCTGGGCCATCACGTCGGCCCAGATCGGCGCGGCGCCGCTGCTGCCGCTCACGCCATGCATGGCCGCGCCGCCCGCATTGCCGACCCAGACGCCCACGGTGTAATGCTGCGACCAGCCCACGGCCCAGTTGTCGCGCATGTCCTTGCTGGTGCCGGTCTTCACCGCCGTCCAGAAGCGCGTGGCCAGCACGCTGTCGGTGCCGAAAGTCGGCGCGCGCGCATTGCCGTCGGACAGGATGTCGCCGACGATGAATGCCGCGCGCGCATCGAGCGCGTTCCTGCAGGCCGGCGCGGGCCCGGCGGCCGCCGCCAGCTGCGCCGCGGCCACGGGCCGCCAGCAGCCGCCATTGGCCAGCGCACGGTAGGCATTGGTCAGCTGCAGCAGCTGCACCTCGGCACTGCCCAGCGCCAGGCTGTAGCCGTAGTAGCCGCCGCTTTCGCGCAGCGGCATGCCCAGCGCGCGCAGCTGCTCGAAGAACGCATCGGGCGAGACCATGGCCAGCGTGCGCACCGCGGGCACGTTGAGCGAGGCCGCGAGCGCCGTGCGCACCGTGACCCAGCCCTTGAAGCGCCGGTCGTAGTTCTGCGGGATGTACAGTCCGCCGGGCGTGGGAATGTGGGCAGACGAATCCTCGATCAGCGAGGCCGCGGTGAGCCGCTTCTCGGCCAGCGCCTGGGCATAGAGAAAGGGCTTGAGCGTCGAGCCGGGCTGGCGCAGCGCCACCACGCCGTCGACTTCGCGCGCCTGGCTCAACGCGCCCGAGGAGCCGACCCAGGCCAGCACCTCGCCCGTGGCGTTGTCCAGCACCAGCACCGCGCCGTCCTCGACATTGCGGCCCTGCAATTCGCGCAGGTGCTGCTGCAGGCTGCGCATCGCCTGGCGCTGCACCGGGCCGCTGAGCGTGCTGCGCAGGCTGCCGTTCGCCGGCGCCCCGGTTTCCGCCAGCACGCGCCGCGCAAAATGCGGCGCCACGCCATCGGCCGCCGGCCATTGCCGCTGCTGCAGGCTGCTTTCGGTGAACAGCGCCAGGGCTTCGCAGTCGACGCGCTGCTTCTGCAGCTGCTCGAGCAACGCGCAGGTGCGCTGCGCCACGCGCGCGGGCGCGGCGTTGGGCGCGCGCACCAGCACCGCGGCCACGGCGGCCTCGCGCGCATCAAGGCCATGCGCGGCCTTGCCGAACAGCGTGCGCGACAGCGCGTCGATACCCACCAGTTCGCCGCGGAACGGCACCAGGTTCAGATAGGCCTCGAGGATCTGGTCCTTGCGCCAGCGCCGGTCGAGCACCTGCGCGGCCACGCTCTGGCCGAGCTTTTGCACCAGCGTGCGCCCGCCCGGGCCGCGCTGCCAGTCGCCATCGACCAGGCCGGCCAGCTGCATGGTGATGGTGCTCGCGCCGCGCGTGCGCTGGTGCCACAGCCGGCCCCAGGCCGCCGACGACACCGCCGCCCAGTCCACGCCGCTGTGTTCATAGAAACGCTGGTCTTCGCTGAGCACCAGCGCCGTGCGCAGCGCGGTGGAGACATCGGCCAGCGCCACCCATTCGCCGCGGCGCACGCTGGCATCGGTGCGCAGCCGCTGCAGCACTTCGCCCTCGCGCGACAGCACCAGGGTCTCGGAGGGACGGTGCGCAGCGCGCACCTCGTCATAGCTGGGCAGGGCCCAGGCCGCGGGCGCCGCGGCCAGCAGCACGCCGCAGCAGGCCAGGGTTCGAACGCGCGCCACCGCGCTCAACCCAGCGTCAGCGCCACGGGCTGGTGGTCCGAAGCCTGGGTCTTGGCGTCGACATCCCAGGCGCGCACGCGCGAGCGCAGGCTGTCGCTGACCAGCATGAAGTCGCAGGCAATCGGCTCGGGGCCGTAGCGCCGGTCGAACAGCTTGAAGGTCGGCGGCTGGGGCTGATCGGGGTGCAGCACGCGCCAGCTGTCATGCCACTGGCCCGGTTGCAACGCGCCCTCTTCGCCCGCGGTCCAGGGCGCGGTCAGCGCCGCGTATTCGGGCTCGTGCGCCTCGAAGTTGAAGTCGCCGCACAGCACGGCATGCGGCGTCTGCGCCTTGGTCTGGAACGGCGAGCCGTCGCGGCATTCCTCGGGCGGCGCGGCGGCCACATTGCTGGCGGCAAGGTGCAGACTGCGCAGCGCGCGCGCCTGCGCCATGCGCTGGGGCTTGGAGTAGTACTCGAGATGCGTGGTCATGATGCGCACCGCGCCCAGGCGCGCATCCATCACCGTCACCACGGTGCACATACGCGGCATGCTGCGCACACCGGCGTCAGCGGGATAGGGCAAGGGGAAATGCTGCACCTGCAAGGCCGGCAGCCGCGTGGCGATCAGATTGCCAAAGCGCTGGCGGCCCGCGCTGGTGAACTCGTCGACGGCCGCGCCAAAGAACAGCTGCCAGCCCGGCAGCAGTTGCTGCAGCTGCGCCAGCTGGTCGCCGGGCTTGCCTTCGAGGCCCGGGTAGTTGATGGCGATTTCCTGCAGGCACAGCACGTCGGCATCGGCCAGCGCGCGCGCCTGTTCGATGATGCGTTGCGGGCTGACCTGCTTGTCGAGGCCGCAGCACCACTGCGTATTCCAGCTGAGGATGTTCATGGATGCATTACAACCCAAGGCGCAGGCGCTGCAAGCCAGCAAAGGCCGCTTGCGCCTTGCGCCGCCTGAGCTACTTGATGCCGGCGCGCATGAAACTCTGCACGAACTGGCGCTGGAACAGCAGGAAGGCGATCAGCAGCGGCGCCGAGGTCATCAGCGTGGCCGCGGTGATGGTCGACCATTCGACGCCCTGCTCCACCGAGGAAAACACCTGCAGCCCCACGGTGAGCGGGCGCGACTCGACGCTGTTGGTGATGATCAGCGGCCACAGGAAGTTGTTCCAGTGGAAGCTCACCGACACCAGCGCAAACGCGGTATAGACCGGCTTGGCCAGCGGCACGTAGACGCGCCACAGCGTCTGCAGCGCGCTCGCGCCCTCGACGCGCGCGGCTTCGTCCAGTTCCCTGGGAATGCCCATGAAGGTCTGGCGCAGCAGGAAGATCGCGAACGCCGACGCGAAATACGGCAGGCCGATGGCCAGCAGGCTGTCGACCAGGCCCAGCCTGGCCATGGTCTGGTAGTTCTCCACCAGCAGGATGTCGGGCATGATCATCAGCTGCACCAGCACCAGTGCAAACGCAATGTTCTTGCCGCGGAATTCGTAGCGCGCGAACGCATACGCCGCGAGCGTGCTGAGCACCAGCTGCGCGCCCAGGATCATGGCCACCAGCAGCGTGGTGTTGAGGAAGTAGCGCGCAAACGGCGCGGCCTGCCAGGCATGGCGGAAGTTCTCGAGCGTCCAGGGCGCGGCGAGATCGAAGCGCGCGGAGAACTCGGCGGGGTGAAAGGCCGTCCAGACCGCATACACCAGCGGCAGTATCCATAGCAGCGCCAGCAGCCAGGCCGCGGCCGTGTCGAGCCACGACGCGGTGTACAGCGCCGGCCCCGGGCGCGGCAATTGTCTTGCGCTCATTTGTAATGCACCCGCTTGTCCAACACGAAGAACTGGAACAGCGCGACGCTGGCCAGCACCACCACCAGCACCACGGTGATGGCCGCCGCATAGCCCGCATCCCAGAACTTGAAGCCGACTTCATAGAGGTGGTAGAGCAGCAGGCTGGTGGCGTTGTCCGGTCCGCCGCGCGTCAGGATGAACACATGGTCGACCAGGCGGAACGCATTCACCACGGCATTGACCAGCACGAACAGCGTGGTCGGCATCAGCAGCGGCCACTGCACGCGGCGGAAGTAATACCAGCGCGACGCGCCCTCGATGGCCGCGGCCTCCTTGAGGCTCGGGTTGAGCGTCTGCAGCGCCGCGAGATAGAAGATCATGAAGAAGCCGGCCTCCTTCCAGATCGCGACCAGCGTGACGCAGGCCAGCGCCGTCGACGGATCGCCGAGCCAGTTGTGCGAGGGCAGGCCCAGCGCGCCCGTGATCTGCTCGAGCAGCCCGTATTGCGGCGTGTAGAAGAACAGCCAGATATTGGCCACCGCGATCATCGGCAGCACCGTGGGCGTGAAGTAGGCCATGCGCAGGAAGGCGCGGCCGCTCAGGCGCTCATTGACCCACAGCGCCATGACCAGCGCCAGGCCGATCGACAGCGGAATCGTCGCGCCCGCAAACCACAGGTTGTTGCGCACCGCCTGCCAGAACACCGGGTCCTCGACCATCACCTGGTAGTTCTCCAGGCCGACCCACTGCGCGGGCCGGCTGCCGCGCGGCGTTGAGAAGAAGCTGTCGACCAGCGTGGCCAGCGCGGGCCAGTGCGTGAACGACACCAGCAGCACCAGCGCCGGCAGCAGCAACAGCCAGGCATGCAGGGCGCCCTGGCTGACAGCTGCGCGTGGCGCGAGAATCGGACCCGCAGCCATGCGCTTACTGGTAGCTGCGCAGCAGGCGGTCGGCCTCGCGCTGCGCGTCCTTGAGCGCCTGCGCCGACGTCTTGCTGCCGTTGAGCGCGGCCTGCACGGCGTCGTTGAGCAGCTTGGTCACGCGCTGGTTGTCATGCGTCGAGAACTCGGCCACCGACACCGGCAGCTGGTCGCGCGCGACCAGTGCCGGCGGGAACTCCTGGCCGTACTTCTTCAGCGTCGGCGTCTCGTACGCCGCGGGCGACACGGCCACGTAGCCGGTGTCCATGCTCCACTGCGCCGCGCGCTCGGGCTGGGTGACCCACTTGATGAACTCGAACGCGGCCTGCTGCTGCGCGGGTGTGGACTTCTTGAAAATGTAGAAGTTGCCGCCGCCCGTGGGCGAACCCTTGCGCACGTTGCCCGCGATCTGGCCGACGCCGAAATCGAACTTGGCGTTGGCCTTGAGGTTGGTGAGGTTGCCGGTGGTGGTGACGATGATCGCCGCCTTCTGTTCGATGAAGTCCTTGGGCGTGGTGCCCCACTCGACCACGCCGCTGGGGTGCACGCCCTGGCGCGCAAGGTTGACCCAGTAGTCGAGCGCCTCGATGACCTTGGGATGGTCGAGCGTGACCTTGGTGCCGGTGTCGTTGGCCAGCAGCACGCCGTTGGGCGTGGTGAGCGTCTGCAGCATCCAGTAGCCAAAGCCGGTCGAGGGAATCTGGATGCCGTACTGCACGACCTTGCCGCTCGCGTCCTTGCGCGTGAGCTTCTGCGCGGCGTCGCTGAGTTCCTTCCAGGTCTGCGGCGCGCGGTTCGGATCGAGCCCTGCCTGCTTGAACAGGTCCTTGTTGTAGTACATCACCACCGTCGAGCGCTGGAACGGCACGCCCCAGGTCTTGCCGCCGGTCTGGCTGTTGGCCATGAAGGCCGGGTAGAAGCCCTTGAGCCAGGCCTGGTCGTCGGCCGTCTTCACGAACTGGTCGATGGGCACGATCGCGTCTTCATCGATCAGCGTGAACATGTCGGTCGACAGCAGCACCGAGGTCGCGGGCGGCTTGCCCGACTTGTGCGCCGTGAGCGCCTTGACGATGGTTTCCTGGTAGGTGCCGGCATAGATCGGCGTGAGCTTGATGTTCGGGTTGGCCTTCATGAAGTCGGCCGCGAAACCATCGATGGTCTTGGCAATGGCGCCGCCCACGGCCACCGGGTAGTAGAACGGCACTTCCACCTGCGCCTGGGCATGGGCCAGGCCCAGCGTGCCGAGGGCACCGGCCAGGGCCAGGGTCTGGATGAAGGTCTTGCGATGCATGGAAACTCCTGAAAAAAAACACGGGGGCGGGCACCGCCGCGGCAATGCCCAAAAACCGCAAGGGCGCGGATTCAGCCGGCGCGCGTAGCAATGCGCAGCCCGTCGCTGCCAAAGAAATGCGTGTCGCCTGCATGCCAGGCCAGGCGCACCGGCGCGCCCGTGGGCACCTGCTGCGGGCCGGGCGCGCGCACCGTGAGCACCTCGCTGCCGATGCGGCAGCGCAGCACCAGGTCGGCGCCCAGGTATTCCTGGCCCACGACCTGGGCATCGAAGCCGGGCTGCGATGCATTCACCACGGCAATGGCTTCGGGGCGCAGGCCCATGCAGCGCGCGCCGTCCGCGCCGACGCCGACATCGCTGCCCGCAATGCGGCCGTGTTCGAGGGAAATCAGATTCATGGCCGGCGTGCCGATGAAGCGCGCGGCAAAGCGGCTCGCGGGCCGCGCATACATCTCGCGCGGCGTGGCGCATTGCTCGACCTGGCCCTGGTGCAGCAGCACCACCTGGTCGGCCATGCTCATGGCCTCGGCCTGGTCGTGCGTTACATAGACCACGGTGAGCCCCAGGCGCTGCTGCAGTTCGCGCAGCTCGCTGCGCATCTCCTGGCGCAGCTGGGCATCGAGATTCGACAGCGGCTCGTCCATCAGGCAGACCTTGGCCTGCGCCACCAGCGCGCGGCCCAGCGCCACGCGCTGCTGCTGGCCGCCCGAGAGCTGGCCCGGGCGCCGGTCGAGCAGGCCCGTGAGCCCGAGCAGCTGCGCGGCCTCGGCCAGGCGCTTGGCCGATTCGGCCGCGGGCACCTTGCGCACCGACAGGCCGAAGCCGATGTTCTGCGCCACCGTCAGATGCGGAAACAGCGCGTAGTTCTGGAACACCATGGCGATGCCACGCTGCGCCGGCGGCAGATGGCCCACCTCGCGGCCATCGATGCGCACGCTGCCCTCGGTGGCCGTCTCGAGCCCCGCGATGATGCGCAGCGTCGTCGACTTGCCACAGCCCGAAGGCCCGAGCAGCACGCAGAAAGTTGCCGGTTCTATGCGCAAATGCAGCGCGCGCAGCGCCGTCGTTGCACCCCAGGACTTTGCGACACCGTCGAGTTCTATCAAGGACATGGGTGCCTAGTCTAGGCAGCTCATGTGACGGATGGATGTCAATTTTGCCCGTGCTTACCCTGATGTCACGCGGCGCATGCGCTGCATGCCACGCGGGCGCAACGACCCGTTTGTGACATGCAGCGGCGCCCTTGTGTGACGCTCAGGGCGCGGGCTGCACCTTCACCGAGGCGTTCGGCGCCTCGCCGAACATCTCGGGCGCGTAGAGTGCCTCGACGCGCGTGGGCGGCAGCGCGAACTCGCCGACATTGCTCAGGCGCACACGGTAGCGCAGCTTGTAATTGCCGCGCGGCAGCCATTCGTAGTATCCGCGCCACGACGAGAAACTGCGCTCCTCGAAAGTCGGCGTGTCGACGCCCTCTTCGCGCGGCCCGCCCTGCTGCGCAATTTCCGAGTCGCGGCCCAGGCCGCTGCCCAAAATGGTCGCGCCCGCGGGAATCGGGTCGGTGACCGCGACCCAGGCCATGTCGGCGGTGGAGGTGACATCGAGCGTCACATCGAGCACCTCGCCGCGCTGGTAGCTGCCTGCGGGCAGCTGCGAGGGCGCGACGCGCGTGACGGTCTTGCGCACCGTATAGCCCGCGCTGAACGGCTTGCTCAGCGGCACGGCGGCCACGGCCTGCAGGCTGAGCCAGGGCTTGCCCGCGCCTTCGTGCGTGACCGTGAGCGGGCCTGCCGCCCAGGGCAGGAACAGGCTGTTGGCGCCCGCGCTGGCGACCGGCGCGCCCACGGGCGTGGCGCCCAGCGGCGCCCCAGCCGCCGGCACGCCCGCCATCACCGCGGGCGACGCGGCCATGCCGCGCCATTCCTTGACCACGCTTTGCGTGCCCAGCTGCGCCACGGTGCGCCCGGCCACCGGCGTGCTTTCGCGTTCGCGCGAGAAGGCCTGCAGCGCGAGCACGCCCCACAGGTTGGCCGTGGTCGTGCTCCAGGCGCCGCCGCGCTGGCGCGCGATCAGGCCTTGCGCCAGCCGCGGCACGTCGTCCTTCCATTCGGGCAACGTCAGCGCCGTGAGCAGCAGGCGCGCGGCATTGCTGTCGCCGCCCTGCATCTGCCACCACCAGTGGTCGTCCTTCTCGGTGCTGAACACCACCTGGCTGCCCTGGAACGACAGCCGGCTTTGCAGCAGCTGCTTGGCTTCCTGCAAACGCGTTTCGCGCTGCGCGGCTTCGGGCAGGCGCTGCAGGATCTGCACCCAGTCGAGCAGCGCATGCGTGGGCCATTGCGTGGGCGCGATGCGGATGCTGTCGAGCATGCGCGGCACGGCGCGGCCGTGGCGCGACAGCGCCTCGATGGCCGCGAGCTTGCGCACATCGAGCGCCAGCGCCTGCTCGTTGCGCGGGTTGCTGCCCGCGCGCTCCAGCCGGCCCTCGACAAACGCGATCAGCGCGCTTTCGAGTTGCGCGCGCAGCGCATCGGGCAGCGCCAGGCGCGGATCATGGCGCGATGCCTCGTGGCTGGCGGCCAGCAGATACGCGGTCAGGGTGTCGCTGCCGTGGTGCGGGGCGCCGGCGCGCGGCGGGAAGTACGAGGCCAGGCCGTTCTCGTCGAGATAGCTGGGCATCTTGGCAATGACCTGCTGCCACTGCGGGGCATCGCCCAGGCCCAGCGCGCGGCTGCTGATCTGCTCCAGGCAGGTATAGGCATAGCGCAGCCACCAGTCGCGCACGCCGGGCAGCCCATCGGCCAGCTTGGGCGCGAGCGCCAGGCGCAGCCCGCCGCGGCCGGGCAAGGCATCGGCGGGCGGCGCCACCGGCAGCTGCCACTGGCCATCGATCTGCACCAGCGTCGCCTGCTGCACCGTGAGCGGCACGGCCGCCTCGATGCGCTGGCGCGTGCGAATCGCGTCGCGCGCCGGCGGCGCGCCCGGCGTCACGTCCTGGGCGTCGATCTCCCAGTCCAGGCCCGCGGCGAGGTTCTCCAGCGCGCTGCTGCCCGCGGCGTTGACCGGTACCGTGACCTCCCACGCGACTTCCTGCGACGCGCCCGCGGCCAGCGCGATGCGCTGCGCCTGCAATGCCAGCGGCGCGGCGCGCGGCGTCACCTCGACCTGCATCGCGCGCTGCGTGGTGTTGCGCAGCGTGACCTGGGCGCGGAAACGGTCGCCCTCGCGCACCAGCGGCGGCAGGCCGCTGATGATCTGCAGGTCCTGCGTGCTGCGGATGCGGGTGCGCCCGGTGCCGAACTGCTGCGCTCCGGCATCGGCCACGGCCACGATCTCGAAGCTGGTCAGCGAATCGTTGAGCGGCACGCTCACGCTGGCCTGGCCCTTGGCATCGAGCACCACGGCCGGCTGCCACAGCAGCACGCTGTCGAACAGCTCGCGCCGCGGACTGCGCCCGCCGCCGCCGCCCGCGGGCACGGCCTTGCGGCCGTAGTGGCGCCGGCCGATGACTTCCATCTGCGCCGTGGCGGTCTGCACGCCCCAGGCGCGGCGCGGCAGCATCGCGTCGAGCAGGTTCCAGCTGCCGTTGGGCATGAGTTCGAGCAGCGCCTGGTCGACGGCGGCCAGCGCAACCTCGGCCCCTGCCGCGGGCTGGCCATTGGGCAGCTTGGCGCTGATCGTGATCTGCGCCTTGCCGCGCACCGGATAGCTTTCCTGGTCGGCGCGCACCTGCACATCGATGCGGTGGGCCGCGGCATCGACCTTGAGTTCGGCCATTCCCAGTCGGAACGCGGGCCGGCTCAGGTCGACCAGCGCGGTCGGCGCCACGTATTCGCGGCCCTCATGCCAAAACGCATTCCACCAGGCGCGCGGCGACTGGTAGCCCCAGGTGAAGAAGCTGTACCAGGGCACTTCGCGCAGGCGCCCGCGCAGCGCCAGCACGCTCACGTAGACGTTCGGGCCCCAGCTGTCCTCGATCTTCAGCTCCACCGTCGGGTTCTCGCCTTCGAGCTGCAGCACGCGCGTGCTCAGAATGCCTTCGCGCTCGACGGCCAGCAGCGCCGTCGCATGGCGAAACGGCATGCGCACCTGCAGCCGCGCGGTCTCGCCGGGCGCATAGCTGCGCTGCTCGGGCAGCAGTTCCATGCGGTCATGGTCCTCGCCGCCAAACCACAGCTCGCCCTGGCCCGTGACCCAGACCGAGGTCGCGGCCTGGGCTTCATGGCCCGCGCTGTCGCTGGCCGTGGCCACGAGTTCGATCTCGCCGGCCTGGGCGATCTTCGCGCTGCAACGCAGCCGGCCCTGGGCATCGCTCTTGCCCGAGCAGACCGTGCCCAGGTCCTTGAGCGAGGTCTGGTTGTCATAGCTGTAGAAGCCCCCGACCAGCCGCTTGCGGCTGCTGGTGGTGATGCGCGCGACGGCCTGCACCTTGAGCGCGGCGCCCGCCAGCGGCTTGCCCTCGAGCCCCAGCGCCAGCGCCTGGAACTGCATCTCGCGCGCGGTCGAGACCCAGTTCTCGGCCTGGATGCCGGCCACCACGGCCGCGGGCCACAGCGTCTGCGTGCTGCGCAGCGTCTGCACCTCGCCGCTCGGGTCGGCATAGGTGGCCTCGACCAGCAGTTCGCGCGCCTGGTTGCCGCGCGGCAAGGCCTTGAGCTCGATCCGGCCCGCGCCCTGGCGGTCCAGCACCAGCGGCAGCGCATCGGCAACCACCTTGGTGTCCTGCGCGGCCGTGGCTTCCTCGTCATCGCTTTGCGTGCCGTCGGCGGCCGCGCGCGGCGCGCCGAAATTGAAATCCTCATAGCCGGCGAAATCCATGGATTTCGCGCGCACCAGCGCCGACACCTTCACCGGCAGGCCATCGGCCGGCCCGCCCGACAGATAGTTGAGCTGCACCTGCACCGGCAGCGTCTCGGCACGCACCAGCGGCTTCTTGTCCACCGGGCCGACGCGGCCCTCGAACACCGGCAGGCGGAATTCCTCGACGCGGAACGAACCGCTGGACAGCGGCTGGAAGCTCGCCCGCTCCTGCGGGTCGCGCAGTTCCACCTGGTACTCGCCGAGCTTGGCGCCCGCGGGCACGGCAAACCGGCTTTCGGCGCTCAGGCCGCCACTGCCTGTGCTGCGCCAGGCCAAAGGCTGGGTGAAGCGCTGGCCGCTGCCGATATGCGTGATGCGCAGCTCGGCGGGCCGCTGCTGCGGCAGTGCCAGGCCGGCGCTGGTCTGCTGGCGCAGGAAGTGCTTCATGGCCAGCGTCTCGCCGGCGCGCAGCAGCGTGCGGTCGAACACGGTGTGCGCGCGCAGGTCGGCCGTGGCCTCGCGGCTGGTCGGCACATTGAAGCGCCAGGGCTCGATGCCGCGCTGCCAGTCGCTCCAGGCAAACGCGAGTTCGGGGCCGCCCGCAGTCTGGGCGCGCGCGCTGACGAAATACGCGGCGTTGCGGTAGCCTTCACCGCGGCAGGCCGGGGGCTCGGGCGACAGGTCGGCAAAGCGCGCCACGCCCTGCGCATCGGTGGTCGCCGAGGCCAGCACCTCGCCATTGCAGCTCGAGACCTGCACCTTGGCGCCGGGCACGACCTGGCCCTTGTCGAGTGTGGTCACCCAGGCCGCGGAGTTCTCGCGTCCGAGCTTGAAATGCACTGCCAGGTTGGTCACTAGCGCCGAGCTGCGCACATACATGCTGCGCTGCGCGCCATAGCGCTCATCGAGCAGCGCCGTGCCCAGCAGCGGCGATGCGATCTCCACCACATGGAAGCCCGGCTCGAGCGGAATGCCCACCACCTCGAACGGCCGCGGGTCGCCCGCCACCGCGGCCGGAAGCAGCATTGCCTTGGCTTGCGGCTGCCCGGCCAGCAGCGACAGCATGCGCGTCTGCACGTAGTCGCGGTTGTCGCGGTCGATCACCGGCGGCAGCGGCCCGCGCACATCGGCCCGGGCGCGCTTGCGCGGGATCTGGCCGCGCTCGTAGTCTTCGAGCTTGTGCAGCCAGGCAATGATCTCGGCATCGCTGCGCGGCTCGATCAGGCTGACCTGGCTGCCCGGCTGCAACTGCTGGCCGGCAAGCGCCGGCTCGACCTTGCGCACCGTCACCGGCAGCAGCGCCGGACCCTTGGGGCCTTCGGCAAAGCGCTCGACGATGCCGAACGGCGCGGCCGCGAATTTGACCAGCGGCGGCATGTCGGCCGTGGCCACGGTGAGCGGGAAGGCGTCGGCATTGCGCAGCGTGCGCCCCGCCGCGTCCTTGAAGCCCGCGGGCAGCTGCAGCTGGTAGCTGGTCAGCGCGCTGAGGCCCTCGAAGCGCAGGCTCTCGACCAGCGCCTGCGGGTCGGGGCGCACCGTGGAATCATCGCCCTCGTCGATCAGCGGCTTGAGCGTGGCGCCGCCGCCCTGCAGGCGTATGCCCTCGGCCTGCGCACGCGGCACGGGCGCATTGAAGGACAGCCGGATCGGGCGGATCGGCAGGCAGGCGGCCTGCGCGTTCTCGCGCTCGCAGCGCATCTGCGCGGCAAACGGCTCGCGCACGGTATAGCCGAACTCCTGCGCGCTGCGCGTGGCAATGCCGCTGGGCGTGGCCACGCCGCTGCCCAGCACCAGCCGCAGCTTGGCGCCGGCCGTGAGCGTGCGGCTGCAGGCCAGCGTGGCGAATTCCTGGGGCGCGGCGGCTGCCGGCTTTTCCCAATGGCGCATCTTCAGCAGTTCGGTGCGCTCGCTGCCGTCGATCCAGCGCAGCGGAATGCGCTCGCCCACGCCCTCGAGCGCGCAGTAGGCATTGGCCAGCAGCGTGTCGCGCGCCACCGGGCCGTTGAAGCGCAGCACGAAATACTGCGCTTCATCGATGGACTCGTAGGTCGACGGCGCGATGGAGATCGCCTGCGGCCCGCCGGTGCTGAACTGGTAGCGCGTGGTGCCCGTGAGCACCTGGCCCGAGGGCGACTTCAGGCCGGCCTGCAGCTGCGCCGTGCAGCGCACGCCGGGCGGCAGCGCGCGCGCGAAGTCAAACACCCATTCGCGCTCGCTGGTCCAGCGGCCCGTGCCAGCCGCGGCCTGCGCGTCGCTGCAAGCCAGCTGCAGCGGCGCCGCGGCCTTGGGGTCGCCAAAGCGCACCGCCGCGCTGTCGAACTGCACGCGCACCTGCTGCACCTTGGCGACTTCGCCCTGCGGGTTGAACTGTCCCACGGCCAGCGCCAGCGCATTGCCGGCCCACAGCGCCAAGGCGGCGCCCGTCCATTGCTTGATTCCCACGAATAACCCCTCTCGATCCGGCGTGGCCGGCGATGCCCTGGCACGCTTGGTGGCGGCCTTTTGCGGCGTATCGGGCGATGATGGTGGGGCGGGCGCGCTTTGCCAAAAAAAACCCTGCATGAATGCAGGGTTTTAGCTCACTGCGGCTGGAAGCCGCTCTTGCGGATGATGGCCGTCCAGGCCCGCGTATAGGCCTGCTCGCGCTGCGCGAGCTGCTGCGGCGCCATGTGGCCCACCGTCAGGCCCAGCGCCACCAGTTGCTCGCGCACGTCCGGCAGCTGCAGCACCTTGGCCGTGGCCGCCGAGAAGCGCTCGATGAAGGCCGGGGGCGTGCCCCGGGACGCGTAGATGCCGTAATACGGCAGGTCTTCATAGCCCTTGACGCCCTGCTCGGCCAGCGTCGGCACCTCGGGCATCGAGGCCTGGCGCTTGTCGCCGAGCACCGCGATCACGCGCATCTTGCCCGCGCGCTGGTGCTCGATGAAATCCTGCACCGCGGCGATACCCGCGGGAATCTGGTTGCCCAGCATGTCGGCCAGCATCGGCGCGCTGCCGCGGTACGGCGCCGCCACCAGGTCGAGTTCGAAACGCTCCGACAGCTGCTTGACCAGGAATTCGGGTGTCGAGGCCGGTGCCGGAATGCCCACCGCGCTCTTGCCGCCCTGCTGGCGCACCCACTGCACGTACTCGGCAAGGTTCCTCGCCGGGTTCTGGCTGGAGACCGCCAGCGCGTTCACGAAGGTCGCGATGCCGGCCACCGGCACGAAATCCTGCGCCGGATCGAAGCCTGGCTTCTTCACGACCTGCGGCAG
Organism: Comamonas antarctica; assembly: GCF_013363755.1. Classification (NCBI taxonomy): domain Bacteria; kingdom Pseudomonadati; phylum Pseudomonadota; class Betaproteobacteria; order Burkholderiales; family Comamonadaceae; genus Comamonas; species Comamonas antarctica. Next base: position 3,208,613 of record NZ_CP054840.1, read on the forward strand.
GATGGAAATCGTGTGGTCGTGCGTGAGAAACAGCGTGTGGCCGTCGGCGGGCGCGCTCTTGAGCAGCTGCGCCGCGATCTGCCCGCCCGCGCCGGGCCGGTTGTCAACCAGCACCGTCTGCCCCAGCTCATGGCGCAGCTTCTCGGCCAGCAGCCGCGCAATGACGTCCGAGCCGCCGCCCGGTGGAAAACCCACCAGTATGCGTATCGGCTGGGGATCGGCCGCATGCACGGCACCCCAGCCCACGGCGGCAGACACGGCGGCGGCATGGGACAGAAGACGGCGGCGGGACAGGCGCATGGGCACTCCAGTGGTTATCGGTGGAAGGCGTTCAGGCCAGGCGCGCCTGATGGCGTGCGAGCTGCGCGCGCACCTGGGCGGGCGCGGTGCCGCCCAGCGTGTTGCGCGCGTTGAGCGAGCCGCGCAGGCTCAGGCACTCGAACACGTCCTGCTCGATCTGCGGGTGGAAGCCCTGCAGCGTGGCCAGCGGCAGCTCCGACAGGTCCACGCCCTCGCTGATCGCGGCCTTGACGGCATGCGCCACGGTTTCATGCGCATCGCGGAACGGCAGGCCCTTCTTGACCAGATAGTCGGCCAGGTCGGTGGCCGTGGCATAGCCCTTGAGCGCGGCGCGCTCCATGGCGTCGGCGTTGACGCCGATGCCGCCTTCCTTGACGCCCGTGGCCGGGTTGAGCTGGCCGCCGACCATTTCGCTGAAGATGCGCAGCGTGTCCTTGAGCGTGTCGACGGTGTCGAACAGCGGCTCCTTGTCTTCCTGGTTGTCCTTGTTGTAGGCCAGGGGCTGGCCCTTCATCAGCGTGATCAGGCCCATCAGGTGGCCGACCACGCGGCCGGTCTTGCCGCGCGCGAGTTCGGGCACGTCGGGGTTCTTCTTCTGCGGCATGATCGACGAGCCCGTGGTGAAGCGGTCGGCGATCCTGATGAAACCGAAGTTCTGGCTCATCCACAGGATCAGTTCTTCCGAGAAGCGGCTGATGTGCACCATGCACAGCGAAGCGGCGGCAGTGAATTCGATCGCGAAGTCGCGGTCGCTCACGGCGTCGAGGCTGTTCTGGCACACGCCTTCCATGCCCAGCGTGCGCGCCACGCGCTCGCGGTCCAGCGGGTAGGTGGTACCGGCCAGCGCGGCTGCGCCCAGCGGCAGCACGTTGACGCGGCGGCGCACGTCGGCCATGCGCTCGGCATCGCGCTTGAACATTTCCACGTAGGCCAGCAGGTGGTGGCCGAAGCTCACCGGCTGGGCCACCTGCAGGTGGGTGAAGCCCGGCAGGATGACTTCGATGTGGCGCTCGGCGGTTTCGACCAGCGACTTCTGCAGCTCGACCAGCAGACCGCTGATCACGTCGATCTCGCCGCGCAGCCACAGGCGCACATCGGTCGCGACCTGGTCGTTGCGGCTGCGGCCGGTGTGCAGGCGCTTGCCCGCGTCGCCCACCAGCTGCGTGAGGCGCGCCTCGATGTTCAGGTGCACGTCCTCGAGATCGAGCTTCCAGTCAAAGCCGCCGGCTTCGATCTCGGAAGTGATCTGCGCCATGCCCTTCTGGATCGACGCATGGTCCTCGGCCGAGATGATGCCCTGCGCCGCCAGCATTTCGGCGTGCGCCAGGCTGCCCATGATGTCGGCCTGCCACAGGCGCTTGTCGAAGAACACGCTCGAGGTGTAGCGCTTGACGAGGTCGCTCATGGGTTCGGAAAACAGCGCCGACCAGGCCTGCGCCTTGGTGTCGAGCTGGTTGTGGGAAGGCTGCGAGGTGGAATTGTCGGACATGGAGGGGCAATAATCTAAGGGTTCAGGCAGCCGGAACAAGCCGGGTGCCGCAATGCAGGATATGCAAATTTTATCGACCCCGCGCGCGCCCGCCGAAACCAGCCCCCCACTAGCCCCCACGGCCGGTGCGGCGCAGCGCTTGCTGGTGTTCGATGCCTGCCATGTCGGCGTGGTGCTGCGCGCCGTGCTGTTCGTGCAGGCGGTGGTCGCCACCGCCGCGCTTTTCGGGGCCGGATCGGCGCTCGAATGGCTGGTGCGCACGGCCTTGTTCACCAGCGGCACGCTGCCCGGCACGCTGCTGTGGCTGGTCACGGCCTGCGCGCTCAAGCGCCTGCTGCAGCGCCTGCCGGTGCCGGCCCAGTATGCGGCCGGCATGGCGCTGGGCGCGCTGTGCGGCCTCTATGCCTGCGCCATGCTGTGGCTGGTCGACACGGCCCCGGTGTCGTCCTGGCTGGCCAGCGCCGCCAGTGGCGCGCTGTTCGCGGCGCTGCTGGTGACCGCGCTGCAGCTGCGCGCGCGCGGCCGCGCACCGGCGGCAACCACCGCGCGGCTGGCGGAGCTGCAGTCGCGCATCCGCCCGCATTTCCTGTTCAACACGCTCAACAGCGCCATTGCGCTGGTGCGCGCCGAACCCGCCAAGGCCGAAGCCCTGCTCGAGGACCTCAGCGACCTGTTCCGCGGCGCGCTGGCCGAGCCCCATGCCAGCACCACGCTGCACGAAGAGATCGCATTGGCCCAGCGTTATCTGGCGATCGAGCAGGTGCGCTTTGGCGAGCGGCTGCGCACCAACTGGCAACTGGACCCGGCGGCGGATGCCGCGCGCCTGCCGCCGCTGCTGCTGCAGCCGCTGGTGGAAAACGCGATCCGCCATGGCATCGAGCCCTGCCCCGCAGGCGGCACGCTCGCGCTTTGCACCGAAGTGCGCAAAGGCCGCGTGCGCATCACCCTCACCAACAGCCTGCCGCCCCGCACCGCCCCGGTCCAACCCGGCCACGGCATGGCGCTGCGCAACGTGCGCGAGCGCCTGTCGCTGCTGCACGACCTGCAGGCCGAGTTCAGCGCCGGCCCGCATCAGGGCGGCTGGCGCGTGCGCATCATCCTGCCCCTGGAGAAAACGGCTTGAATTCCGCATTGCATATCCTGCTGGTCGATGACGAAGCACTGGCGCGCAGCCGGCTGCGGACGCTGCTCGAAGATGCCGCGCGCGCCGACCCCGCGCTGCCGCCGCTGGTGCCGCACGAAGCGGCCGATGCGGAGCAGGCCTGGGCACTGCTGCAGGCGCCGGGCTGCGGCATCGAGCTGGTGCTGCTCGATATCCACATGCCGGGCATGGACGGCTTGGCGCTGGCCGCGCGCCTGCGCGGCATACAGCCGCCGCCGGCGCTGGTTTTCGTCACTGCCTACAGCCTGCATGCGGTCAATGCGTTCGAGCTCGATGCCATGGACTATCTGACCAAGCCGGTGCGCCTGCCGCGGCTGCAGCAGACCCTGGCCAAGCTGATGCGCCAGCGCCTGCCGGCCAGCGCGCGCCAGGCCGGCGCGAACGCGCTGCTGATCCAGGACCGCGGCCGCACCGAACGCGTGCCGCTCGACGAAGTGATCTATTTCAAGGCCGAGCTCAAGTACCTGACGGTGCGCACCGCCACGCAAAGCTACATCCTCGACAGCACGCTCAATGAACTCGAGGCGCGCCATGGCGCGCAGTTCCTGCGCATCCACCGCAACGCGCTGGTCGCGCGCCAGGCGCTGCGCGCGCTGGAAAAGCACCACGACCCCGAGGAGGGCGAAGGCTGGGCCGTGCGCCTGCAAGGCATCGACGAGCCGCTGGCGGTCTCGCGGCGCCAGCTCGCGGGCGTGCGCGCGGCGCTGCGCGAGGCCGCGGATTCTTCAGTGTGAGTGCGCCAGGCCGCTGACCACGGTGACCAGCACCATGCCCGCCACCAGCCAGGCGATCTGCGCAATGGTCTCGCGCGCGGTGAGGCGCTTTTGCAGCTGGGGAATCAGGTCGGCCAGCGCGACGTAGACAAAGCTGCTCGACGCCAGCACCAGGAAATACGGCAGCCAGTCATGCAGCTGGCCGACCAGGAAGTAGCCGGCCATGCCGCCCAGCGCCGTCACGGCGCCGGCCAGCGAGACCTTGATCAGTGCCACGCGCCGGTTGCCGCTGGCGTTGCGCAGCACCACCAGATCGCCGATGTGGTGCGGCACCTCGTGCGCCAGCACCGAAGCCGCGGCAATCAGGCCCAGCCGCATGTCGGCGAGGAACGCCGAGGCAATCAGCACGCCGTCGCCAAAGCAATGCACGCTGTCGCCCGTGAGCACCGCCCACCCGCCCGTGGATTTGCCATGGCCATGGCCATGGTCATGCCCGTGCGCGTGATCATGGTGGTGGTCCGGGTGGTTGTCGTGCCCATGGCCATGCTCATGGCCATGGTGCCAGAGCTCGGCCTTGTCGAGCAGGAAGAAGAACACCACGCCGATCAGCAGCGTGAGGAACAGGTCGTGCGCGCCGGCCTCGCTCTCGAAGGCTTCGGGCAGCAGGTGCATGAAGGCCGTGGCCAGCAGCGCGCCCGCCGCCAGGCTCAGCAGCCGCTGCGGCATCATGCCGCCATTCTTCGCCGAAACGCCCACGCGCATGAGCAGCGCCGCCACCCACACGCTGCCAATGCCCGCGGCCAGGGTGGCCAGAATGATTGCTGCCAGGGTCATAGCTTGATTTTCTTTTTGGAAGGGCCTTTGCGGCCAAGGCCGGGGATTTTGGCAGAAGCGCGCCGGGCGCGTGGGCCGGGAGGAAAAACCAGACCCTGATCCTCCCCCCCGCCGGCATCAATGCGCCTGGTCCCAGTTCGGCCCCACACCGACTTCCGCCAGCAGCGGCACCTGGAGCTGCGCCACGCCCGCCATCAGGCGCGGAATCTCGCTCCTGAGCCAGTCGACATCGCTCTCGGGCAGCTCGAACACCAGTTCATCGTGCACCTGCAGCACGACCTGCACCGTGGGCCGGTGCGCATCGAGCTCGGCCTGCACCGCGACCATGGCCTGCTTGATCAGGTCGGCCGCCGTGCCCTGCATCGGCCCGTTGATGGCCTGGCGCTCGGCGGCCTTCTTGCGCGGGCCGTTGCCGCCATTGATGTCCGGCAGATACAGGCGCCGGCCCATCACGGTCTCGACATAGCCATGGGCGCGCGCGAATTCCACGGTGTCGTCCATGTAGCGCTTGACGCCGGGATAGCGCTGGAAATAGCGGTCGATGTAGGCCGCCGCGGCCTTGGTCTCTATGCCCAGGTTCTTCGCCAGGCCGAAGCTGCTCATGCCGTAGATCAGGCCGAAGTTGATGACCTTGGCATAGCGGCGCTGTTCGCTGCTGACCTGCTCGACCTCGACGCTGAAAACCTCGGCGGCGGTGGCGCGGTGCACGTCGCGGCCTTCCTGGAAAGCCCGCAGCAGCGATTCGTCGCCCGACAGGTGGGCCATGATGCGCAGCTCGATCTGCGAATAGTCGGCGCTGGCGATCACATGGCCCGGAGCCGCGACGAACGCCTCGCGCACGCGCCGGCCTTCGGGCGTGCGGATCGGAATGTTCTGCAGGTTCGGGTCGTTGCTCGACAGGCGGCCCGTCACCGCCACGGCCTGCGCATAGTGCGTGTGCACGCGGCCCGTGCGCGGCAGCGCGAGCTGCGCCAGCTTGTCCGTGTAGGTGCCCTTGAGCTTGGACAGGCTGCGGTGCTCGAGCAGCTTGGCCGGCAGCGGATAGTCGGCCGCGAGCTTCTCCAGCACTTCCTCATCGGTGCTGCGCGCGCCCGTCGCGGTCTTCTTCACCACCGGCATGCCCAGCTTGTCGAAGAAGATCTCGCCGAGCTGCTTGGGGCTCGACAGGTTGAACGGCTGGCCCGCGATTTCGAAGGCCTCGTTTTCCAGCTGCACGATGCGCTGGCCCAGGTCGTTGCTCTGCTTGGCCAGCGCCGCGGCGTCGATCAGCACGCCATTGCGCTCGATGCGAAACAGCGCCTCGCTGGTCTCGAGTTCGAGCGCGTAGACCGCACGCAGCCGGGGCTCGGCCTCGAGCTGCGGCCACAGCACGCGGTGCACGTCGAGCGTCTGGTCGGAGTCTTCGCAGGAATAGGCCGCGGCCTTCTCGACCGGCACCTGCGCGAACGGGATCTGGCGCGCGCCCTTGCCGCACAGGTCCTCATAGCTGGTGCCGGTGCGGTTGGTATGGCGCAGCGCCAGACTGGTCAGGCCATGCGGGCGGTGCACTTCGAGCACATAGCTCTGCAGCATGGTGTCGTGGGCGTAGCCGCGCACGTCGATGCCATGGTTGGCAAACACATGGCGGTCGTATTTGATGTGCTGGCCCAGCTTGGGGCGCTCGGGATTCTCGAGCCAGGGCTTGAGGCGCGCCAGCACTTCATCGAGCGGCAGCTGCGCCGGCACGTCGAGGCCTTCGTGGCACAGCGGGATATAAGCCGCCGCGCCCGGCGCGACGCTGAAGCTCAGGCCCACGATCTTGGCCTGCAGCTCGTCCAGCGAGGTGGTCTCGGTGTCGAGCGCCGTGAGCGGCGCGGCCTCGATCTTCGCGAGCCAGGCGTCGAAGCTCTCCCAGGTCAGGATCACGTCGTAGTCGACCTTGCGCTCCTGCGCGGCAATGGCTTCCTCGGTGGCTTCCTCCGACTCCTGGCGCTCGGCAAACATGTCGTCCGTGTCCTGGTCGGCACGCGGCTTGCCGGCCTTGGGCTTGGCCTTGCTTGCCGCCTCGGCCTCGGCCTCGGCGCGGTTTTCCAGCGCCATGGCCAGGCCGCGAAAGCCGTATTCCATGTAGAAATCACGCAGCGCGCGGTCTTCGGGCGCGCGCCATTCCAGCGCGTCGAGCGACGGCAGGCCCACCACATGCTCGACCAGGTCGCAGTCGGTCTTGATGGTCACCAGCTGGCGGCCCGTGGGCAGCCAGTCGAGACTGTCGCGCAGGTTCTGCCCAGCCACGCCCTTGATCTCGTCGGCGCGCGCCAGCAGCGCATCGAGCGAGCCGTATTCATTGAGCCACTTGGCCGCGGTCTTGGGCCCGACCTTGGGCACGCCGGGCACGTTGTCGACGGTATCGCCGACCAGCGTCTGGTAATCGACCATCAGCGACGGCGGCACGCCGAACTCGGCCGTCACGCCGGCCACGTCGCGCACCTTGCCGTTCATGGTGTCGATGATGGTGATGTGCTCGTCGACCAGCTGGCTCAGGTCCTTGTCGCCGCTCGAGACCACCACGCGCACGCCCTGGCGCGAAGCCACCTGCGCCAGCGTGCCGATCACGTCGTCGGCCTCGACGCCGTTGATGGCCAGCACCGGCCAGCCCAGCATGCGCACCACGGCGTGGATCGGTTCGATCTGCGTGCGCAGGTCGTCGGGCATCGGCGAGCGGTGCGCCTTGTATTCGGGATAGATCGCGTCGCGGAAGGTCGGCCCGCTGGCATCGAAGATGCAGACCGCGTAGTCGGCCGGCACCTCGCGCTTGAGCGACTGCAGCATGTTGATCATGCCGCGGATCGCGCCCGTGGCGGGACTGGCCGGATCGCCGGGGCGCGCCCGCAGGTCGGGCATGGCGTGGTAGGCGCGGTAGAGATAGCTGGAGCCGTCCACCAGCACCAGTGTCTTGGAATTGCTCATGCCAGCGATTGTGCACGCGCGCAGAGGCTGCTATGCGCGCAATTCCCCAGGCTCTACAATCCCACCATGCGCGCCGCTCCACTCCTCCTTCTCCTCAGCCTGGCTGCCGGCCCCGTGCTGGCCCAGAGTCTGCCCGCCACTCCCATCGAGGGAGCGCCTGGCACTCCCATCGAGGGTGCGCCTGACGCGCCGCCCGACCGGACGAATCAGCGCGTGGAGCGCATCCGCATCGAGGACGAAGGCAGCCGCGTCGACGAGTTGCGCATCGGCGGCCAGACCCGCAGCATCACCGTGACCCCCAAGGTCACCGAGATGCCCGCCTATGAAGTCCAGCCCACCGAAGGCGAGCGCGCGCGCAACCGCAGCGGCTCCGAAATCACGGGCCCGCGGGTGTGGAACCTCCGCAAGTTCTAAGCGCTTCCTTCTTTCCCTTCTCCTTCCTGCGCCGCCCCCCCGGGCGAGCCCCTGCCATGGCTGTTTTTACCGAAGTCTCCGAAAAAGAGGCGCGCGAGCTGCTGCGCCAACTGCCATTGGGCACCTTCCAGAGCCTGCGCGGCATCCAGGGCGGCATTGAAAACACCAACTATTTCCTCACTACCGACCAGGGGGAATGGGTGCTCACGCTGTTCGAGCGCCTCACGGCCCAGCAGCTGCCGTTCTACCTGCACCTGATGAAGCACCTCGCGCACGCCGGCATCCCCGTGCCCGACCCGCAGGCCAACCGCCAGACCGGCGACATCCTGCTGCGCGTGTGCGGCAAGCCTGCGGCCGTGGTCAACCGGCTGCGCGGCAGCAGCCAGCTCGCGCCCGCGCCCGTGCACTGCGCGGCCGTGGGCGAGATGCTGGCGCGCATGCACCTCGCGGGCCGCGACTTCGGACGCCAGCAGCCCAACCTGCGCGGCCTGCCCTGGTGGAATGAGACCGCGCCCGTGGTGCAGCCCTATCTGGACGGCGCGCTGGCCGAACTGCTGCAGTCCGAACTGGCCTTCCAGAACCATATTGCTGCCTCGTCGGCTTATGCGGCGCTGCCGCGCGGCCCGGTGCATGCCGACCTGTTCCGCGACAACGTCATGTTCGAGGGCGAGCAGCTCACCGGCTTCTTCGACTTCTACTTCGCGGGTGTCGACACCTGGCTGTTCGATCTCGCCGTCTGTCTCAACGACTGGTGCATCGACCACGCCACGGGCGCGCACGACGCGCCGCGCGCCCAGGCCATGCTGGCCGCCTACCAGCGCGTGCGCCCGCTCACCGGCGCCGAGCGCGAACTGCTCAATGCCCAGTTGCGCGCCAGCGCACTGCGCTTCTGGATCTCGCGCCTGTGGGACTTCTACCTGCCGCGCGAAGCCGCGCTGCTCACGCCGCACGACCCGCGCCACTTCGAGCGCGTGCTGCGCCAGCGCATCGCGCATCCACTGAGCCTGGCGGCATAGGCTTGCGCCTTGCCTTGCGGGGTGTTGCCGGCAAGGCCAGCGGCCGAATGCCAGCAGCCGGATGCCGGTCAAAAATGCCTGCGGTACAGTAGCGCTGTTGGCGCCCGCACGCGCCAGCCATCGCTACGCCTCCCCAGGATTCAAACCGCTTCATGAAACTCCAGATCGTTCCCGCGCGCACCGGTGTGCAGTGGGTCAAACTCGGCGTCCAGACCTTCTGGCGCCAACCCATGGCGCTGGCCGCGCTTTTCTTCCTGGCGATTGCCGGCATGTCGCTGGTCTCGCTGGTGCCGCTGATCGGGCCGGCGCTGGCGCTGGCGCTGCTGCCCTGCACCTCGCTGGCCATGATGGTCGCGGCCGCGGAAGCCACGCAGGGCCGCTTTCCCACGCCGACGCTGCTGCTGGTGGCGTTTCGCACCGGCCGCCAGCGCCTGCGCGCGATGGTCACGCTGGGCCTGCTGTATGCCGTGGCCTTTCTGGCGATCATGGGGCTGTCGGCGCTGATCGATGGCGGCACCTTTGCCGAGGTCTACCTCGGCGGCGAGACCATGACGCGCGAGATTGCCGAAGACCCGGAGTTCCAGGCGGCGATGTGGCTGTCGATGGCGCTCTACATCCCGCTGTCGCTGGCTTTCTGGCATGCGCCCGGCCTGATCCACTGGCATGGCATTCCGCCCGTCAAGGCGCTGTTCTTCAGCTTTGTCGCCTGCCTGCGCAACTGGGGCGCGTATCTGGTGTTCGGCCTGGCATGGATGGTTTTCTTCCTCGCCTGCGGCATGGTGCTGGCGCTCGTGACCGGCATCCTGGCCAGCCTGATCGGCTCGATTGCGGGCGGCATCATGGTCGGCGCGGCCATGATGCTGGCCGCGATGTTCTTCACCTCGGTGGTGTTCACTTTCCGCGACAGCTTTTCCGCGCCGGACGGCCGCGAGCCGGAACTCAGTGGCGATTGAAGCCCGCGCGATTTTCAGCAGCCCATGAAAAAACGCCCCGAGGGGCGTTTTTTTGTGGCTGGCCGCGGCTGACGCGTATCAGACGCCGATCGGCTTGCCGTCGGTGCGCTGGATCACCACCGTGGCCGAGCGCGGGCGCACCTTGGTGCTGCTCACGACCGTGGCATCGGTCGTGTCGTAGGCAGGCCAGTTCACCGGGTGCTGGATGTTCAGGAAGATGCTGGTGTTGTCGGGCGAGTAGGCGACGCCGGTGATCTCGGCTTCGTTCGGGCCGACGAAGAAGCGGCGCAGGTCGGCCTGGTTGCTGGCATTGATGACCGGGCCCGTGCCGGTGCTCTCGCTCATGGGCTTGGGGATCACGGCCAGCATCTGGTCGTTGGTGGTCTTGGCCACGTTGTTGTTGCGGCCGCCGTCAAGGCCGTTGTCGGTCTGGATCCACATGATGCCGCGGCTGTCGAAGGACAGGCCGTCCGGGCTGGCCAGCTGGTTCACGGCAGTCAGCGACGAGCGGTTGGTATCGGCGTTGTCCAGGTCCGATGCGCCGAAGACGAAGATGTCCCAGCGGAAGGCATTGGTGCCGCTCTGGTCATGCCAGCGGATGATGTGGCCGTTGGCGTTGTTCAGGCGCGGGTTGGCGGCATTGGTGCCGGTGGTCGCGTTGCGGCTGGTGTTGTTGGTCAGCGTCAGGTAGACGTCGCCATTGGTCGGGTGCACGGCGGTCCACTCGGGGCGGTCCATGGGCGTGGCGCCGACGAAGTCGGCCGCGCCGCGGGTGTTGATCAGGATCGCCTCCAGGCTGCCGAATTCGGCGCCCAGCGTCTTGCCGCCCTTGCCCACGGTGGCGGGGACCAGTGCGACCCATTCGCCCGAGCCGTCGTCATTGAAGCGCGCGACATACAGCGTGCCCTTGTCGAGGTATTTGGCGCCGACATTGAGGCGGTCGGTGCGCGTCGCGTCCTTGGGGTCCCAGACGGCTTCCGACACGAAGCGGTAGACATATTCGAAGCGCGAATCGTCGCCGCAGTAGAACGCCAGCGGCTGGCCTTCGACCGGGTTGCCGTAGGCGGCGCCTTCGTGCGCGAAGCGGCCCATGGCGGTGCGCTTGGTGGCAATGCTGCTGGGATCGTAGGGGTCGATCTCCACCAGGTAGCCGAAGCCGTTGACTTCGTTTTCCCAGCCCAGGCCGGGCGTGATGTTGAAGCGTGCGAATTCGCCGTTCTGCTCGGTCACATCGCCGGCCGCGGTTTCCCACAGGTAGCGGCCCTTGGCGGTCGAAACGCCGACGCGCTTTTGCGCTGCGGTCACGGCGCCGGTGTTCACGAAGCACGACGCCCAGTTTTCCTCGGCCGTGATGTAGGTGCCCCAGGGCGTGGTGCCATTGCCGCAGTTGTTGTTGGTGCCGCGCACCTGGGTGCCATTGGGCGAGAACGGGGTCTTGACCGAGTCCGTGCCGCCGACCGGGCCGGCCAGGCGCATCGGCGTGGCCGAGGTGAAGCGGCGGTTGTACTTGGAGTTCAGCACGATGTTCCAGCTCGTGCCTTCCTTGCGGATGTGCATCACGGCCACGCCATGGGCGTTGATTTCCTTGCGCACTTCTTCCACGGGACGCTTCTGGCCCGCACCGGTGCCGGTCTGGCCGTTGGGGTGCAGCACTTTTTCGTCGATGTATTCGTGGTTCACCACCAGCAGGCCTTCGGTGGCGCTGCCGTCGAGCGCGAAGAAATGCATGCCGTCATGGTGCATGCCGGTCGAGTTCAGCAGGTCGTTGGAGCTGTTGTTGCCGTTGCGGTCCCAGGCAGCGGCGTTGCTGTTGAGCGGCGTGCCCCACGCACCCAGCACCTGCGCGGTGTAGCCCGCGGGCACGACACAGGCGTCGGTCATCGAATTGGCCAGCGACTGGAAGCCCAGCTTCAGTTCGGGTACGGGCGTGACCGGCGGCGTGACGGGAGGCGTCACCGGCTCGGTGGGCGTCACGGGATCGCTGTCGCCGCCACAGGCGCTCAGGCTGAAACCGGCCATCAGCGCCATCGCAGCGCCCAGGCTGCCACGCGTCACGGCACGGCGCGACAGGCTCTTTTCGAGGATTTCGCTGAAAGGCGTGTTGTCACTGTGGTTGCGAACGACCTTGTCGGAAATGGATTTGCTCACGGGGCGGCTTTCTTGGTTTTTGTCGATGCTTCGACGGGTAAGCGCACTCTAGAAAACCAATATGACGCGCAGATGAAACTGCAACGCCAGCCTACCGCCCCGTGTCACATGCCCATGCCGGCCACGATCCCGTCACTGTTACCGGCGCCGCCGCAGCTGCGCCAGGTAGGCGCGGTCGTCGGCGCTGGAAAACAGCACCGCCAGCGCGATGCCCACCGCCGCGCCCAGCAGCGTGTCGAGCACGCGCTCCACCGGCATGCTGCCGGCGAGCGAAGAGTGCGATGCCAGCAAAGTCATGAGCAGCGCCATCGGCGTGACGGTGATCTGCCCCAGCGCGTAGTTGAAGCCGATGATCACTTCCGTGAGGAACTGGAACACGATGACCGCCAGCACGATGCCCCACAGCGGCGGCTGCTGCGCCAGGAACAGCCAGGCCAGGCAGGCGCCCAGTACGGTGCCGCCCAGGCGCTGCAGCGCGCGGTTCATGGTCACGTGCAGATGGCTGCCCTGCATCACCGCGGTCGCGCCAATCGCCGCCCAGGCCGGATGCTGCGCGCCCGCGGCCCAGGCCAGCAGCGCCGCCACCGCGGCGCCGGCGGCAATGCGCGCCCCCGCGATCCACTGGTGCGAGATGGGCGGAATGCGCACCACGGGAAACTGCAGCTGGCGCAGTTCCTTCGCGCGCAAGCCATCGGTGAGCCAGCACACCACCCAGGCCAGCAGGCCGCCGGCCGCCGTGGCGGCCAGGCGCGCGCCCAGTTCCTGCGCGCTGGCCACCGGATGCAGCGCGGCGCCCGCGGCAAACACGATGATCACGGCGCCGGGCCCGCCCAGGTCCCAGCGGCTCACCGCCACCGTCGACAAGCCGGCCACCAGCGCCAGCACCAGCACCAGGCCCCATTCGCTGGCGCCGAACAAGGATGCCAGCGAGGGCAACAGCACGGCGGCCAGCAGCAGCAGCGCACACACGGCCACGATGCGCCGGCGCCGCGCCAAGGGTGCGAAACGCCCGAACAGCGCCGCCAGCGCGCCCAGCGCCGGAAAACCCACCAGCTGCGGCCAGGGCGACAGCAGCGTGAGCACCAGTGCCACCAGCACCGCGAGGCTCGCCTGGAACCCGGCGATCAGCGCGATGCGCAGCGACATCTGCGGCGCGAGCGCCAGGCTTTCGTGCAACTGCTGGCGGTGCAGCAGATGCAGCGCCGCGCGCGCCTTGGAGGCCGCGGGCGCTGGTTCTTTTTCTTCTTGCATACGGGCGGGTTTCAATCGACGATGGTCAGCTTGGCAATCGCCAGCGCCAGCCACTTGGTGCCATGGCGCGGGAAGTTGACCTGCGCGCGCGCATCGTCGCCCGTGCCTTCGATGGCCAGCACCTTGCCTTCGCCGAACTTGTTGTGGAACACCGCCGTGCCCGCGCTCAGGCCATGGCCGGGCGCGGCCTTTTGCGGCGGCACCGGCGGGCTGGCAAAGGTTTCGGTCTTGGCGCCGCCCCAGCCGCCCTGGCCGCGGCCGCCGCCATAGCCGGCCGAACCATAGCCAGCCCCGCTGCCCTGCGGCGCGAAGCTGCCGAAGCCGGCCTGCTTGGGCGTGATCCATTTGAGCGCGCTTTCGGGCAGCTCGTCGAAGAAGCGGCTCTTGATGTGAAAGCGCGTCTGGCCGTGCAGCATGCGCGTCTGCGAATGGCTCAGGTACAGGCGCTTTCTGGCGCGCGTGATCGCCACATACATGAGGCGGCGCTCCTCCTCGAGGCCGCCGCTGTCGTTCATCGCATTCTCGTGCGGGAACAGGCCCTCTTCCATGCCGCCGATGAACACCGCGTCGAACTCCAGGCCCTTGGAGGCATGCACCGTCATCAGCTGCACCGCGTCCTGCCCGGCCTGGGCCTGGTTGTCGCCGGCCTCGAGCGCGGCATGCGTGAGGAAGGCCACCAGCGGCGACAGCGTCTCGCCGGTATCGATGTCGACGATGCCGGCCGCGGGCTGCAGCACCGGCAGCACTTCATCGAGCAGCGGCTGGCTGGGGTCGATGCCCTGGCTCACGGGGCTCTGGCGCAGCGCCTGGCCATGCTCGTCGAGCGGCAGCGCCACGGCATCGCGGCCGAAACCTTCCTGGGTCACGAAGCTCTCGCCCGCGTTCACCAGTTCCTGCAGGTTCTCGATGCGGTCGGCGCCTTCCTTCTCGTTGCGGTAGTGCTCGATCAGCCCGCTTTCCTCGAGCACCGCCTCGATGATCTGGCGCAGATTCCTGCCTTGCGTCTGCTCGCGCAGCACCTCGATCTTGGCAACGAACGCGCCCAGGTTGGCGCCGGCCTTGCCCGGCACGGCAGTGACGGCGTCGCTGAGCGAGCAGCCCGCGCTGCGCGCCGCATCCTGCAGCACCTCGATCGAGCGTGCGCCAATGCCGCGCGGCGGAAAATTCACCGCGCGCAGGAAGCTGGTGTCGTCATGCGGATTTTCCAGCAGGCGCAGATAGGCTAGCGCGTGCTTGATTTCGGCCCGCTCGAAAAAGCGCAGGCCGCCATACACGCGGTAGGGCACACCGGCATTGAACAGCGCGGTTTCAATCACCCGGCTCTGGGCATTGCTGCGGTACAGCACGGCGATTTCCTGGCGCGCGAAACCATCGTTCTTCACCAGCTGGCGGATCTCGTCGACGATCCACTGTGCCTCGGCCAGGTCGGTATGGGATTCGTAGACCCGCACCGGCTCGCCCGGGCCCTGCGTGGTGCGCAGGTTCTTGCCCAGGCGCCGGCTGTTGTGGCTGATCAGCGCGTTGGCCGAATCGAGGATGTTGCTGAAGCTGCGGTAATTCTGCTCCAGCTTGATCTGGCGCTGCACGTCGAACTCGCGCACGAAATCCGCCATGTTGCCCACGCGCGCGCCGCGAAAGGCGTAGATGCTCTGGTCGTCGTCGCCCACGGCAATGACCGAGCCCCGGGCCTGCATCAGGCCGCCGACCTCATCGCCGGCCAGCTGCTTGAGCCAGGCGTATTGCAGGCGGTTGGTGTCCTGGAACTCGTCCACCAGGATGTGCTGGAAGCGCCGCTGGTAGTGGGCGCGCAGCTGCGGCTGGTCGCGCAGCAGTTCGTAGCTGCGCAGCATCAGTTCGCCGAAATCGACCACGCCCTCGCGCTGGCACTGCTCCTCGTAGAGCTGGTAGAACTCGACCTTGCGGCGCGTGTCGGGGTCGTGCACGGCCACGTCGCCCGGGCGCTGGCCTTCCTCCTTGCAGCCCGCAATGAAGTACTGCAGCTGCTTGGGCGGAAAGCGCTCGTCGTCGACGTTGTGCTGCTTGCACAGCCGCTTGACGGCCGACAGCTGGTCTTGCGTGTCGAGGATCTGGAACGACTGCGGCAGGCCCGCGGCCTGGTGGTGGGCGCGCAGCAGGCGGTTGCACAGCCCGTGGAAGGTGCCGATCCACATGCCGCGCACGTTGACCGGCAGCATGGCCGACAGCCGCGCGCTCATTTCCTTGGCCGCCTTGTTGGTGAAGGTCACGGCCAGGATGCTCGCGGGCGTGGCCTGCCCGGTCTGCAGCAGCCAGGCAATGCGCGTGGTCAGCACCCGCGTCTTGCCCGAACCGGCGCCGGCCAGGATCAGCGCATGGCCCGCGGGCAGCGTCACGGCCGCGAGCTGCTCCTCGTTGAGGTTGGCAAGCAGCGGGGAGTCGGACGCAGCGCTGGGCGCGGCGCCGGAAAGCAGGTCGAGAGGGAACATCCGCCAATTGTAGAAACCCCGCCCCGCCCTGGCCATGCGCGCGCGCAAAAGCCTTGGCCGGAGGTCCTGCCGGCAACCTGCTCATCCTCGGGGGCTTTCACGCAACATGCGCAGAGCGGGTAGAATCAATCACCGGGCCCAAGTTTCTTGTGGTCCGGTTTTTTGTGCCTGTCCGCAGGCCCGCGGTGGCCGCTCGCAGCGGCAGCGCCCGCAAGCCGGTCACCAAGCCAAGCGCCCTTGTCGCCGGAAATCGTTCCGCGGCGACCCTTTATGGAGCTTGGAATCTCATGCAAATCTTCGACTACGACAACATTCTTCTGCTGCCGCGCAAATGCCGCGTGGAAAGCCGTTCGGAGTGTGATGCCAGCGTGACGCTGGGCAGTCGGTCGTTCCGCATCCCCGCCGTCCCGGCCAACATGAAAACCGTCGTCGACGAGTCGATCTGCACCTGGCTGGCGCAAAACGGCTACTTCTACGTCATGCACCGGTTCGACCTCGACAACGTGCAGTTCGTCAAGGACATGCACGCCAAGGGCTGCTTTGCCTCGATCTCGCTGGGCGTGAAGCAACCCGACTACGAGACCGTCGACCGTTTCGTCGCCGAAGGCCTGGTGCCCGAATACATCACCATCGACATTGCCCACGGCCATGCCGACAGCGTGAAGAACATGATCGGCTATCTCAAGCAGAAGCTGCCGCAGTCGTTCGTGATTGCGGGCAACGTCGGCACGCCCGAGGCCGTGATCGATCTCGAAAGCTGGGGCGCCGATGCCACCAAGGTCGGCATCGGCCCGGGCAAGGTCTGCATCACCAAGCTCAAGACCGGCTTCGGCACCGGCGGCTGGCAGCTGTCGGCGCTCAAGTGGTGCGCGCGCGTGGCCACCAAGCCCATCATTGCCGACGGGGGCATCCGCAGCCACGGCGACATCGCCAAGAGCATCCGCTTCGGCGCCAGCATGGTCATGATCGGCTCGCTGTTCGCGGGCCACGAGGAATCGCCGGGCAACACCGTCGAGGTCGATGGCGAGAAATTCAAGGAATACTACGGTTCCGCCTCGGACTTCAACAAGGGCGAGTACAAGCACGTCGAGGGCAAGCGCATCCTCGAACCCGTCAAGGGCCGCCTCGCCGACACGCTGGTGGAGATGGAGCAGGACATCCAGAGCTCGATCAGCTACTCCGGCGGCAAGCAGCTGATGGACATCCGCAAGGTCAACTACGTGACCCTGGGCGGCGACAACGCCGGCGAACATCTGCTGATGTGAGCGCCCCCGGCCCGCTGCAAGCTCAGTGACAGCTTGCGCGGCGAATAGCGCTGATGATGGAGGCCCGGTGCATGGCATGCCCCGGGCCTTTTTCATGCGGCGCCACCCGCACTCCACCGAGGATGTTTGCAGCCATGCCCCCTACCCCGTTGAAGATCGCAGTGCTGGGCACCGGCAAGATGGGCCTGCCCATGGCGCGCTGCCTGTGCCAGGCAGGCCATGAGGTCCATGCCTGGAACCGCACGCGCGCGCGCGCCGAACCGCTGGCTGGCGCGGGCGCACGCCTGCACGACAGCGCCGCACGCGCCGTGGCCGACGCCGACATTGCCGTGAGCCTGCTGGAAAACGGCCAGGTGGTCGAAGACGTGCTGTTCTCCCAGGGCGTGGCCACGGCCATGCGCGAAGGCAGCCTGTTCATCGACATGGCCTCGATCCAGCCCGCCGAGGCGCGCGACCATGCAGCGCGCCTGGGCGACCGCGGCATCGCGCATCTCGATGCGCCGGTCTCGGGCGGCACCGTCGGCGCCGAAGCCGGCACGCTGGCCATCATGGTCGGCGGCAAGGCGGCCGATTTCGAGCGCGCCGCGCCGGTCTTTGCCTGCCTGGGCCGCGCCACCCATGTCGGACCGCATGGCGCGGGCCAGCTGGCAAAGCTGGCCAACCAGATGATCGTCGGCATCACCATCGGCGCCGTCGCCGAGGCGCTGCTGCTGGCCGCCAAGGGCGGCGCCGACATGGCCAAGGTGCGCGAGGCGATTGGCGGCGGCTTCGCCGCCAGCCGCATCCTCGAGCTGCACGGCCAGCGCATGCTCGCGCGCGACTTCGCACCCGGCGGGCGCATGACGGTGCAGCTCAAGGACATGCGCAATGCCCTCGCCACGGCGGCCGACATCGGCTTCGATGCACCCATCACCGGCCTGTTCGAGCAACTGTATGCCGACAGCATCGCGCATGGATTGGGCGAGCTGGACCACAGCGGACTGTTCGTCGAACTCGCGAGCCGCAATGCCATGGCATGACTTCGCCGAGCCAGGGTTTTGCTGCGGACCTCCAAAAAATAGTGCATAATTCAAATCTCGCTTGCAAATGCAAGGGAAAAGTGGGTTCTTAGCTCAGCTGGTAGAGCAGCGGACTCTTAATCCGTAGGTCGAGTGTTCGAATCACTCAGGACCCACCACTTTTTCCAGTGCGGTGATCGAAAGATCGCAGCATACGTTTTGGAAGTCCTCTGCCACTGGCGCAGCGGTCGTTCAAGATGGGTTCTTAGCTCAGCTGGTAGAGCAGCGGACTCTTAATCCGTAGGTCGAGTGTTCGAATCACTCAGGACCCACCACTTTCATTTCAGTGGTTCAACAAAAGATTTGGGTTCTTAGCTCAGCTGGTAGAGCAGCGGACTCTTAATCCGTAGGTCGAGTGTTCGAATCACTCAGGACCCACCAAATCAAAAAAGCCCACTTCGCACGAAGTGGGCTTTTTTCTTGGTTTTCGCCCGCGGGCCTGACTCACCTCGGCACGGGCGTGAGCGGCGGCAGCTTCCAGCTGCCGTTCATGGCCGCTTCACTCGGTCCATAGACCCGTGCCACCGCGCTGTACCGGCCTGCAGGGGTGGGCAGCCAATTGGATTCCTTGTCTGCGCCCGGACTTACGTGTCCAAGATACAGCGTAAGCCCGCCATCGGGATCCCGCTTGAGGCCCGGCGTTCGGTCGCCAATCGAATACCGGTTCAGTGGGTTGGCATAGAGAAAGCGCTCGGGAAGCGTGTACAGCGTCATCGACCAGAAAAATTTGGCAGGGGGCAATTGGCCTGGTGCAAAGTGCACGGTGGCCATCTGGCTTCCGTCGCCCACATACCCGCCATACCACGCCTCCGCCAGCGAGTTGCCATACAGCCCCTTTTCAGCCGCGACCGCACGCGTCAGATAGTCATTCTTCAACTCGGCGCGCGAGCCGAACATGCCGTTGGACGACATCGTCGTCTTTGCCTTCTGCGCCAGCGCTGCTTTCCCGTCATCCACGCCTTTGTCGATGGCGGCCAGCGTGGCGGCAGGCAGCCTGGCGGCGTCGAACGCAAGCCCGGGGCCTATTCCGATGCTGGCAAAGCGCTTCATCAACTCCACCTCGCTGGGATGGGGCGGCTGAGTGAACTGCAGCAGGAAGTTGAGGTAGGCAATGAAGTCGTGCGAATGGCCCCTGGCTGCGTCATAGGCAGGAAACGTCACGGCAGGCGCCGGCGCCGGCGCGGGTGTCTTGGCAAAGCTGCTCAAGGGCTGCAACTTCATGCCGGCCTGCACGGCTTTCACGGCGTCGACATCGGCCGGGCCATTCAACGCGGTGCGGGTCAGCGTCAGCACGATGTCGGTTTCCGAGCGGAAAACCTTCTTGAAGCCGGTTGGCAACTCGCCTTGGAAGCGCGGGCCGACAAACAGATAGTCACCGGCCTCATTGCCCGTGGCGCGCGAGCCTATATAGGCGAAGTTATGGGTGAAGAGATCAATCCACTGCTGCACGTAATAGCGGTTGCCGGGCACCGCCGGCACGCTCACGACCCAGGGCTCGGCGCGCAGGTCCAGCCACGCCCATGAATAGGGGGTGTCATTGTTGGGCGTCACGATGTCGTGATTCTCCGGCGTGTAGGCCTGCGAGTAATGCCGGAACCTGCCGAAGCCTCCCACATACTCGCGCCCCGCAGGATTCGCAAGCTGCTTGTACATGGTGTTGTAGCTCTCGATCATCGGGTAGGCGTAGATGTACGCCTCCTTGGTGATGGCGCGAATGCTGTCTGCCGACATTGCCTCCTGGCCGGCGGCTGGCTGCAGCGCGGCGGCGGACAGGGCCAATGCCCACGCGCCCGGGGACTGAAGAATGGATTTCATGGCGTCTACCGAAAGAGTTGCGATGTTTCTCAGTTGACAGGCACGGGTTCAGGGAAGCTCCAGCGCCCCGAAAGTACTTCGGCACGTGGCCGGTAAAGACGTACGGTGTAATTCCAGCCCGCCACGATCGGCAGGCAGTTGGCAACCTTCCCGTCGCAGCCGCCAAACTGGACGGTGATCGCGCCATCGCTGCCTTTTTGCGCGGTAAGGTTGTTCAAGGTATAGGCGTTGGCGGCGTTCTTCTCATAGAAGCCCTGCGCGTTATAGACGCTGATCGACCAGAATCCGTCCACGGGCACATCCTTCGCCACCAGGCGATAGACCTTCTTGCCATCATTGCCCGCAGGCGTGATGTTGAGATAGATCGCATCCTTGTCGGGATTGCCGCCCCACGCCGCCGCCGCGCCCACGAGCCGGCGCACCGGGTCGACTTCCTGCCGGGTGCCGAATGCGCCCTTGAAATCGGGGATGGTGGTGGACAGCACCAGCAAGGCATCGCGGACTTTCTTCTGGCTCACGGCATCCCATCGGGGCAGCTCCAGCGTGCCCGGGGCTTTCTGGCTGACCTGGATGGCGTCTTGCAGCGCATGCACCTGGCGCACGTCCTCGGCATTGCCGGGGTCGACCAGCGTGCGGATGGCCGTGAGCACATAGCGCGTGCCCACGTTTTCGCGCGTCAATGTCCGCACGCCAGCGCCATAGAAGACGTTGGGAACGTAATGGTCCTGATTGACGATCTGCAAAGCCATGTAGCGCGTGCCAGGGTCGGGCATGGTGATGGTCACAGGGCCGGCGTCCAGATCGAACACACCCGAGGTGTAGAAAGTGTCGCGGTTCAGGCGGATCACGGTCTGGTGATCGATTGACGCGGGTTCGCGGCGATGCAGCAGTTTCCCCAAGCCGCCCTGCTTGGCAAGAGCGGCCAGATAGGTATCGCTTTCCGCGCGAATGAAATTGTCCACCGTGACCGGCACCGGAGCAGCCGGCTGAGACTGGGCATGAACGGTAGCGGCCAGACCCAGGGAAGCTCCCAGGACACAGGCAAAGAAGATTTTTTGGCGCATGCAATGGATTGGCACTTGGCCGCAGAGTGATAAGTGCTTACAGCTTCTCCGGCTACCGCCGAAGCGTCTATTGCCCGAAGGTCCCATAACCCGAGGCTGTCACTTCGCACAGCGGCTGCCCGCCCATTTCCCACGCTGCGCTGCGGCGGGCATCCAGGACTTGGCGCACGCCGCACAGTGCGTTGCGACACGTTACAGTATGGCAGCAGGCTGCAACACGCAGGGGCTTCGGTGCACCTGCGATTGCACGGCACAATCAGCGCTCGGCCCCGCCTGGCGAACGCACGCCACGAACTGCGCCCTTTCTTCGCTCCCACTCCATGCATCCTCAAGCCCAACAACTCTGGCCCGGCCCGCGCTGGACGCTTTCGATCCTGCTGGCCCTGCTGGGCATGCTCGGGCCGTTTTCCATCGACACTTACCTGCCGGCGTTTTCCGGCATCGCCAAGGCGCTTGGGGCTTCCCCGGTGGAGATGCAGCAGACGCTGTCGGCCTATCTGTTCGGCTTTGCGTTCATGAACCTGTTCCATGGCGCGCTGGCCGACAGCTTCGGCCGCCGCCCGGTCGTGCTCTGGGGGCTGGCGGTGTTCACGCTGGCTTCGGCCGGCTGCGCGCTGTCGCAGAACATCGGCCAGCTGGTGTTTTTCCGCGCGCTGCAGGGCCTGTCCACGGGGGCCGGCATCGTCGTGTCGCGCGCCGTGATCCGCGACATGTATCCGCCCTCCGAAGCACAGAAGGTCATGAGCCAGGTCACGCTGTTCTTTGGCGCCGCCCCGGCCATCGCGCCGATCGCCGGCGGCTGGCTGCTGGTGCTGGCCGGCTGGCACAGCATCTTCTGGTTCCTGACGCTGATCGGCGTGCTGCTGTGGAGCATCAACTTCCGCTGGCTGCCCGAAACCCTGCATGCCGATCTGCGCCAGCCATTCAACACGCGCCATCTCATGCGTGGTTACTGGCAGCTGATCTCGAGCCCGCGCTTCCTGCTGCTGGCGCTGGCCAGCGGCGTGCCGTTCAACGGCATGTTCCTCTACGTGCTGGCCGCGCCGGCCTTCCTCGGCGACCACCTGGGCCTGGGGCCGACACAGTTCTTCTGGCTGTTCCTGCTGATCATCTCCGGCATCATGACCGGAGCCTGGCTCAGCGGCCGCCTGGCCGGGCGCATTCCGCCCAAGCGCCAGATCCGGCACGGCTTTGTGATCATGCTGCTGGTGTCGGTGCTCAATGTGATCGCCACGCTGGTGCTGCCGGTGCATGCGGGCTGGGCGCTGGTGCCGATCGCGCTGTTCGCGCTGGGCTGGGCGCTGATGGTTCCGGTGGTGACACTGCTGGTGCTCGACCTCTACCCCGAGCGCCGCGGCATGGCCTCGTCGCTGCAGGCCTTTGTCGGCTCGGCCGCCAACGGCCTGGTCGCGGGCCTGCTGGCGCCGCTGGTCATGCATTCCACCATTGGACTGGCCTTTACCTCGCTGGCGCTGATGCTGGTCGGCCTCGTGGCCTGGGTCTACCTGCACCGGCGCTGGCCGGAAATTGGGCGCAACAGCGCGCAGGAGTGAGTTTGAATGCGTGCTGTCATCTGCAGCATTGCCAGGCTCGGATCCGGCGCCCCCCTGGACAGCAGCCCGCTCATCCTTCGACAGGCTCAGGACGAACGGGAACGCACCATACGGGCTCGAGCCAGCATGCACCTGACCGCCCATGAAAAAACCGGCCCTCGGGCCGGTTTTTTCATTTGCTCGACGCCGCTGATCAGCGCGCCGGGCGGGCAGGACGCTTGCGTGCGTCGTGGGGCGTGAACGAGGGCTTGCCAGCGCCACCGGCGGGCTTGCCGGCAAAGGCCGGGCGTGCACCGTATTCGCGCGCCGGAGCACGGTCGCCGCCGCCGAAGCCGCCGCGGTCATTGCCACGGTCGCCGCCGAAGCCGCCGCGGTTGTCGCCAAAGGCCGGACGGCGGGGCGCGAAGCCTTCGCCTTCACGGCGCGGAGCGCCGCCGAAGCCACGGTCATTGCCACGCGGGCCGGCAAAGCCGCCACGGTCGTTGCCGCCGAAACCGCCGCGGTCATTGCCGCCACGGTCGCCGCCGAAGCCGCCGCGGTCGTTGCCGCCGCCAAAGCCCATGCTGCGGCCGCGATCGCCGCCGCCAAAGCCACGGCCGCCGCCACCACCGCCACCGAAGCCGCCACGGCCGCGCGAGGAGTAGTCACGGCCTTCGCCGCCACGGCCACGGCCGTCGGGACGACCGCCCTGGGGGATGCGCACCGTGGGTTCCAGGCCGGCCACCACTTCCGCGGTGAACTGCTGGCGCGTGTAGCCTTCGATGTCGAAAATGCGGCGACGGTCGCGCATTTCGGCAAAGGTCACGGCCAGGCCCGAGCGGCCTGCACGGCCGGTACGGCCGATGCGGTGGGTGTAGTCTTCGGCCTTCATCGGCAGGCCGTAGTTGAACACGTGGGTGATGGTGGGCACGTCGATACCGCGTGCCGCCACATCGGTGGCCACCAGGATCTGCACCTGGCCGTTGCGCAGCGCCATCAGGCGGCGGTTGCGCAGGCCCTGGCTCAGCGCACCGTGCAGGGCCACGGCCGAGAAGCCGTCTTGCTGCAGGTCGGTCGCGAGGCCGTCGCACTCGACCTGGGTCGAAGCAAACACGATTGCCTGGTTGATCGTGGTGTCACGCAGCCAGTGGTCGAGCAGCTTGCGCTTGTGCTGGGCGTTGTCGGCCCAGTACAGCGACTGCTTGATGTTGGCGTGCTTTTCCTGCGGCGAGTCGATGGTGATCTTCTTCACGCCGGCGCCGTTGTCGTGCATGACGCGCATGGCCAGCTGCTGGATGCGCGGCGCGAAGGTGGCGCTGAACATCATGGTCTGCTGGCGCTGCGAGGTCATCTGGTTGACTTCGGCGAGGTCGTCCGAGAAGCCCAGGTCGAGCATGCGGTCGGCTTCGTCGACCACCAGGAACTGCACCTTGTCGAGCTTGATCTGCATCGAACGCTGCAGGTCGAGCAGACGGCCAGGGGTGGCCACGACCAGGTTGGCGTTCTGCAGCTTGGCAATTTGCAGTTGGTAGGGAATGCCACCCACCACGTTGGCCACGCGCAGGCCGCGGCAGTGCTTGACCAGCTCGATGGCGTCATGCGCAACCTGCTGGGCGAGTTCGCGCGTCGGGCACAGGATCAGGGCGCCGGGCGTGGCAGCCTTGAAGTTGCGCGGGTTGGTCGGGTCCTTGCGCTTGTTGCGCTTGGGTGCCGGCTCGCCATTGGCGGCGGCTTCGGCCACGGCACGCTCGTATTCGGCGCGAGCTTCGGCATCGGCTTCGGCTTGCTGCTCCAGCAGCGTGTGCAGCACCGGCAACAGGAAGGCCGCGGTCTTGCCCGAACCGGTCTGGCTCGACACCATCAGGTCGACAAAGGCGGTCGCATGCGTGCCCTTGTTCATCGCCAGGGGAATGGCCTTGGCCTGCACGGCCGTGGGCTGGGTGTAGCCGAGGTCGGCCACGGCCTGGATCAGTTCCGGGGCCAGGCCCAGCTCGACGAAGCCATTGGGCTTCTGCTCGGCTTGGGCGGACTCGTTGTCCAGGGAATCGGTATCGGCGATGACGGAGGCGGCGTCTGCAACGATGGCAGCGTCGTCGGCAGCAAGAGGCGCTGCATTCAGGATGGAATGGTCCAAAGAAGATGCGGCAGCGGCGGCGGAGCCCTGCTCGAGAATGTTGTCGTTCATTTGTTTCTCACGGTGAAGCGCCACCGGGCAGATGCCTGCGGTGCTTCTATGACGGTTAAAAAACATCAACCGTCAAACGTAACCGGCTCGGGAATGAGGCGGCTGGGCATAAATTGCTTTGCCGTGCGAGGTGCACGGATCAAAAAGCGGGGCCCGGTGAGTGATGGGAGATGCGCAAACTTACCCCAAGGGGTAGGGGCAAGCTGTCGATTATCACATGGCTGCCATGTTTCACGCAAGTGTCACAGAGGAATTGCCCTGACTATGGCAAGGCCAAGCCCGCGCGCGCCCCGCTCCGCCTGCCGTCAAGCCGTGACCGGCGCAACGGGTTCGAGTGCGAGGAAATGCTGGCGGTAATGAATCAGCTCGTCGATGGACTCGTGCACGTCGGCCAGTGCGGTATGGCGCTGCGCCTTCTTGAACGCACTGCAGACCGCGGGTTTCCAGCGGCGCGCCAGTTCCTTGAGCGTGCTGACATCGACATTGCGGTAGTGGAAGAAGGCTTCGAGCTTGGGCAGGTAGTTGACCAGGAAGCGCCGGTCCTGGCCGATGCTGTTGCCGCACAGCGGCACCTTGCCCTTGGGCACGTAGCGCGACAGAAAGGCCAGCAACTCGCTTTCGGCCTGTGCCTCGGTGACTTCCGACGCCTTGACGCGCGCGATCAGCCCGCTGCGACCATGCGTGCCCTTGTTCCAGGCGTCCATGCCGTCGAGCAGCGCGTCGCTCTGGTGGATGGCAAAGACCGGGCCTTCGACCCGGATCGACAGGTCGGCATTGGTGACCACCACGGCAATCTCGAGCACCCGGTCGGTTTCAGGCTGCAGGCCGGTCATTTCGCAGTCGAGCCAGACGAGATTCAAGTCGGATTTCGCAAGCACGGGAGGGTTGGTGAGGGAGGCGTCAGACATGGCATGAATTGTGGCCTACACTGCCCTCTGATGCTTTCACCTGCCCCATTTTCACCTTCATTGCTGCTGACTCTGGGCTTCGCCGCGCTGCTGGCCTTGCAGTTGCTGCTGCGCCTGTGGCTGGTGTCGCGCCAGGTGCGCCATGTGGCGCGCCACCGGTGCGCA
Source organism: Comamonas antarctica (assembly GCF_013363755.1). Lineage (NCBI taxonomy): Bacteria > Pseudomonadati > Pseudomonadota > Betaproteobacteria > Burkholderiales > Comamonadaceae > Comamonas > Comamonas antarctica. Next base: position 3,234,296 of record NZ_CP054840.1, read on the forward strand.
GTGCCCGCTGCCTTTGCCGGCCACATTGCGCTTTCCGCACACCAGAAAGCCGCCGACTACACCCTGGCCAAGGCCCGCACCGGCTTGATCGACATGGCGGTATCCACCGCCTTGCTGCTGGCCTGGACACTGCTGGGCGGACTCGACGCGCTCAACCAGTGGCTGCTGGGCTGGATGGGCCCGGGCCTGCACCAGCAACTCGCGCTGCTTGCGGGTTTTGCGCTGGTTTCCGGATTGGCCGGCCTGCCCCTGTCGATCTACCAGACCTTTGTCGTCGAGCAGCGCTTTGGCTTCAACAAGCTCACGCCCGGCCTCTGGCTGGCCGACCTGCTCAAGTCGACGCTGGTCGCGGCCGTGATCGGCCTGCCGCTGGCCGCGCTGGTCCTGTGGCTCATGGCTTCGGCGGGCGCGCTCTGGTGGCTCTGGGCCTGGGCCGTCTGGGCCGGCTTCAACCTGCTTCTGATGTGGCTCTATCCCGCCGTCATTGCGCCGCTGTTCAACCGCTTCGAGCCCTTGCAGGACGAAACCTTGCGCACGCGCGTGACCGGCCTGATGCAGCGCTGCGGCTTTGCCGCCAAGGGCCTGTTCGTCATGGACGGCAGCCGGCGCTCGGCGCATGCCAACGCCTATTTCACGGGTTTCGGCTCGGCCAAGCGCGTGGTGTTCTACGACACCCTGCTCAAGCAGCTCTCGCCGGCCGAGGTCGAGGCCGTGCTCGCGCATGAGCTGGGCCATTTCAAGCACCGCCACATCACCAAGCGGCTGATCGGGCTGTTCGCCATGAGCCTGGCGGCGCTGGCGCTGCTGGGCTGGCTCTCGCAACAGCCCTGGTTCTACGCCGGCCTGGGCGTGCGCCCCAGCCTGGAGATGCTGCTGCCTGGCGGCAATGCCATGGCCGGCAATGAAGCGCTGGCGCTGCTGCTGTTCCTGCTCGCAGCCCCGGTGTTCAGCTTCTTTGTCGCGCCTCTCATGGCGTACTTCTCGCGCCGCGATGAATTCGAGGCCGATGCCTATGCCGCGGCGCAGGCCGAAGGCAGCGCGCTGGCCTCGGCGCTGCTGACGCTCTACCAGGACAAGGCCTCGACGCTCACGCCCGACCCGGCCTACGTCGCTTTCCACTATTCGCATCCACCGGCCATCGAGCGCCTCGCGCGCCTGCCTGCGCCGGCGCTAAACCCTCACACACCATGACCACCAAACCCCTCAAGCAACAAGACTGGTCCGCCCAGCCGCGCCGCGCCCTGTCGGCCCCACAACTGGTCTCGCAACTGGCCCAGGTCGAAGGCTGGCAGCTCAGCGGCGACGGCGCCGACCTGGCCATCCAGAAGACGTTCTCGTTCGTGAACTATTACGAGACCATGGCCTTCGTCAACGCCGTGGCGCTGATTGCCCACCAGCAGGACCATCACCCCGACCTGAAGGTGCAATACAACCGCTGCAACGTGCGCTTCAATACCCATGACGTCGGCGGAGTGTCGGCCACGGACTTCGACTGCGCGCGCCGCGTCGATGCGCTGCTCGCATGACGCAGGGCAGCGTCCGCCCCGAAGGCCTGGTCGTGGCCAGCCATGGCCGGCATTGCGTCGTCGAAGCTCCCGACGGCTCGCGCCGCATCTGCCACCCGCGCGGCAAGAAAAGCCAGGCCGTGGTCGGCGACCATGTGCGCTGGATCATGCCGGCCGCGGGCCAGGGCGATGAAGGCACGATCGAGAAGGTGCTGCCGCGGCGCAACCTGTTCTACCGCCAGGACGAGATCCGCACCAAGTCGTTTGCCGCGAACATCGACCAGGTGCTGATCCTGATTGCCGCCGACCCGGTGTTCTCCGAAAGCCAGCTCGCGCGCGCGCTGATTGCCGCCGAAGCCTCGCAGATCACGCCGCTGATCGCGCTCAACAAGAGCGATCTGGTCGAGCCGTTCGCGCGCGCCTGGGAACGCCTGCTGCCCTACCGCCACATGCACCATGGCAGCGAGAAGCCGCACTACGGCGTGCTGCCGCTGTCGCTCACCGAATCCAGCGAAACCGACCGCGCGGCGCTGCTGCAGCATCTGCAGGGCAAGGCCACGCTGGTGCTGGGGCCCTCGGGCTCGGGCAAGAGCACGCTGATCAACCTGCTGGTGCCCGGCGCGCGCGCGCAGACCGGCGAGATCTCGCAGGCATTGAACTCGGGCAAGCACACCACGACCAGCACCACCTGGTACTGGGTCGACGAAGAGCGCCAGACGGCGCTGATCGATTCACCCGGTTTCCAGGAATTCGGCCTGCACCACATCGGCCCGATGGATCTGGCGCGCTGCATGCCCGACATCGGCGCGCGCGCTGCCGACTGCAAGTTCTACAACTGCACCCACCTGCACGAACCCGGCTGCGCGGTCATGGCCGAGGTCGACGCCGAGGACAGCAGCCACCACATCAGCGCCAGCCGCTACCGCATCTACCAGGACCTGTTCGAGGAACTGAGCGCCGGGCCCAGGTACTAGAAAAACACCCTGCGCCGCTGGCGCCGGATGGCGGCCCCCTCAGCCCAGCAATCTTGCCAGCGACAGCAGCGCCAGCAGCAGCAGCCACACCACCACCGAGCGCCATACCAGGCCCACGACGCTGCGCAGATGGCTCAGGTCGGGCAGGCGGCCCGGCGTGGAGTCGCTGTCGTCCACGTCGTATTCGCCTTCGAAACCGGGCATGGCCGCCGCGCCTTCGCGCGCCTTGAGGGCTTCGCCGCCCAGGCGCACGTTGATGGCGCCGGCCGTGGCGGCCAGCAGCACGCCATCGTTGTCGTTGGGAAAGCGCTGCGCGTGGAAACGCCAGCCGTCGATGGCCTCCTCGAAGCTGCCGACCACGGCAAAGCTCAGTGCCGTGAGGCGCGCGGGCAGCCAGTCGATCCACATCCAGGCCTGACGCGCCGCGCTTTGCAGGCGCTCGCTCACGGGCTGCGCGCCCATGTAACCCTTGCTCGACCAGTAGCGCGACACGAACTCCGCCGAACGGTACAGCACCGCGCCCATCGGGCCCAGGCCCAGCGCCGCGAGCACCGAGTACCAGAACAGCACGCCAAACACATAGCGGTGCGCGGCCAGCACCGAATATTCGATCACATGGCGCACGACCTGGCTGCGCGGCACCTCGGTGGTGTCGACCTGCTGCCAGCGCGCCAGTTCCTCGCGCGCGGTGTATTCATCGGCGGCATCGAGCGCGTCGCGGATGCGCGTGAAATGGTGGCTGAACTGGCGAAAGCCCAGCGTCACATAAAGCACGGCCACGTTCCAGACCAGCGCCAACGGCCAGCCCACGAGCCACATTAGGAACCAGTGCACGCCCAGCACGAACAGCGCCGGCACCAGCACCGCCAGGCCCCAGGCCACCCAGCCATGGTAGGACTGGCCTGCATCGAAATTGCGGCGCACGGAAACGGTCCAGGCACGCAATCCCGCATGGACGGAATTGCTGCGGGCCAGCGGGCGGGCCTGCTCGATCAGCAAGGCAAACAGGATGGCAAAGAAACTCATTCGGCCATCATACTTTGCCTCTGTGTCGCGGCCTACGGTATCAAGCTTGCATGAACCTGTAGAAGTTGCGCAGCATGCCCGCGGTGGCGCCCCAGATATAGCGCTGCACGGGTCCGTCCTGGTAGGGCATCGACAGCCATTCGCGCCGGCCCTCGGGGCGCTCGAGCGCATGGCGCTGGTGATGGGCGGGGTTGAGCAAAAAGGCCAGCGGCACCTCGAACAGGTCCGCCACCTCATAGGGGTTGGGCTGGTAGCGCGCCTCGGGCGGCACCAGCCCGACCACTGGTGTCACGACAAAGCCGGTAGTGGTCACATAGGGCGGCAGGCTGCCCAGCACTTCCACCAGCGCCGGGTCCAGGCCCACCTCTTCCTGGGCCTCGCGCAAGGCCGTGGCGGATGCATCGGCATCTTCGGGATCGCGCTTGCCGCCGGGAAAGGCCACCTGTCCCGAATGCGCGGACAGATGGCGCGTGCGCTCGGTCAGCAGCACCATGGGCTGCGCACGCTGCACGATGCCGATCAGCACCGCGGCTTCGGCCGGCGCGCGCGCCGACATCAGCGGCTCGCGCTCGATCTCGGGCGCCCACAGCGGCGGTGCGGCAAAGCGGTGGCGCAGTGCCTCGGGGGTCTGGGCGCTGGCCGGCACGGCCGGCAGATGGCTGTCGACGGACAGCACCGGCACCTGGCGGGGATCGAAACCCGGGGCCAGCGCGCTGGCCGCGGAACTGCTCAAGGGAGCCGAAGGAGTGGGAAGCAAGGCCAATTCCTGCAAAGAGATGCGGTCAAAAGCAAAAAAGCCGCTACAGCGAACTGTAGCGGCTTTCTCGAAACGCCTAGGCGATTCAGGCGGCAGCAGCAGGAGCAGCAGCAGCCGTCTTGCGGGCTGGCAGCTTTTCCTTGATACGTGCCGACTTGCCGCTGCGCTCGCGCAGGTAGTACAGCTTGGCACGGCGCACGTCGCCGCGGCGCTTGACTTCGATGCCGGCGATCAGCGGGCTGTACGTCTGGAACGTACGCTCCACGCCTTCACCGCTGGAGATCTTGCGAACCGTGAAGCCGCTGTTGAGGCCGCGGTTGCGCTTGGCAATCACGACGCCTTCATAGGCCTGCACGCGCTTGCGCGCGCCTTCGACCACGTTCACGCTCACGATGACGGTGTCACCAGGAGCAAACGCGGGGATGGTCTTGTTCAAGCGGGCGATTTCTTCCTGCTCAAGAGTCTGGATCAGATTCATGGTTACATCCAACGATCTTGTCCGCGCCACAATTGGCAAGCACCGGGATTGGCACTGTATGGCTGCATTGCTTGCCCGAGGCGGGCTCGGGCTCCTCGAATGCAGCGGCCGGCAGAGGATCGACAGCCCACGATTATAGCCCGTCCGCGATTTTTGCCAAAACCGCTTCATCCTTGCGGTCCAGGCGCCCCGCCGCGCGCGCCTTGGCCAGCAGTTCGGGCCGGTGGCGTGCGGTGATCTGCAGGCTCTGGTCGCGGCGCCAGCGCTCGATCTGCGCATGGTGGCCCGACATCAGCACCGGCGGCACTTCCTGGCCCTGCCAGACTTCGGGGCGCGTGTAATGCGGGCAGTCCAGCAGGCCGTCGAGGCTGGGATTGAAGCTGTCGAGCTGGTGGCTGCCGGCGTCGTTGAGCACGCCGGGCTGCAGCCGCGTCACGGCATCGAGCAGCGCCAGTGCCGCGATCTCGCCGCCCGACAGCACGAAATCGCCGAGGCTGATCTGCGCGTCCACATGGGTGTCGATGAAGCGCTGGTCGATGCCTTCGTAGCGGCCGCACAGCAGGACCGCACCCGGGCTTTGCGCCCATTGCTCCACCGCCGGGTGATCGAGCGTCTTGCCGATGGGCGAGAACAGCACCAGCGGCACCTGCGTGGCCGGGTCCTCGGCGCGGTCGGCGCGGATGGCGTCGAGGCAGGCCTGCAGCGGCTCGACCAGCATGACCATGCCCGGGCCGCCGCCAAACGGCCGGTCGTCAACGCGACGGTAGTTGCCCTGGGCGTAATCGCGTGGATTCCACAGGCGCACCGCGACCTGGTCCGAAGCGTAGGCGCGGCGCGTCACGCCGCTGGCCAGGAACGGCGCGAACATCTCGGGGAACAGCGTGATGATGTCGAAGCGCATGCGCCGGGCTCAGTAGTCCGTCTGCCAGTCGACCGTGATGCGGCGCTCGGACAATTCGACCTTGTCCACATAGGCCGACACGAACGGGATCATGCGCTCCAGCGCCTTGCCCTCTTCCTCATAGGCAATCACCAGCACGGTCTGCGGGCCGGTCGACATCAGGTCCTTGACCTGGCCCAGCGCCACGCCTTCGCGGTTGACCACATCCAGGCCCAGCAGGTCGACCCAGTAGTATTCGTCCTCTGCCGCCTTGGGAAATTCGGCGCGCGCGACAAAGATGCGCGCGCCCTTGAGCGCTTCCGCCGCATTGCGGTCGGCAATGGCCTCGGCCGTCGCAACGATCGAGCCCGAATGCTCGCGCGCCTGCTTGACCGGCATCAGCACGGTGCCGGTGAAGGTGCGCGCGCCGCGCTCCGAGGGCTGCAGGAACCAGCGCTTGGACGACAGCAGCACATCGGCATCGGCGCTGAACGGCAGCACCTTGAACCAGCCCTTGACACCCCAGGCGTCCGCGATGCGGCCGACCTCTACGGCATCGGCAGGCAGTTGGGCGGGTTCGAAATCGGGGAGAAGGGCCATGGTGCAAAGAAATGGGAAAATGAAATACGCCCCCACGCTGGCTCGCGATGCGTAGCTGCGCTGCCTACCCGAGGGGCCTTTTTGCCTTGGAACGGTCCGGGGGCAAAAAAAAGCGGGCTCCGTCAGCATACGCCACGGAACCCGCCTTCAGGGGAGCGTCAGATTAAGCAGCTGCCTTGGAGGCTTGCTTGATCAGGCGGTCCACGGTAGGCGACGATTGCGCGCCCACGCTCTTCCAGTACGTCAGACGGTCTTGCGCAATGCGCAGACCTTCTTCGCCGCCACGGGCGGTGGGGTTGTAGAAGCCCAGACGCTCGATGAAGGCGCCATCGCGGCGAGTGCGCTTGTCAGCCACAACGATGTTGAAGAAGGGACGCGACTTGGAGCCGCCGCGGGAGAGTCGAATGACGACCATGATTTATCCTTTGGGTGGTGCGCAGCTTATGCTGCACATTTTCTTGCGGCGTTGAGACACGCGACATGGCCACCCGGCCAGCGACACGCTGCAAAGCACGCGATTATATCGATTTCTTTTGTTTATGCCTAATATCCGCGCCAGTACCGACTCCGACATCCCGGCCATCACCGCCATCTACCGCCATCACGTCCTGCATGGCACCGGCACCTTCGAGGTCGATCCACCCAGCGAAAGCGACATGGCCGCGCGCCGCGCCGACGTGCTGGGCCGCGGCCTGCCCTATCTCGTGGCCGAGGATGAGGCTGGAAGCATTCTCGGCTTCAGCTATGCCAACTGGTTCAAGCCGCGCCCGGCCTACCGCTTTTCGGCCGAGGACTCGGTCTATGTCGCCGATGCCGCGCGCGGCCAGGGCGTGGGCCGGCTGCTGCTGGCGGCGCTGAGCGAGCAGGCGGAAGCCGCGGGTGTGCGCAAGCTGCTGGCGGTGATCGGCGACTCGGCCAACGCGGGCTCCATCGGCGTGCACCGCGTCAGCGGGTTCACCGAGATCGGCGTGATGCGCTCGGTCGGCTGGAAGTTCGACCGCTGGCTGGACATCGTGCTGATGGAAAAGGTGCTGGGCGACGGCGACACCACGCCCCCGGTAGTCCCCCGATAGGCGCGGCGGCCGTTGGCGCGAATAATGGCCGCATGAAAAGCAAGACCCTGGCCGCCTGGTTGGCCTTCATCGGCGGGCCGCTGGGCCTGCACCGCTTCTATCTGCACGGCCCCGGCGACTGGTTCGGCTGGCTGCTTCCCGTGCCCACGGCGCTGGGCCTCTACGGCCTGCAGCGCGTGCAGGAACTCGGGCAGGACGACCAACTCAGCTGGCTGCTGATTCCGCTGCTGGGCTTCACCATTTCCGGCTGCGCATTACGCGCCATCCTCTATGGCCTGACCCCTGCCGATGCGTGGAACGCCCGCTACAACCCCGGCGCGAATGCCGACGCAGAGACCGGCCGCACGCACTGGGGCACGGTGTTTGCCATCGCGCTGTCGCTGATGCTGGGTGCCACGGTGCTGATGGCCAGCCTTGCCTACAGCTTCCAGCATTACTTCGAATACCAGATCGAAGAGGCGCGCAAGATTTCGCAATAGCCCCGCAGGCCCAGGAAAAAAGCCGCCGGCACGGGCCGGCGGCTTTGGCATGGAGCGCAGCCTGATCAGAAGATCTGCAGGCTGACCCAATAGGCAATGGCGGCGACAAAGGCGCTGGCCGGAATCGTCAGCACCCAGGCCCAGACGATATTGCCCGCCACGCCCCAGCGCACGGCGCTGGCGCGCTGCGTAGAGCCCACGCCGACGATGGCGCCGGTGATGGTGTGCGTGGTCGAGACCGGCACGCCCATGGCCGTGGCGATGAACAGCGTCAGCGCGCCGCCGCTCTCGGCGCAGAAGCCGCCCACCGGCTTGAGCTTGGTGATCTTCTGGCCCATGGTCTTGACGATGCGCCAGCCGCCGAACATGGTGCCCAGGCCGATGGCGATGTAGCAGGAGACGATGGTCCAGGTCGGCGGCGCGGAATCGCCGACGCTGCTGTAGCCGGTGGCGATCAGCAGCAGCCAGATGATGCCGATGGTCTTTTGCGCGTCGTTGCCGCCATGGCCCAGGCTGTAGGCGCCCGCCGAAACCAGCTGCAGCCGGCGGAACCACTTGTCGACCTTGCTGGGGCGCGCACGCCGACAGATCCAGGCCACGGCCACCATCATCAGCGAGCCCAGCAGATAGCCCAGCAGCGGCGAGACGAAGATGAAGGCCACGGTTTTCCAGATGCCGCTGGCAATCAGCGAACCCGCGCCGGCCTTGGCAATGACCGCGCCCACGATGCCACCGATCAGCGCATGCGAGGAGCTGCTGGGAATGCCGTAGTGCCAGGTGATCACGTTCCAGACGATCGCGCCGACCAGTGCGCCGAACACCACATGGGTGTCGACGACACCCGGCTGCACGATGCCCTTGCCAACGGTCGCGGCCACGCTCAGGTGGAAGACGAAAACGGCAATGACATTGAAGAATGCGGCAAAGGCCACGGCCTGCGCCGGCTTGAGCACCCCGGTCGAAACAACCGTGGCAATCGAGTTGGCCGCGTCGTGGAAGCCGTTCATGAAGTCGAACAGCAAGGCCAGCGCCACCAGCAAGACCACGACCCAGAGGGCGGCTTGTACGGTTTCCATTACGTCAGGACTCCGCGGCGGATCAGGAATTCTCGAGGACGATGCCCTCGATATGGTTGGCCACGTCCTCGCACTTGTCTGTGATGGTCTCGAGCAGTTCGTAGATGGCCTTGAGCTTGATGACCTCACGCACATCGGGCTCTTCGCGGAACAGCTTGCTCATGGCCGCGCGCATCACGCGGTCGGCATCGGATTCGAGACGGTCGATTTCCTCGCAGGTCTTGAGCGCGGCCTCGGCCGTGCCGGTGTCGGAGATGCGGTCGAGCAGCTTGACGGCATCGCGCACGCGCTCGCAGCAGCGCACGCTCAGGTCGGTGAGGCGCGTGATCTCCTCTGTCATATGACGCACGTCATAAAGCGCCATGGTCTCGGCCGAATCCTGGATCAGGTCGGCAACGTCGTCCATGGTGTTGATCAGCGCGTGGATGTGCTCACGGTCGAGCGGCGTGATGAAGGTCTTGTGCAGGGCCTTGTTGACATCGTGCGTCACGCGGTCGGCGGCGCGCTCGGCGTTGTCGACGTCCTGGTTGTACTTCTCGCGCAGGTGGGGATCGTTGTAGTTCGCCACCAGCTGCGAGAACGCATGCGCCGCTTCGACGATGCGGTCGGCGTGCTGGTTGAACATCTCAAAAAAATTACCTTCGCGTGGCAGCAGCTTGCCAAATAGCATGGGATTCCTTACCAGGGTTTCTGATGAACACGCAGGCGAACTCGCACACACGAAAGCGGGCCTGGGAGGCTTGCCGGCGTCAACGGGGCGAAGTGTACTCCCGGCAATGTAACCGTCTCGTAATCGAACGCTTCTGCCATGAAAGAGCGCTTGCACCGTGGCTATCGCCGCCTGGAAAAAACTCGAAAAATCAAGGTGGGGCGCGGGGTTACGGCAATATCAGCGATGAAACCCACAACTGAAGAAACCAGGGCGGGCCGGCCCGGAACACCCCGAATGTGACAGGCTTCAGCGGGCATTAACAGCCCAAAAGACAAAAATATGTCATAAGCCTATGCAGGATTTATGCCAGATTGCGTGCAACCGAAAATATCCGCGCGCAACCACGTTAAATCGCAAGATATCGCAGCAATTCGAGAGTGAAATAAATCCGAAACGAAACAGTTGCAGCCACCCGCTGGCAATGGGCGTATCTCGCCTAGTTCTTGTCCGCCTCCTCGTCCCACTGCCTGAGCTGGGCCAGCTTTTCGCCGATCTTGCCCTCCAGGCCGCGCGGCACGGGCTTGTACCAGCGCGGCTCGGGCATGCCTTCGGGAAGATAGGTCTCGCCCGCCGCATAGGCATTCGGCTCATCGTGCGCGTAGCGGTATTCATGGCCGTAACCCAGCTCCTTCATGAGCTTGGTCGGCGCATTGCGCAGGTGCACCGGCACCTCGCGGCTCTTGTCCTGCTTCACGAAGGCCCGCGCCTGGTTGTAGGCGTTGTAGCCCGCGTTGCTCTTCGCCGCGATGGCCAGATAGATCACCGCCTGGCCCAGCGCCAGCTCCCCCTCGGGCGATCCCAGGCGCTCATAGGTCAGGGCCGCGTCGTTGGCGATCTGCATGGCGCGCGGATCGGCCAGGCCGATGTCTTCCCAGGCCATGCGCACGATGCGCCGCGCCAGGTAGCGTGCGTCGGCGCCGCCGTCGAGCATGCGCGTGAGCCAGTAGAGCGCGGCGTCGGGGTGCGAGCCGCGCACCGACTTGTGCAGCGCCGAGATCTGGTCGTAGAAGTTGTCGCCGCCTTTGTCGAAGCGCCGGCTGTTGAGCGTGAGCGCGTTCTGCAGGAAGTCGGCGCTGATGTCGCTGATGCCCGATGCATTGGCTGCGGTGCTGGTCTGTTCCAGCAGGTTCAGGAAGCGGCGCGCATCGCCGTCTGCATAGCCAATGAGCGTGTCCGTGGCTAGGTCGTCGAAATGCAGGTGGCCCAGCGCAATCTCCTGCGCACGCTTGAGCAGCTGGCGCAGTTCGTCATCGGTGAGCGACTTCAGCACATAGACCTGGGCGCGCGACAGCAAGGCGGAATTGACCTCGAACGACGGGTTCTCGGTGGTGGCGCCAATGAAGGTCACCAGCCCGCTTTCGGCATACGGCAGCAGCGCATCCTGCTGCGACTTGTTGAAGCGGTGGATCTCATCGACGAACAGGATGGTGTGCTTGCCCATCGCCAGGTTCTGCTGCGCCAGCTCCATCGAGGCCCGGATGTCCTTGACGCCGGAGAACACCGCCGACAGCGCAATGAACTCGCACTTGAACGCGGTGGCCGTGAGGCGCGCCAGCGTGGTCTTGCCGACGCCGGGCGGGCCCCAGAAGATCATCGAATGCGGCTTGCCCGACTGGAACGCCAGGCGCAGCGGCTTGCCCTCGCCCAGCAGATGCGACTGCCCCACCACTTCGTCGAGGGTCTTGGGCCGCAGGGCTTCGGCAAGTGGCGCGACGGGATCCTGCGTGAAAAGATCAGGCATGGCTTGCCTCCAGGCGATGCAGGGGCCGGCACTGCTGCGCGACCGAAGCGAAAGAACAGAAATGAATGGAATGGGGCATGGCAGTCAACGCAGCGCCGCGATGGCGCAGTACCTAGCTTAGCCGCTTGGCGGGCCGCGCAGCCGCAAGCCAGGCGGCAATACCCTGCAAACCTGTGCGCACCGACAGGCATTGCCGCCTGCGTCTTACCCGCCAGTGGGCACCCACTTAAAATCCCTCCCTTTTTTGCTGGAACCGGTCGGCCCCTTCCGGCACCAATACTCCCTGTATGCAGACTCTTCGACCGCGCGAACTCCTGGCGCTTGGCTTTCTCACCTTTGCGCTGTTCCTGGGCGCGGGCAACATCATCTTTCCCCCGATGGTGGGCCTTGCCGCGGGCGAACATTTCTGGAGCGCGGCGCTGGGCTTCCTGCTGACGGGCGTCGGCCTGCCCTTGCTGACCGTGGTCGCGCTGGCACGCGTCGGCGGCGGCATGGAGGCCATCACCGCGCCGCTCGGGCGCTGGCCAGGCATGCTGCTGGGCATTGCGGTCTACCTGACCATCGGCCCGATGTTCGCGACACCGCGCACGGCCACGGTCTCGTTCGAGATGGGGCTGGCGCCGTTTGTCGGCAATGGCCCGGGCGCGCTGCTGGCCTACAGCGCGGCCTACTTCGGGCTGGTGCTGCTGCTGGCGCTGTTTCCCGGCAAACTGATGGACACGCTGGGACGGCTGATCACGCCCGTGCTGCTCGTGGCGCTGGCCGTGCTGGGCGGCGCGGCCTTCGTGCTGCCGGCAGGCAGCCTGCTGCCCAGCGCTGGCGACTACCAGCAGGCGGCCCTGGCCGAAGGTTTCCTGCAGGGCTACCAGACCATGGATGCACTGGCTGCGCTGGTGTTCGGCATCGTGATCGTCAATGCCATCAAGGACACGGGCGTGACCGACTCGGGGCTGCACACGCGCTACGCCATCGTTGCCGGCCTCATTGCCGCCATCGGCCTATGCCTGGTCTACGTCTCGCTGATGTACCTGGGCGCGCACAGCGGGTCGCTGGTGTCCGCGGACGGCAACGGCGTGCAGATCCTCACGCGCTACGTGCAGCATACGTTCGGCACCCCGGGCATGCTGCTGCTGAGCAGCGTCATCGTGCTGGCCTGCCTGACCACGGGCGTGGGCCTGGTCAGCGCCTGCGCCAGCTATTTCAGCGCGCTGGTGCCCGGCAGCTCCTACCGCGGCATGGTCGTGGCCCTGAGCCTGGTCAGCATGCTGATCGCCAACCAGGGACTGGAGCAGCTGATCGCCGTGGCCGTGCCGGTGCTGGTGGCGATCTATCCCATGGCCATTGCACTGGTCGCGCTGAGCCTGCTGTCGCCCGCATGGAAGTCGGCGCCGCGCGTGTTCATGCCGGTGATGCTGGTGGCGCTGGCCTTCGGCTTGCTCGATGCCGCGCAGGCGCTGGATCTGGCCGCCTGGGCACCTGGCTGGCTGGAACGGCTGCCGGGCAGCGCGATGGGCCTGGGCTGGCTGCTGCCCGTGGCCGCCACGCTGCTGGCCTGCGGACTGCTGGACCGCATGCAGCCGGTCCGCTGCCGCAACTGACGGCTTACTGCGCCAGAACGTCGGCGCCCTTTGGAGCGACGAATTTGAACGTGTCGGCCGGCAGGCTGGCACTGGTCTGCACATTGGTGAAGCGCATCAGCGAGCGCTGGCCGAAGCTGTCGAGCATGTCGATGGCCGCCAGCTGGTTGCCGGCAAAGCCCACGCGCACGCTCTGCAGCTGGCCTTCCTTGGCCTTGGGCGTGGCCTGGACCCATTGCAGGCCGTCCTGGTCGGGCGCGGCCTTGAGATCGAAATCGGCGCGCAGCGCCTGCACACTGGCGGCCGAGGCCAGGATGGCCGCGGGTGTGGCATCGAGCACCTTGGCCTGGGCGCGCTGCGTGACCTGGTTCAGATCGGCGTCGTACATCCACAGCGTCTTGCCGTCGGCGACGATCTGCTGCGCGAACGGCTTGCGGTAGTCGAACTTGAAGCGCCCCGGGCGCTGGAACGAGAACTCGCCGCTCGAGGTCTTGCTGCGCGCGGCCTGGCCCTCCTTGGCCGGCGAGGTCACGGTCTGCGTGAACTCGGCCTTGCCGGCCTGGGCGTTCTGCATGAAGGCTTCAAGGCTTTGCAGGCCGTCGGCTTGTGCCAGGCCGGCACCGGCCATGAGCACCACACTTGTCAAAAAACGCTTCATAAACTCTCCATCCGCCTATTCATTACGGGCTGGCACCAGCACTTCACGCTGGCCGCTGGTGGTCAACGAACTCACCAGGCCGGCTTTTTCCATGTCTTCCAGCAGGCGCGCCGAGCGGTTGTAGCCGATGCGCAGCTTGCGCTGCACGTACGAGATGCTGGCCTTGCGGTCCTTGAGGACCACTTCGACAGCTTGGTCATACATGGGGTCGGTTTCGCCATTTCCACCCCCCTCGCCGCCGCCGGCTTCGCCATCGCCATCGGCCACGCCGCCTTCGAGCACGCCTTCGATGTAGTCGGGCTCGCCCTGCTCCTTGAGGTAGTCGACCACACGGTGCACTTCCTCGTCGCTGACGAACGCGCCATGCACACGGATCGGCAGGCCCGTGCCGCTGGCCATGTAGAGCATGTCGCCCATGCCCAGCAGCGCCTCGGCGCCCATCTGGTCGAGCACGGTGCGGCTGTCGATCTTGCTGCTGACCTGGAAGGCAATGCGCGTCGGGATGTTGGCCTTGATCAGGCCGGTGATGACGTCCACGCTGGGGCGCTGCGTGGCCAGGATCAGGTGGATGCCCGCAGCGCGCGCCTTCTGCGCCAGGCGCGCGATCAGCTCCTCGATCTTCTTGCCGACGACCATCATCAGGTCGGCCAGCTCGTCGATCACGATCACGATATGCGGCAGCCGGTCCAGCGGTTCAGGCGACTCGGGCGTGAGGCTGAACGGGTTGTAGATGAAGCTTTCCTTGGCCTTGGCCTCGTCGATCTTGGCGTTGTAGCCCGCGAGGTTGCGCACGCCCAGCTTGCTCATCAGCTTGTAGCGGCGCTCCATCTCGGCCACGCACCAGGTCAGCCCGTTGGCCGCCTGCTTCATGTCGGTGACCACCGGACACAGCAGGTGCGGAATGCCTTCGTAGACCGACATTTCCAGCATCTTCGGGTCGATCATCAGCAGCCGCACGTCGCGGGCCTCGGCCTTGTAGAGCAGCGACAGGATCATGGCGTTGATCCCCACCGACTTGCCCGAGCCCGTCGTGCCCGCGACCAGCACGTGCGGCATCTTGGCCAGGTCGGCCACCACCGGGTTGCCGACGATGTCCTTGCCCAGGCCCATGGTCAGCATGCTCTTGGCATCGTGGTAGACCTTGGAGCCCAGCACTTCGGACAGGCGGATCGACTGGCGCTTGGCGTTGGGCAGCTCCAGCGCCATGTAGTTCTTGCCGGGAATGGTCTCGACCACGCGGATCGAGACCAGCGACAGCGAACGCGCGAGGTCCTTGCCCAGCCCCACCACCTGCGAGCCCTTCACGCCCGTGGCGGGCTCGATCTCGTAGCGCGTGATCACCGGGCCGGGCATGGCCGCGACCACGCGCACCTCGACGCCGAAATCCTTGAGCTTCTTCTCGATCATGCGGCTGGTCATCTCCAGCGTGTCGGCCGAGACGGTTTCCTGGCGCTGCTGGGCTTCATCCAGCAGGTCGACCTGCGGCAGCTTGGTGTCGGGCAGGTCGTGGAACAGCGGCTTTTGCTTTTCCTTGATCACACGCTCGCTGGGCGCGGCGGCCGGCTCCACGACGGGTTCGATGATCTGTATCGGCAGGGGATGGCTCTCGACGCTTTCACTGCGCTCCTCCTGCACAACGACCTCGCGTGCGCGCGCCGCCTTGCGGCCGACCGCCACGTCCTTGGCCTTTTCATGCTGGGCGCGGCTCACGCGCACCATCGAATAGATGCGCCCGCCCAGCCGCTCGGCCAGCTGGCCCCAGGAAAAGCCGAACACCAGCGCCGCGCCCAGCACCAGCAGCACGATGCCGGCCAGGCCCGATCCGGTGAAGCCCAGCCAATGCATGCCATTGAGCCCGAAGACATAGCCGATGACGCCGCCCGCATGTCCCGGCAGCAGCGGCTCGAAGCGGTACATGCGCGACCATTCGAGCGCGGTGCTCGCCAGCAGCAGCAGCGCCAGCCCGCCCCAAAAGCGCAGGCGCCGGCGCCACAGCGGCTCGGCCGGCGCCACGCCGCCACGGGTCCAGCGCAGCAGCGAGGCAAACCAGTTGGCCACCGCCGCCAGCACCAGCCACCAGATGGAAAAGCCAAAGCCGAAATAGCAGGTATCGGCCAGCCAGGCGCCGGAACGCCCCACCCAGTTGTGCACCAGCGGACCCTGGGTCGCGCCCGAGGTCGACCAGGCCGCATCTTGCGGCGAATAGCTCAGCAGCGAAAGCAGCAGGAACACCAGCGCGAGCAGCCCGATGATCAGGCTGACTTCGTGGCCAAAGCGGGCCAATCCGGTACGCGAGGATGATTTCCCTGAGGAAGAATTCAGGGCATTCAATGTGTAAGTCATACGCAGGCGGAAGCTTACCCCACCGCCCAGCCGCACATCGTAAAGGCAGCGTAGGCCAAGGCACACACTTGAAACAAGACGTTCCATTTGAATCGCTTTGATGACTTTTTACAATCCCGGTGATTGACCGAACGCGTGTGCGCAAACGCGCCGCACGGGGGATACTCTGTCCCCATCCAATTGATGAACCTTTGCATGCGGCTGTCCGCATGCCTTCCATGAGCGCACCATGTCCACTACGCAACACGCCCAAGTCCTGATCCTCGGCTCCGGCCCTGCCGGCTACTCCGCCGCCATCTACGCTGCGCGCGCGAACCTCAAGCCGCTGCTGGTGACCGGCCTGGCCCAGGGCGGCCAGCTGATGACCACCACCGAAGTCGACAACTGGCCTGCCGACGTGATGGGCGTGCAGGGCCCCGAGTTGATGCAGCGCTTCCAGCAGCATGCCGAGCGCTTCCAGACGCAGATCGTGTTCGACCACATCAACAAGGTCGACCTGAGCCAGCGTCCGTTCACACTGACCGGCGACTCCGGCACCTATACCTGCGATGCGCTGATCATCGCCACCGGCGCTTCGGCCAAGTACCTGGGCCTGCCCTCCGAACAGGCCTTCATGGGCCGCGGCGTGTCGGGCTGCGCGACCTGCGACGGTTTCTTCTACCGCGAGCAGCCGGTCTGCGTGGTCGGCGGCGGCAATACCGCGGTCGAGGAAGCGTTGTATCTGTCCAACATCGCCAGCAAGGTCACGCTGGTGCACCGCCGCGACAAGTTCAAGGCCGAGCCCATCCTGGTCGACAAGCTGCACGAGAAGGTCAAGGCCGGCAAGATCGAGCTCAAGACGCATTTCACGCTGGACGAAGTGCTGGGCGACCACTCGGGCGTGACCGGCATCCGCCTCAAGAGCACGCAGGACGGCCACACCGAGGACATCGCGCTGCAGGGCTGCTTCATTGCCATCGGCCACTCGCCCAACACCGACATCTTCCAGGGCCAGCTGACGCTGGAGAACGGCTATATCGTGACCCAGGGCGGCCTGCAGGGATTTGCCACGCAGACCAGCGTGCCCGGCGTGTTTGCCGCGGGTGACGTGCAGGACCATGTCTACCGCCAGGCCATCACCAGCGCCGGCACGGGCTGCATGGCCGCGCTCGACGCGCAGCGCTTTCTCGAACAGGAATAAGGTCTTTCGCCGGGGCAGGCTTTTAGCTCAGTGCCTATAATCTCAGGCTTTGCTGAATTTGCGTGCGCCCCTGGGGCGCGTGCCGGCTCCGCGACGGGTTACCGCCACCCGAATTCTGGCGAGGTGAGGCCATGGGCACGACCTGCTTTTGCAGGGCTCCGGTGTCTGTGGCTGTATAAAACTATCGGAGTGTCCTCATGGCACGCGTATGTGATGTAACGGGCAAGAAGCCCATGGTGGGAAACAACGTTTCCCACGCCAACAACAAGACCAAGCGCCGTTTCCTGCCCAACCTGCAGTACCGTCGTTTCTGGGTCGAGACCGAGAACCGTTGGGTGCGCCTGCGCGTTTCCAGCGCTGCTCTGCGCCTGATCGACAAGAACGGTATCGACGCCGTGCTCGCAGACCTGCGTGCCCGTGGCCAAGCTTAATCCCTAAAGGAGAAATAACATGGCATCCAAAGGCGGACGCGACAAGATCAAGCTGGAATCCACTGCAGGTACCGGCCACTTCTACACCACCACCAAGAACAAGAAGACAATGCCTGAAAAGATGTTGATCATGAAGTTCGATCCCAAGGCTCGCAAGCATGTCGAGTACAAGGAAATGAAGCTCAAGTAAGCGCTTCCTGAAGACTGCAGGCCCCGGCCGCAGTTTTCGAGCTTGCTGTAAAAAAGGACACTTCGGTGTCCTTTTTTCATGGCTGCGTCGCGGCCCGGCTACAGGGAATACGGCTGCGCGCGGCATGCCGGGCAATGCCCCTACTGGCATCCTTGTCCGCCCATCCAAGTAAGTACACACTTCCGTTAGTGGTAGCCACAGCGTTGAATGGGGGCATTCAGCTGATGGGACCCGCGGAGTGTCCATGAAACGCTACATCACGCTGCACTACGTCTTTCAACGCCGCATCAGCAAACGCGAACTCGATACCGGCATGTTTTCGCTGGCCCATGCCCTGCCCAGGATCTCCACCGAGCAACTGTCGGACCGGGCGGTGAGTGAGCTCAAATCCGATCCGCAGATCCAGCTTGTGGTCCCCGCCATGCCCGTGCGCCTCATTACCCCGGTTCCCGCGGACACCCTGTCGCTGACCGCCAACTGGGGCATCAAGGCAGTGCGCGCCGACAAAAGCGTTTATGACGGCGCCGGAGTCTGCGTGGCCATCCTCGATACCGGCATTGATTCCGACCATCCGGCCTTTGCCGGCATGACGCTCGTGCAAAAGGATTTCAGCGAACATGGCAATGGCGACCGCAACGGCCATGGCACGCACTGCGCAGGCACCATCTTCGGCCGCAACGATGGAGGACGGCGCATCGGCATTGCGCGCGGCGTCGAGCGCGCGCTGATCGCCAAGGTGCTGGGCGACGACGGCGCGGGCCAGTCGGAGATGATCTTCCAAGCGTTGACCTGGGCCATGGAGGAACATGCCGACATCATCTCGCTGTCGCTGGGCTTTGATTTTCCGGGCATGATCTCGCGCCTCGTGGCCGATGGCTGGCCGCTGAACATGGCCACCTCGACGGCGCTCGAGGCCTATGGCGGCAACCTGCGCATGTTCGATGCCATCATGGCGGTGTTCAAGGCCCAGGCGGCCTTTGGCACATCGCCGCTGGTGATTGCCGCGGCCGGCAATGAAAGCCGGCGCGACATCAAGCCCGAATTCCGCGTCGCCGCCTCGCTGCCCGCGGCCGCGGCCGATGTTCTTTCGGTTGCCGCCGTAGGCCGCCACGACGGCAAATACGCGGTCGCTGATTTTTCCAACATCCAGGCGCTGCTGGCCGCACCCGGCGTCGACATCACCTCCGCCTGGCCTGGCGGCGGCCTGCGCACCATCAGCGGCACCAGCATGGCCTGCCCGCATGTGACCGGAGTGGCCGCGCTGTGGTGGCAGTTCCTGCGCCAGTCCGGGATCAAGCCCACGGCCAGGAACGTCGCCTCGCGCCTGATCTCCAACGCCCGCAAGAACGTGTTCATTCCCAACACCGACGAATCCGATGTGGGCCAGGGCCTGGTCACCGCGCCATGAGCCGGCGCCTATTGGCGCACTGCGCGCAGCGCCCGGGAAAATTCCTGCAGCATGCCGATATTGCTGGCTTCGGCCTTGCGGCACCAGGCACGCAACTCGGCCGTGAGCTGGTCGCGCGTGCGGGAGGTGTTGAGCCAGAGCTGGCGCAGTTCTTCCCGCATGGTCAGCATCTGGTCCAGCACCGGGTGCGCGGCACGCACCTGCGCCAGCTGGGCGCGCGCGCTCTGCGGCAAGCGCTCCTGGTCGCGCACCAGCCAGCGCCGCACTGCCTGCAGCCGCGACACCTCATCGCGGTGCGCCTGGCGCGCCTTGAGGCTTCGCACCTCGGCCTGGCAGGCCGCGCGCAGGCCGCGCGCATAGCGCGCCATGGCTTCGTAGCGGTGCGCGATCAGCGCTTCGAGCGTGGCTTCGTCGGCCTCGGCACGCGCCGCGCCCTCGCGCCAGCGCGGCGGCGTTTTCCTGACCCGCGCCCAGCCCAGGCCCTGCAACAGACGGATATAGGCCCAGCCGATATCGAACTCATGGCGCCGCACCGAGAACTTGGCCGCCGTGGGATAGGTGTGGTGGTTGTTGTGCAGTTCCTCGCCGCCGATCAGCACGCCCCAGGGCGAGATGTTGCGGCTCGCGTCCTGCACCTCGAAATTGCGGTAGCCCCAGAAGTGCCCGATGCCATTGACCACGCCCGCGGCCCAGAATGGAATCCAGGCCATCTGCACGGCCCACAATGCCAGGCCCGCAAAGCCGAACAACAGCAGCTCGAGCACCAGCAGCAGTGTGATGCCCAGGCCGGCAAAGCGGCTGTAGAGGCGGCGCTCCAGCCAGTCGTCGGGCGTGCCCTGGCCGTAGGTGCGCAGCGTCTGCGCGTTCGCGGATTCGCCGCGATACAGCTCGGCGCCCTGCCACAACACCTTGCGCAGGCCGCGCTGCTGCGGGCTGTGCGGATCGTCGGGCGTCTCGCATTTGGCGTGGTGCTTGCGGTGGATGGCAACCCATTCGCGCGTGACCATGCCGGTTGTCAGCCAGAGCCAGAATCGGAAGAAATGCGAGGGGACGGGGCCCAGCTCCAGCGCGCGGTGGGTCTGGCAGCGGTGCAGGAACAGCGTGACCGCGATGATCGTGAGATGGGTGGTGGCCAGCCCCACCAGAATCAGTTGCCACCAGGCCAGCGGCCACAGGCCCCGGCCCAGCCATTGCAGGGCCTCGGCCACGAGAGCATTTTCGGGATACCACATGCTGCGCCCACCTTCCAAAAAAGCAGCGCCGCTCGCAGCGAGCGGCAGCTTTCATTCTAGGGCGGGGCAGCGCGTGGATGCCTGCCGATTACCTGCACTGGCAGTGGTTGGTTACTTGCGCACCCAGACCGCCGCAAAGAAACCATCGGTCTGGTGCAGATGCGGCCACAGGCGCAGATAGCGGCCGCCGGACTCGCCGCCGCTGCACAGGCCCTCGGCTGCCGCCACCTTGAGCTGCTCCAGCAGCTGCGCGGCGTGCAGGGGTACGAAGTCGGGATGGGCGGCGCTGAAGGCTTCGGCAATGGCCTCGTTTTCCTCGGGCAGGATGGAGCAGGTCGCGTAGACCAGGCGCCCGCCGGATTTCACCAGGCGCGCGGCGCTGTCGAGAATCGACGCCTGCTTGACGGTCAGCTCGGCGATTGCCTGCTCGGACTGGCGCCATTTGAGGTCGGGATTGCGGCGCAGCGTGCCCAGGCCCGAGCAAGGCGCATCGACCAGCACGCGGTCGATCTTGCCCGACAGGCGCTTGATGCGTTCGTCGCGCTCGTGCGCAATGGCCGCGGGGTGGACATTGGACAGCCCGCTGCGCGCCATGCGCGGCTTGAGCGCCTCCAGCCGGTGGCCCGACACGTCGAACGCATACAGACGGCCGGTGCTGCGCATGCTGGCGCCAATGGCCAGCGTCTTGCCGCCGGCGCCGGCGCAGAAGTCCACCACCATTTCGCCGCGCTTGGCATCGAGCAGCAGGGCCAGCAACTGCGAGCCTTCATCTTGCACTTCGATCGCGCCGCGCGTGAACGCGTCGAGCTTGGTCAGCGCAGGCTTGCCTTCGATGCGCAGGCCCCAGGGCGAGAACGGCGTGGGCTGGGCCTGGATGCCGGCCTTGGCCAGTTCCTTTTGCACATCGGCGCGCTTGTCCTTGAGCGCATTGACGCGCAGGTCCAGCGGTGCGCCCTCTTCCATGCTTTGCGCCAGCGTCCAGAAATCGTCGCCAAGCTGGGCCTTGAGCGGCTCGACCAGCCAGGCCGGCAGGTTGTGGCGGTGCGGCTCCATCAGGTCTTCGGGCTTGACGGCATCGCACTGTTCGAGCCAGGTGATTTCCTGCGGGCTCAGCGCGGCCTTGAGGAAGTCGCGCGGGCCGTGGAAGCCCAGGATGGCGAGGCGGCGCTCGCGCGGGCCGCTGCCCGAGCGCGCGAGGCTCTCGAACAACAGCTTCTTGCGCAGGACGGCAAACGCGGTCTCGGCCAGGGTGGCGCGCTCGCGCGGGCCCAGCTGGCGGTTGTCACGGAAATAGCGGGACACCACGGCATCGGCCGGGTGTTCAAATGTCAGGGTCAGCTTGACCAGTTCGGCGCAAGCATCGAGAAGGGCTTTGGGGTGCATGGGCGCAATTGTCCCATTTGCGGAGTTCCCCCGGCGTTCGCTGGTACTGTGCGCATTTCACTGCGATTGCCAAGCATGACTGCCACCGACTCCGACCTGCCTGCCATCCAGCCCACCGCGCCCGGCCTGTACCGCCACTACAAGGGCGGGCTTTATCAAGTGATCGACATGGTGCGCCACAGCGAAACGCTCGAAGCCATGACGCTCTACCGCGCGCTGTATGGCGCGCGCGGCCTGTGGGTGCGGCCCGCGGCGATGTTTGCCGAAAGCGTGGAATTCGACGGACGGCGCCAGCCCCGTTTCGCGCGGCTGGGCGATTACTCGCCCGAGGCGGAAAGCGCGGCGCGGAAATAGGCCCATCATCGAACGAGGGACGTCCATGGTTCGATGCGGCCGGCCAGGCAGCCTCACCACAAACGGCTTTTTCGGGACTCACCTCGAACGTTTCCCTCGGTGCGGGCCACGAACGGTCCTTTCGGGACGCGCCACGAAGGGCTCTATCCGGCCTGCTTGCTGAGCCAGTCCGCCACGGCCTGCGGATACATCGCATGCTCCTGCACCAGCACCCGTGCCGCGAGCGACTGCGCCGTGTCGCCCGGCAGCACCGGCACCACGGCCTGCGCGAGGATGGGCCCGACATCGAGCTCGGCGGTGACTTCATGCACGGTTGCGCCGGCGAACCTGCAGCCCGCGTCGATGGCGCGCTGGTGCGTGTGCAGGCCGGTGAAGGCCGGCAGCAGCGAGGGGTGGATATTGACCAGCCGGCCCGCATAATGGCCCACGAAGCCCGGTGTCAGGATGCGCATGAAGCCTGCCAGCACCACCAGCACGGGCTGGTATTGGTCGATGACTTCGCTCAAGGCGGCGTCGAACGCCTCGCGGCTGGCAAAGGCCTTGTGGTCCAGCACCTCGGTGGCAATGCCATGCTGGCGCGCGAATTCCAGGCCTTTGGCGTCGGCCTTGTTGCTGACGACCGCGGCGACGCGCGCGTTCAGGGTCTTGGCCCAGTCCTGCTGTTGGGCGGCCTGGATGATGGCTGCCATGTTGGAGCCGCTGCCAGAGATCAAAATCACGATGTTTTTCATTGCCCTCGATTGTCTCCCATGCCCTTTGACCCACGCTCCACCCCGCTCAATCCCGTCCAGGCCCGCGTGCTTGCCACCCTGATGGAAAAGGCGCGCACGGTGCCCGACAGCTATCCGCTGTCGCTCAACGCGCTGCTCAGCGGCTGTAACCAGAAAAGCAGCCGCGACCCGGTCATGGAGGTGAACGAGGCCGATGCCCAGCAGGCGCTCGACGACCTGCTGCGCCTGAGCCTGGTCACGCCAGTGAGCGGCAGCCGCACCCAGCGCTGGGAGCACAATTTCCCGCGCGGCATGGGCGTGCCCGAGCAATCGGCGGTGTTGCTGGCGCTGCTGCTGCTGCGCGGCCCGCAGACCGCGGCCGAGCTGCGGCTCAATGCCGAACGCTGGCACCGCTTTGCCGATATTTCGTCGGTCGAGGCGTTTCTCGACGAACTGCAGGAGCGCAGCGAGGAAAAAGGCGGACCGCTGGTGGTGCTGCTGCCACGCGCGCCCGGTGCACGCGAGCCGCGCTGGGCCACGCTGCTGGGCGGCCCCATCGATCTGTCCGCCCTGCCCGCAGCCCCGGCTGCGCGCAGCGCTGCCAGCAGCGGCAACGAGCAGCGCATTGCGGCGCTTGAAGCGCAGGTGCAGCAGTTGCAGGCGCAGCTCGACGCGCTGTGCCGGCAACTGGGCATCGAGCCAGAGAACACGCCCGAGGGCCATTGAACGCGGCTGATTCAACGCGGCTGACGCGATCGGTGTCCCGCTGCGGACAGCACAAAAAAGCACGGGCGTGCTACAAATCTTCCATAACCGGAGACTGACGCATGGATCTCGCTTTCACCCCTGAGGAACAGGCCTTCCGCGAAGAAGTTCGCGCCTGGATTCGCAGCCATCTGCCCGAAGACATCGCGCACAAGGTGCGCAACGCATTGCGCCTGTCGCGCGACGACCTGCAGCGCTGGGCCAAGATCCTGGGCAGCCGCGGCTGGCTGGGCCACGGCTGGCCCAAGCAGTTCGGCGGCCCAGGCTGGAGCGCGGTGCAAAAGCACCTGTTCGAGGAAGAATGCGCGCTGGCCTGTGCCCCGCGCGTCATTCCGTTCGGCCCGGTCATGGTGGCGCCGGTGATCATGGCCTTCGGCACGCCCGAGCAGCAGCAGCGCTTCCTGCCGGGCATTGCCAGCGGCGAAGTCTGGTGGAGCCAGGGCTACAGCGAGCCGGGCTCGGGCTCGGACCTGGCTTCGGTCAAGACGCGCGCCGAACGCCAGGGCGACCACTACGTGGTCAACGGCCAGAAGACCTGGACCACGCTCGGCCAGTACGGCGAATGGATCTTCTGCCTGGTGCGCACCAGCACCGAAGGCAAGCCGCAGACCGGCATCTCCTTCCTGCTGATCGACATGAAGTCGCCCGGCGTGACGGTGCGCCCGATCAAGCTGCTCGACGGCGAACGCGAAGTCAATGAAGTGTTCTTCGACAACGTCCAGGTGCCGGTCGAGAACCTGATCGGCGAGGAAAACAAGGGCTGGACCTATGCCAAGCATCTGCTCTCGCACGAGCGCACCAACATCGCCGACGTGAACCGTTCCAAGCGCGAACTCGAGCGTCTCAAGCGCATCGCCAAGGCCGAGGGCGTCTGGGAAGACCAGCGCTTTCGCGACCAGATCGCGCTGCTCGAAGTCGACGTGATCGCGCTGGAGATGATGGTGCTGCGCGTGCTCTCGGCCGAGACCTCGGGCAAGAATCCGCTGGACATTGCCGGCCTGCTGAAGATCAAGGGCAGCGAGATCCAGCAGCGCTACAGCGAGCTGATGATGCTGGCCGCGGGCCCATTCAGCCTGCCCTTCATCGAGGAAGCGATGGAAGCCGGCTGGCAGGGCGACCAGAGCGCGGGCGCGCTCGGCGGTTTCCCCGGCGGCGAAACGCAGAACGCACCGCTGGCCTCGACCTACTTCAACATGCGCAAGACCACCATCTACGGTGGCAGCAATGAGGTCCAACGCAATATCGTCGCGCAAACTGTTTTCGGCTGAGGAGACACCATGGATTTCAACTTTTCCGAAGACCAGCAGCAACTGCGCGATGCCGTGCGCCGCTGGGTCGACAAGGGCTACTCGTTCGAACGCCGCCGCGCCGATGTGGCCGCCGGCGGCTTCTCGCGTGCCACCTACACCGAGCTGGCCGAGCTGGGCCTCACCGCGCTGGCCGTGCCCGAAGCGCATGGCGGCCTGGGCCAGGGCCCGGTCGATGTGATGGTCGCGCTCGAAGAACTGGGCCGCGGCATCGTGCTGGAGCCGCTGTCCCAGGCAGTGATCGCGAGCGCCGTGCTGAGCCAGTACGCGCCGGCCGCGGCGCAGGCGCTGTGGCTGCCGCGCATTGCCAGCGGCGAGGCGCTGGTGGTGCTCGCGCACCAGGAGCGCAAGGCACGCTATCGGCTGGATGTCTGCAGCGCCACGGCCACGGCCAGCGGCGATGGCCATGTGCTGACCGGGCTCAAGAGCCTGGTGCCCGCGGGCGACCACGCCGATGCCTTCCTGGTGCCGGCGCAGCTCGACGGCCAGATCGCGCTGTTCCTGGTCGAGCGCGGCGCCAGCGGCCTGCGCACGCGCGGCTATGGCACGCAAGACGGCAGCCGTGCGGCCGAAGTCGAATTCAGCGCCACGCCGGCGACGCTGCTGACGCACAACGGCCTCACCGCGCTGACGCTGGCCATGGACATCGCCAACGCCGCGCTGTGCGCCGAAGCCGTGGGCGTGATGGAGCAGACCCTGCACATCACCGTCGACTACATGAACCAGCGCAAGCAGTTTGGCGTGGTGATCGCGAGCTTCCAGGCGCTGCGCCACCGCGTGGCCGACATGAAGATGCAGCTGGAGCTCGCACGCTCGATGAGCTACTACGCGGCGCTGAAGATCACCGCGCCGGCCGCCGAGCGCCACCTGGCGATTGCACGCGCGCGCGTGCAGCTGGGCCAGTCGATGCGCTTCATCGGCCAGCAGGCGGTGCAGCTGCATGGCGGCATTGGCGTGACGGACGAGTACATCGTGAGCCACTACTTCAAGCGCCTCACGCAGATGGAGATGAGCTATGGCGACAGCCTGCAGCACCTGGGCGAGGTGTCGGCGGGCATGCAGGAGACGGCGGGAGTGTTTTCTTAATCCCCCCTGAGCGGCTGACGCCGCTTCCCCCCAGGAGGACGGCACCCGCGCTGCGGGGCGGCCCTTGCTCGGCGCCCCTGAGTGGGAGCGCGCCAGTTGCAAGGCTGTGACAAACGCCTTAGGTCAGCTGGTAATTCACCGGCTGCAGCGGGGCCGGCAGCTCAGTCTCGCCCAGCGCCTCGAGCAGGCTGATCTCGATGCCGCGGCAGATGGTGTCCAGCGGCAGGTCGTTGCTCTCCAGCCCAAATGGTTCTTCGAGCTCGTCGCCCAGCGCGTCGAGCCCGAAGAAGGTGTAGGCGACGATGGCCACGACAAACGGCGTCATGAAGCCGGTGATGTCGACCAGGCCGAACGGCAGCAAGAAGCAGTACATGTAGGCCGTGCGGTGCAGCAGCAGTGCATAGGAAAACGGCATCGGCGTGTGGCGGATGCGCTCGCACGAGGCCGCGGCGGCCACCATGCCGGTCAGCGTGCCGTCGAGGCGCGCGGCCAGGCAGGGATCGATCTCGCCGCGGCGCACGCAGCCGCCCAGGTCCTGGCCCATGCTCTGCATCAGCGCATCGGCGCGCCGGCCTGCGGGTCTGGCGCGCAGCGCGTCCCATTCCTGCGCCGTGAGCCAGCGCTGCAGTTCCGCCGAGTCCTGGTCGCGCAACTGCAGCCGCAGTGCATGCGCATAGGCAATCGCGCGGTGGACCATGCGCACGCGCACATCGCTGTCGCGGCCCGAGGCATCGACCGGCTGCTCCAGCCGGATCAAGCCCAGGCACTGGCGCGTCAGGGTGCGCGCCTGGATCACCAGTTCGCCCCAGAGCTTGCGCCCTTCCCAGTAGCGCGCATAGGCGGTGTTGTTGCGAAAGCCCAGGAAGATCGCCAGTGGCAGCCCGATCAGCGTGAACGGAATCGGCGTCAGCGTGATCTTCACGGAAAACAGGCTGCCATGGGCCAGCGTCACCAGCACCGCCAGCAGCGTGTTGACGGCCAGGGAGACGCGGATGCGCTGCAGCACCGAGCCCCGCAGAATGAGGAAAAGCCGGAAGCCGGCCGGACGCTCGCGAACGATCATTGCGGGGGTGCAGTCTGGAAAAAGCCGATACTAGAATGCAAGCTCCAACGGCAAGGCCATGGAAAATCTGCACAGCCTCAGATTATCGAACGCCGTGCAAGGCCATGCTTTCCTCTCTGGATAGACGCCCCCCCAAAAAGAAGCAACGGCAAATGCGAAATTCCGCTTTCAAGCAACTGTCCTGGCTGACCTTGGTCTGCCTGATAGCCCTGGCGATCTCCTGCGTCAGCCCTTTCGACCGCACCACCTGGTGGCTCGAAGTCGCGCCCGTGCTGATCGCGCTGCCGGTACTCTGGACCACGCACCGGCGTTTTCCACTCACGCCGCTGCTGTATGCCTGCATCGGCTGGCACGCGCTGGTGCTGGTCGTGGGCGGCACCTATTCCTATGCCCGGGTGCCCCTGGGCTTCGAGCTGCAGTCGTGGCTGGACCTGTCGCGCAACCCCTATGACAAGATCGGCCATTTCACCCAGGGCTTCGTGCCGGCGCTGGTGGCGCGCGAGATCCTGCTGCGCGGCGGCTATGTGCGGGGCGGGAAGATGCTGGCCTTCCTGGTGCTGTGCGTGGTGCTGGCGATCAGCGCGACCTACGAGCTGATCGAATGGGCGGCCGCGGTGGCGCTGGGCCAGGGCGCGGACGAATTCCTCGGCACCCAGGGCGATCCCTGGGACACGCAGTCGGACATGGCATTTGCGCTGTTGGGAGGGGTGGTGGCCCTGCTGGCGCTGTCGCGGTGGCAAGATCGGCAGATCCAACAGATCGAAGCGCCCCGGCGCAAAGGCAACCCGCAATGAAGATGACCGACATCCCCTTTGGCACGACCGACTGGTCGCAGGTGCCGCGCACCGAGCATTCGGCCGAAGCCGGCCAGGCGTTCTGGCAGACCCAGCATTTCGGCAGCATACGCGTGCGCATGGTGGAGTACACGCCCGGCTATGTCTCGGACCATTGGTGCACCAAGGGCCATGTGCTGCTGTGCCTCGAAGGCGAGATGGAAACCGAGCTCGAGGACGGCCGCCGCTTCACGCTCAAGGCCGGCATGAGCTACCAGGTCGCGGACAACGCGGAACCGCACCGCTCGCGCGCGCCGCTGGGGGCGCGGCTGTTCATCGTCGATTGAAGCGCCGGCTGCACGCCCTGCGCGCGGCGTGTGCAGGTGAATCTACGTTTGACGCGGCGCCTGCCGCGCCATGCAGCGCCCCGTAGAGGTCAGTGATTAGGTGAACGGCTCTTGAGAGCAGGCCGTTCATCCTTCGACAAGCTCAGGACGAACGGTGTTCAAGGGCGTGCCCATAAAAACTGGCGTGGCCTGGCAAGGGGGCGGACAGCCTCCCGCTCAGGGGGTGCTTCAGTTTTCGATCTTGGCGAACTGCACGATCTTGGTGTACTTCGCGATCTCGGTGTTGATGTACTTGCCCGCATCCAGCTTGGGATCGGCGACCACGTTGCCGGTTTCTTCCATCTTCTTGCGGAACTCGGGCGAGGCCATGGTTTCCACCAGGGCCTTCTTCAGCTTGGCGGCGATGGGCGCGGGCAGGCCCTTGGGCGCCATCAGCGCGAACCAGGAGTTGATGTCCACGTTCTTGAACTGGGGCAGTTCCGACAGCGCAGGGATATCGGGCGTGATGGCGGAACGCTTGGCTTCGGTCGTGCCCAGGGCGATCACCTTGCCGGCCTTGATCTGCGGCAGGCCCGAAGACAGCACGAACACGCCGTATTCGATGTTGTTGCCGACCAGGTCGGTCGTCAGCGGCGCCACGCCCTTGTAGGGGATGTGGGCCATGTCGAGCTTGCCCTGTTCCTTGATCAGCTCGCCGGCCAGGTGCAGGGCCGTGCCCACGCCGGAGCTGCCGTAGCTGAACTTGCCGGGGTTCTTGGCGGTGGCTTCGACGAACTCGGCGGCATTCTTCACGCCGGCCTTTTGCGAGGCGACCAGCACCATGGGCTGCGAGCCGACCACGCCAATGGGCGTGAAGTCGTCGATGGTGTACTTCACGGCCTTGTTGATCAGGCGCGCAATGGCGATTTCGTTGTTGGCGCCAACCATGATGGTGTAGCCGTCGGCGGCCGACTTGGCGACCTTCTGCGCGCCGATCGCGCCGCCGGCGCCGCCCAGGTTTTCCACGACCACGGGCTGGCCCAGGCGCGAGGACAGGCCGTCCGCGACGAGACGGCCCACGAGGTCGGTGCTGCCGCCCGGGGGATAGCCCACGACCATGGTGATGGCGCGTGTGGGGTAGTTGTTGTCGGCCGCAAAAGACGGCATGGCGACGGTTGCGGCCAGGAGCAGGCTGGCGGCAACGGCGGTACGGCGGAGGATCTGGGTGGTTTGCATGGGAAATCCGGGGGTCTTCGGGGCAGACAGACAGGCATTTGCTTAAAAGACATAAGCTGTTGCAATTTTTGCATATAGGGACTTCTTGGACCAAGCGTCCGGGTTTATCCCGATGCGTTTATTGAAGAATGTGTGGTTTTTCGTCACACATTCTTCACAGAGCATTTCAGCCGGCGAGCATCGCGCGTTGCATCAACTCGACACCCGCGACGAAATCATCGATATCCATGGCTTCGTGCGGATTGTGCGAGCCGTTCTCGTTGCGGATGAACACCATGGCCGAAGGCACGCCGGCATTGGCAAACACCGCCGCATCGTGGCCCGCGCCGCTGGCAATGCGCTCGAGCTTCGGGCCTTCGCCCGCGGCTTCGAGGCGGTCCAGCCAGCCCGCATCCATGGTGGCCGGCTCGGTGAACAGCCGGTCGTCGAACTCGAAGCGCACGCCGCGCGCGCGTTCAATGGCCGCGCATTCCTCGCGCATCAGCGTGTAGAAGCGCTCGAGCGTCTGCGTGTCCTGGCTGCGCACCTCGAAGCTGAAGGCCACCTCGCCCGGTATCACCGAAACGGCATGCGACTGGGTGGAGGTCGAGCAGATACCGGTGGTCATCACCATGTCCATGCCCATCTGCAGCAGCACGCGCCAGTGCTCGTCCATGCGCGACAGCAGTTCGGCGACAGCCAGCAGCGCGTCCTTGCGCAGCCAGCGCGGCACCGCGCCCGAGTGGCCGGTTTCGCCGATGCAGCGCACCAGATTGTGGCGCACGTTGCCGCGGATGCCCGTGACCAGCGCCACGGGCCAGCCGCGGTTGACCATGATCGGGCCCTGCTCGATATGCAGCTCCAGATAGGCGGCAATGTCGGCGGTGTCGATCAGCGCCTCGCCGCGCTCGATGGCACCGACATCGGCGCCGCAGCGGGCCATGGCCTCGCCCAGGCTGTCCACGCCATCGCGGCGCGGCCGCGCCAGCGTGGCCGCGGGCAGCTTGCCCAGCAGCGACAGCGAGCCCAGGTAGGCCTTGCCATACCAGGCGCTTTCCTCCCCGCGCAGCGCCAGCACGCGCACCGGCTGCGACTGCTCATGACGGCCGCGCAGGCCCAGCAGGATCAGCATGCCGGCGACGATGCCGGCCAGGCCGTCGAAGTTGCCGCCCTGCGGCACGGAGTCGGCATGCGAGCCGATCACCAGGCAGGGCGCGGCGCGCTCGTCCTCGGGCAGGCTCAGCCAGAGATTGCCGGCGCGGTCGCTCTCGCAGCGCAGGTCAAGCGCCTGCGCGCGCTCGGTGAGAATGCGCAGCGCGGTGTTTTCGCCCTTGCCGTAGCTCTCGCGCGTCACGCCCAGGCCGTCGCGCGTGGCCTCGCGGATCTCGGCCAGCAAGGAGAGCGCCAGCGCGCGGGTGTCGGTTGCGGTTTCGCAGGCCATCATGCGCCGGTCCCTCCGTTGCGGATGGACCAGGCCACGGGCGAGGCCGAGAAATCGGCCAGCGTCGCCTGCTGCGCCGCGCTCAGCGTGCCGCTGGCCAGCAGCGCCTCGTGCAGGTGGCGCCAGGTGGCCAGCGCATGCAGCGCCAGGCCATGGTTGGCCAGCGTGCTGGCCTGCTGGGCGTAAAGCGCGTAGTCCAGCAGCACCAGCACGTCCTCGACCAGCGGGCCCGCGCGGCGCAGCGCCGCGACGGTACCGGCCTTGGAGCGGCCGTCGGTGGTCACGTCATCGACCAGCAGCACCTTGGCATCGGCGGGCAGCCGGCCTTCGAGCTGGGCCGTGATGTCCCAGCCCACGGGACGCTTGCGCAGGTACAGCATGGGCAGGTCGAGGCGTTCGGCCAGCCAGGCCGCAAACGCAATGCCTGAACTTTCGGTGCCGACAATGGCATTGATGCCGCGCGCGGCCACCAGGGGCTGCACGCGGCGCGCCGCCATGTCCATGATCTCGTTGCGCAGCACCACATCCGACATCAGGAGCTGGGCGTCCACATAGACCGGGCTGGCCCAGCCCGAGGTATAGATGAAGGGCTGGTGCGCGGCAATGCGCACGGCGCCCAGCGCCACCAGGGCCTGGGCAACGCGCGGCGCGTCGGAATCGGAAAGCAGCATGAACTTGTCCAGGGATGCAAAAGCGCGATGTTAAGAATCCCGCTCAAACGAAAGAAGTGGCTAAAATTCCGCGAGCCGTTCCAAACGGTGATGGCTCATGCAGCATGCGCATTACCACATGCATTTCTCGTACAGTGCCGCCGCGCTGCGGCCCGGGGTTCCAATGTCCGATTTCACCGCTTCACGCAGCTTTCTGCGCCAGATCGACCTGTCCTCGCTCGACCTGTTCGTGCTGATCTGCGAACACGGCAGCATCGCGCGCGCCGCCGAGCAGGGCGGCATGGTGGCCTCGGCCGTGAGCAAGCGCATTGCCGAACTGGAATCGCTGGCGCGCACGCTGCTGCTGCTGCGCCATGCGCGCGGCGTGCGCCCGACGCCGGCCGGCAATCTGCTGCTGGAGCATGCGCGCACCATCCTGCTCGGGGTCGAGCATCTGCGCGACGACCTGAGCGAATATGCACGCGGCGTGCGCGGACTGGTGCGGCTGACCGCCAATGCCTCGGCCGTGGAGCAGTTCCTGCCCGAACACATCGCGGTGTTCGCGCGCCAGCATCCCGACATCCGCATCGACCTGCGCCAGGCCACCAGCCGCAATGTGGCGCGCGCCGTGCGCGACCATCTGGCCGACCTCGGGGTCTGCAGTCCCAGCGATGAAGCCGAGGGGCTGGAGTCGCTGCCCTACCGGCGCGAGCGCATGGTGCTGATCATGCCGCAGCAGCATCCCTTGGCACGCCACCGCGAACTGGCTTATGAGGAAGCGCTGGACTATGCACAGGTCGGGCTGCGCGACAGCTCCACCGTGCAGGAAATGCTCGACCGCGAGGCGCGCGTCGGCCGGCGCATGCTGCGCCAGCGCATCGAGGTCGACAGCCTGAGCGCGATGTGCCGGATGATCGAATGCGGGCTGGGCGTGGGCGTGATGCCCGAGGGCGCCTACCAGCGGCTGGGCGAGACGCGCGAGCTGCATGCGGTGCCGCTGACCGATGCCTGGGCCGAGCGCACGCTCAATCTCTATGCCGTGCGCTTTGCCGACCTGCCCGCGCCCGCGCGCCACTTTGCGGGAACGCTGGTGCAGGAAGCGCAACTGCCCACGCTAGGCAACGGCCTCGAATTCATGCCCCCGCCGCATTCTTGAGCTTCGGGGCAGATGGGCGGTGAGAAACTCCATCTGGTCGGCCAGGATGCGGCGGTTGCGCAGGATGAAGTCTTCCCAGAGGCTGGGCACATAGGGTGTGTAGAGCAGCGGCATGCGTGCCTGCTCGGGCGTGCGCGCGCCCTTGCGGTGGTTGCAGGGGCGGCAGGCCGTGACCACGTTCATCCAGTGGTCCTGGCCGCGCGCGGACTGCGGCAGGATGTGCTCGCGCGTGAGATCGTGTTCGGAGAACTGCTGGCCGCAGTAAGCGCAGACACCGCGGTCGCGCGCGAACAGCTTGCTGTTGGTGAGGCCGGGCTTGAGCGTATGCGGATTGATGGCCGGCATGCCGCGCGTGCCGATGATGCTGTTGACCTCGATCACCGACTGCAGGCCGGTGCGCGCATTGTGGCCGCCGCGAAAGCACGCAATCGCGCCGCCCGACTCCCAGCGCACGGCATCGGCGGCGTAGTAAAGCACCGCCTGCTCGAGCGTGAGCCAGGACTGCGGCAGCCCCTGCGCGGACAATTTCAGCACCTTCACGGCACGCCTCCTTTGCAACCGACATCGCCAAGGAACACCGGCCCGACCGCAACCTCCCGCGGCTATGGGCCGACCTGTCTCTGGCAATATACTCGCTTTCCCGCAAAAAACGGCAGGCCGCGCTGCATGGACGCGCGCGCAGCGCCAGCGAAACAAAGCATATTGATGAAGATCTTCCGTGGCTTCCAGCATTCGGGGCGTGAACCGGCCTGCGCGCTGACGATTGGCAACTTCGATGGTGTGCACCGCGGCCACCAGGCAATGCTGTCGCTGCTCGCCGGCGAGGCACGCCAGCGCGGCGTGGCCACCTGCGTGCTGACCTTCGAGCCGCACCCGCGCGACTATTTCGCCGCGGCCCTCAAGCAGCCCGAGCTGGCGCCGGCGCGCATCTGCACGCTGCGCGACAAGCTCACGGCGCTCGAGCGCTGCGGCGTCGACCAGGTCGTGGTCCTGCCGTTCAACCAGCGCCTGGCCAGCCAGTCGCCGCAGGCCTTCATCGACGAAGTGCTGCGCGAAGGCCTGGGCGCGCGCTATGTGCTGGTCGGCGATGATTTCCGCTTTGGCGCGCGCCGCGCGGGCGACTACGCGATGCTCGATGCCGCAGGCCAGCGCAGCGGCTTCGATGTCGCGCGCATGAACAGCTATGAGGTACACGGGCTGCGTGTGTCCAGTTCGGCGGTGCGCGAGGCGCTGGCCGCGGGACGCATGGACGAAGCCGAGCGCCTGCTGGGACACCCCTACACCATCTCCGGCCATGTGCTGCATGGCCGCAAACTGGGGCGCCAACTCGCCGAATCCATGCCCGGCGCCAATGACGGCTTCCGCACGCTGAACCTGCGCTTCGCGCACTGGAAGCCGGCGGCCGGCGGGATCTTCGCGGTGCATGTGCATGGCCTGTCCGAGCAGCCGCTGCAGGGCGTGGCCAACCTGGGCGTGCGGCCCTCGCTGGACCCGAACGACGTCAATGGCGGGCGCGTGCTGCTCGAGACGCATTGCCTGGATTGGCCCGACCATCTGGGGGCGGAAGGGGCATACGGTAAAATCATCCGCGTGGAACTTCTGCACAAACTCCATGACGAGCTGAAGTACGACAGTCTGCAGGCCCTCACCGAAGGGATTGCCCGGGACTGCGATGACGCGCGCGCGCTGTTTGCCGCGCTGCCTGCGCCCACGTACACCGAAACCCGCCGCCAGACGACCCGCGATCGAATTTGACGCGCGTCCTGCGCTCAGCCGGCCCGGGCATGACGCCCGCGCTGCGCTCCCGCCCCGCTTTCCATGCCCGGGCCAGATCCCGGGCAACGCTTCGCTTAAGGTTTCCATGTCCGATCAAGCCAAAAACACCCCCGCCGCTGCGAACAGCTACCGCAGCACCCTGAACATGCCCGACACCCCGTTCCCGATGCGCGGCGACCTGCCCAAGCGGGAAGCCGGCTGGGCCCAGGAGTGGGAAGACAAGGGCATCTACAAGAAGCTGCGCGACGCGCGCTGCGGCGCGCCCAAGTTCATCCTGCATGACGGCCCGCCGTATGCCAACGGCAAGATCCATATCGGCCACGCGGTGAACAAGGTGCTCAAGGACATGATCGTCAAGAGCCGCCAGCTCGAAGGCTTCGACGCGCTCTACGTGCCGGGCTGGGACTGCCACGGCCTGCCGATCGAGAACGCCATCGAGAAGCTGTACGGCCGCAACCTGCCGCGCGACGAGATGCAGGCCAAGAGCCGCGCCTTCGCCACCGAGCAGATCGCCCAGCAGATGGCCGACTTCAAGCGCCTCGGAGTGCTTGGCGACTGGGACCACCCGTACAAGACCATGAACTTCGCCAACGAGGCCGGCGAGCTGCGCGCCCTCAAGCGCGTCATGGAGCGCGGCTACGTCTACCGCGGCCTCAAGCCCGTGTACTGGTGCTTCGACTGCGGCTCCTCGCTGGCCGAGTTCGAGATCGAATACGCGGACAAGAAGAGCCAGACGCTGGACGTGATGTTCCCCACGGCCGAGCCCGAAAAGCTGGCCGCGGCGTTTGGCCTGCCCGCATTGAACAAGCCGGCGGCCATCGTCATCTGGACCACGACCGCCTGGACCATCCCCGCGAACCAGGCGCTCAACGTCAACCCCACGCTCGAGTACAGCCTGGTCGACACCGAGCGCGGGCTGCTGATCGTCGCCAGCGCGCTGGTCGAGAAGTGCCTGGCGCGCTGGCAGCTCGAAGGCACGGTGGTCGCCACCGCGCTCGGCGAGAAGCTCGACCACCTGAACTTCCGCCACCCGCTGGCCGAAGCCGATGCCGGTTTCGACCGCCTGTCGCCGGTCTACCTCGCCGACTACGCGACCGCCGACGACGGCACGGGTATCGTGCACTCGGCGCCGGCCTATGGCGTCGATGACTTCAACTCCTGCGTGGCCAACGGCATGGAGTACGACAGCATCCTGAACCCGGTGCAGGGCAACGGCGTGTACGCCCCCGAGCTGCCGCTGTTCGCGGGCCAGCATATCTGGAAGGCCGCGCCGGTCATCATCGACACGCTGCGCGACGCCGGCCGCCTGCTCGACACCCAGACCATCACCCACAGCTACCCGCACTGCTGGCGCCACAAGACGCCGGTGATCTACCGCGCGGCCGCGCAGTGGTTCGTGCGCATGGACGAGGGCGAAGGCGTGTTCACCAAGGACAAGGCGCCGGGCACGCTGCGCGAGACCGCGCTGGCGGCCATCGAGCAGACCGCGTTCTACCCCGAGAACGGCAAGGAACGCCTGCGCGCGATGATCGCCGGCCGGCCCGACTGGTGCATCTCGCGCCAGCGCAGCTGGGGCGTGCCGCTGCCCTTCTTCCTGCATGTGGATTCGGGCGAACTGCATCCGCGCACCATGGAGATCATCGACCAGGCCGCGGCCATGATCGAGCAAGGCGGCATCGAGGCCTGGAGCCGCGTGAGCGCCGAGGAGATCCTGGGCGCCGACGAAGCCAAGCTCTACACCAAGAGCACCGACATCCTCGAGGTCTGGTTCGACTCGGGCTCGACCTTCTGGCACGTGATGCGCGGCACCCACCCCGACATGCACCACGACAGCGGCCCCGAAGCCGACCTGTATCTCGAGGGCCATGACCAGCACCGCGGCTGGTTCCACTCCTCGCTGCTGCTGGCCTCGGCGATCTTCGGCCGAGCGCCCTACCGCGGCCTGCTGACGCACGGCTTCACCGTCGACGGCCAGGGCAAGAAGATGAGCAAGTCGCTGGGCAACACCGTGGCCCCGCAGGACGTGTCGAGCAAGCTGGGCGCGGAAATCATCCGCCTGTGGGTGGCCTCGACCGATTATTCGGGCGACCTGGCCATCGACGACAAGATCCTGGCGCGCGTGGTCGATGCCTACCGCCGCATCCGCAACACGCTGCGCTTCCTGCTGGCCAACGTCAGCGACTTCGATCCGGCTGCCGACAGCGTGCCCTTCGAGCAGATGCTCGAGATCGACCGCTATGCGCTGGCGCGCGCGCACCAGCTGCAGACCGAGATCCTGGGCCACTACCAGGTCTACGAGTTCCACCCCGTGGTCGCCAAGCTGCAGCTGTACTGCTCGGAAGACCTGGGCGGCTTCTACCTCGACGTGCTCAAGGACCGCCTCTACACCAGCGCGCCCAAGAGCCTCGCCCGCCGCTCGGCGCAGACCGCGCTGTGGCAGATCACGCACGCGATGCTGCGCTGGATGGCGCCGTTCCTGTCGTTCACGGCCGAGGAAGCCTGGAAGATCTTCGGCGACAGCGAGACCATCTTCGTGGAGAAGTTCGTCGACCTGCCCGCAGGCGATGCCGCGCTGCTGGCCAAGTGGGCGCGCATCCGCGAGATCCGCGATCTGGTCAACAAGGACATCGAAGCCGTGCGCGGCACGGGCCAGGTCGGCTCGTCGCTGCAGGCCGAAGTCACGCTGGCTGCCGAGCATGAAGACCTGGCGCTGCTGCAGAGCCTGGGCGACGACCTGAAGTTCGTGTTCATCACCTCGGCCGCGCAGGCCGTGGCCGCCGAGTCGGGCGCGACCCTGCAGGCCAGCGTGGCGCCCAGCGCGCACGACAAGTGCGAACGCTGCTGGCACTACCGCGAGGACGTGGGCAGCAACCCGGCCTACCCGACGCTGTGCGGCCGCTGCGACAGCAACCTGCATGGAACCGGTGAAGACCGGGAATTCGCATGATGGCGCCGACCGTCTCCGCCGTCAGCCGCCCGGCCATCTGGCCGTGGCTGGTCTGGGCGCTGGTGCTGATCGGTGTCGACCAGGTGACCAAGCAGTGGATCCTTACGCACTACCAGCTCGGCGACTACACGCCGATCACCGGCTTCTTCAACATCGTGCGTGCGCACAACACCGGTGCGGCCTTCTCCTTCCTGGCCGATGCGGGCGGCTGGCAGCGCTGGCTGTTCACCGGCATCGGCGTGATTGCCACGGTGGTCATCGTCTGGCAGTTGCACGCCCACCGCGGCCAGCGCCTGCTGAGCCTGGCGCTGTCGAGCATCCTGGGCGGCGCCATTGGCAACGTGGTCGACCGCATGCAGCATGGCTATGTCGTCGACTTCCTCGATTTCTACTGGGGCGCTTCGCACTTTCCTGCCTTCAATGTGGCGGACATGGGGATCACCATCGGCGCGGTGCTGCTGATCCTGGATGAACTGCGGCGCATGAGGAAGAAAAGCAACTCGTGAGTCGACTGGGGCGGTTCCATGGTGATGGAACCGCCCTCTTCCTTTTGGCAGGCCGCCCTGCGCCTGGCCGGCCCAGCAGGCACCCAAGCTTTACCGCTTTTTGGGCACGGTCGTCGCATCCACGTAGGTCAAACGCGCATAAACGCGCCAAAACGCGCCATTTCAACCACATTTGTGGCATAGAGAACCACAGCGCGCTATAGTGTTCGGTTCTCCCATGAAACACTTACTCAACCTACTGGCCGCTGTCGCACTGCTCGTGTGGGGCACCCACATGGTTCGGACCGGGGTCTTGCGCGTCTTCGGTGCGAACCTGCGAAACCTGCTTGCCCGCAGCATGGGCAACCGCGTGTCCGCGGTGCTTTCGGGCATCGGCGTCACGGCGCTGGTGCAGTCGAGCACCGCGACCTCGCTCATGACTTCGTCGTTCGTCGGCCAGGGCCTGATCACCCTGCCCTCGGCGCTGGCCGTGATGCGCGGCGCCGATGTCGGCACGGCCATGATGTCGGTGCTGTTCGCCACCGACCTGTCCTGGCTTTCCCCGCTGTTGATCTTCGTTGGCGTGGTGCTGTTCATCACGCGCCAGGACAGCACGCCCGGGCGCATCGGCCGGGTCCTGATCGGCCTGGGCGTGATGCTGCTGGCGCTGCGCCTGGTGGTCGAAGCCACCGAGCCGCTGGTCGAATCCGCCGTCATCCGCACGCTGCTGGGCTCGATGACCAGCGACATCTTCCTCGAGCTGCTGATGGGCGCGGTGCTGGCCGTGATGGCCTATTCCAGCCTGGCCATCGTGCTGCTGATCGCGGCCATGGCCAGCTCGGGCGCGGTGCCGCTCGAAGTCGCGCTGGGCCTGGCGCTGGGCGCCAACCTGGGCAGCGGCCTGGTGGCGGTGCTGACCACGGCCAAGTCCAGCGTCGAGGTGCGCCAGGTCACGGTGGGCAACATGCTGTTCAAGGTCATGGGCGTGGCGCTGGCCCTGCCCTGCATCGGGCTGTGGATGCGCCATGTGCGGCCGCTGATCGGCGACGGCGCCAGCAACGTGGTGCTGTTCCACCTGGCATTCAACATCTTCAACACGCTGTTCTTCCTCGGCATGACCAATATGGTGGCGCGCTGGGTCTGCGTGCTGCTGCCCAAGCCGGCGCCCGGCGCGGGCAATCCGCTGCGCCCGCGCCATCTCGACGCCTCGGCGCTGGCCACGCCCTCGCTGGCCATCTCCTGCGCCGCGCGCGAGGCGCTGCACCAGGCCGATGTGGTCGAAGCGATGCTCATCGGCATGCACAAGGTGCTGGTCAATGACGACCTGAAGCTGTCGGCCGAGTTGCGCCAGCTCGACGACACCGTCGACGAGCTGTACTCGGCGATCAAGTACTACATGACCAAGATCTCGCGCGCCGAGCTCGACGAGAAGGAAGGCCAGCGCTGGACCGAAGTCATCAGCTTCACGATCAACATGGAGCAGATCGGCGACCTGATCGAGCGCGTGCTGCAGGACATCGAGACCAAGAAGATCAAGAAGGGCCGGCAGTTCTCGGCTGCGGGCATGCAGGAGATCAACGACCTGCACGCACGCCTGCTCGACAACCTGCGCCTGGCCATGAGCGTGTTCCTGACCGGCAATGTGCGCGACGCGCAGAAGCTGCTCGAGGAAAAGGCGCGCTTTCGCGACCTGGAACTGGCCTACTCGGCCTCGCACCTGGCGCGGCTTTCGGACAAGACCGTGCCCAGCATTGAAACCAGCTCGCTGCACATCGACCTGATCAGCGAACTCAAGCGCATCAACTCGCTGCTGTGCTCGGTGGCCTATCCGATCCTGGAAACCGCGGGCGCGCTGGCGCCGAGCCGGCTGCGCGAGACGCCGTTGCCACAAAGGGATTGAGGCACCCGGCGCCTGCGCCCGGCTACCAGCCCCAGTACGCGGCCCAGACCAGTGCCGCCTCGGGCGTGAACTGCTCCTGCGCAGCCATGGCTTGCACCTCTGCGGCCGGCAGCAGCGCGAAGCCCTGCACTTCGCCGTCCTGGTTGTCGGGCACCACGCCTTCGGGCACGGTGGCCGCATACCAGTGGATGCGCTCGCGGATGTAGCCGCAGCCGTCGCCCTCGTCGCTGGGCTGGTTCAGCTCGAACACGCCGCCGTAGCGCAGGTCCTGCAGGCGCTCCAGGCGCAGCCCGGCTTCCTCCCAGGTCTCCCGCGCCAGCGCGGTGTCCAGATCGTCCCCGGCCGACACCATGCCGCCCATCAGCGTGTCCCAGCGGCCCGGGTACATCGACTTGTTGGCCGCGCGCTGCTGCAGCCACAGCCGGCCGTCGGGCGCCACGCCCACCAGATGCACGGCTTCGGTGGCAATGCCCAGCACGCGCACCGCGCCGCGCTCCACCGTGGCAATGCACGCCCCCGTGCTGGCGCGCAGCGCGATCTGCTCGTCGCGCCACGGGCCGCAGCGTCCGTCGGCGCGCAGCACTTGGGCCAGGCGGTTCAAGGCCAGTGTGGCGGCATTGCCCGCATCGGCCTGCAGCCAGGCGCCGGTGCCGCGCTGCACGATGTCGATGCCCATCGCGCGCAGGTTACCGAGCCCCAGATCCTCGAGCAGCCCGCGCTGCACCGAGCCCACCGGCTGGCCGGCGACATGCAGCGTCTCGCGCGCAAGCAGCGGCGGCTGGCTGGCGCTGGCGCGCTCGCGCGCCACCCAGGCTGGCAGCGGGCTCATAGCGTCAGGATGGTCGAGCCCGTGGTCTTGCGTGCTTCGAGATCGCGGTGGGCCTGCTGCACCTCGCGCAGCGGATAGCGCTGGTCGATATGGATCTTCACGGCACCGCTTTGCACCACGGCAAACAGGTCGTCGGCCATGGCCTGGCAGGATTCACGCGTCGCGATGTGGTTGTAGACCGTCTGGCGCGTGACATAGATGGAGCGCGCCGCCAGCAGCGAGGGCGCGAACGCCGGCACCGGACCCGAGGCATTGCCGAAGCAGACCATCAGGCCAAAGGTGCGCAGGCATTGCAGCGAGCCTTCCCAGGTGTCCTTGCCCACCGAGTCATAGACCACCTTCACGCCCGCGCCGCCAGTGATTTCCTTGACGCGCTCGGCAAAGTTCTCGCTGCGGTAGTTGATGGCATGCGCGGCGCCGTTGCCGAGCGCCAGCCGGCATTTCTCGTCGCTTCCCGCCGTGGCGATCAGTTGCAGGCCCAGCGCCTTGGCCCACTGGCACGCAATCAGGCCCACGCCGCCCGCGGCCGCATGGAACAGCACGAAATCCCCGGGCTCCAATCCTTCGACCGGCTTGACGCGCTTGAGCAGGTACTGCGCCGTGAGGCCCTTGAGCATCATGGCCGCGCCGGTCTCGAAGCCGATGTCGTCGGGCAGGCGGCACACGCGGTCGGCCGGCATGACGCGCGCCTCGCAGTACGAGCCCGGCGGGTTGCTGGTATAGGCCGCGCGGTCGCCCACGCGCAGGTGCTCGACCCCTGCGCCCACGGCCTCGATCACGCCCGCGCCTTCCATGCCCAGCGTGAGCGGCATGGCCAGCGGATAGAGGCCGCTGCGCTGGTAGACATCGATGTAGTTGAGCCCGACCGCCTTGTGGCGGATACGCACCTCGCCCGGACCGGGCTCGCCCACCGCCACCTCGACCAGCTCCATCTGCTCGGGGCCGCCGGGTTGCTTGATCTGCACTGCCATGTTCATTGCCGTCTCCTTCAGGAAAAACCGGCTGTGAACTGCCGGCCGATGAATCGATATGTCGACAGGGACTGATCCTGGCCGACCCATGGAACCTTTGATAACGCGCCTGACCGGGGCAAACGCCCGTCCATCCTTCGACAGGCTCAGGACAAACGGACTTCTTCCCGGGCGGCAGTTCTCCAGGCGAACTGCGCCGCAGGATTAGAAGCTGCCCGGGTACAGGCCGCCGTCGGGAAGGATGTTCTGGCCCGTCATGTAGCCTGCATGCTGGCTGCACAAGAAGGCGCAGATCGCACCGAACTCCTGCGCATTGCCGAAGCGGCGCGCGGGAATCTGCTTCATGCTGGCTTCGGCGACCTCGTCGATGCTCTTGCCGGTCTTGTTGGCCGCGGCCTGCATCGTGCCCTGCAGGCGGTCGGTGGCGAACTTGCCTGGCAGCAGGTTGTTGATGGTCACGCCCTTGCCGGCAATGCCGCTGCGCGCCGCGCCGGCAACGAAGCCGGTCAGACCGCTGCGCGCGCCGTTCGACAGGCCCAGGATGTCGATCGGGGCCTTCACCGCGCTCGAGGTGATGTTCACGATGCGGCCGAAGCCACGCGCGGCCATGCCGTCCACCGTGGCCTTGATCAGCTCGATGGGCGTGAGCATGTTGGCGTCCACGGCCTTGATCCAGGCATCGCGGTCCCAGTCGCGGAAGTCGCCGGGCGGCGGGCCGCCGGCGTTGGTCACGACGATATCGAAGTCGACGCCCGGGCCGCCGGCAGCGGCAAACACCGCGGCGCGGCCTTCGGGCGTGGTGATGTCGGCGGCGGCCGCGATGACCTTGCCCGCCCCCGGCAGCGCGGCGAGGCGCTTGGCGGCATCGGCCAGCGCCTCGGGGTTGCGCGCGTTGATCACCAGGTTCACGCCTTCACCGGCCAGCGCCTGCGCGCAGCCAAAGCCCAGCCCCTTGCTCGCGCCGCACACCAGCGCCCACTTGCCTGCAATACCCAAATCCATGGAAAACCTCCGTTGCCGTTGAAGAACTGCACAGCCGGGCTGTGCCTGAGAGTGAATATAGCCGCGACCGCGCTTGCCGCGCTCAGTGGCGGCCGTGGAACAGCTTGTCGTGCAGCCGCCGCAGCGACCACCAGACGCCAAAGGCCACGACCGGGATGGCCACGGCGGCCGACGACTCGGGCGACCAGGGCCAGCCGAGCTTTTGCGCGCCCTTGGCCAGGTAGCTGATCAGCCCGACGATGTAATAGGTGATGGCCGCCACCGACAGCCCTTCCACGGTGGACTGCAACTGCAGCTGCATGCCCTGGCGGTGGTTCATGGTGCCCAACAGCGCCTGGCTGCTTTGCTGCTGCTCGATGTCGACGCGCGTGCGCAGCAACTGGCTCACGCGCGACACGCGCTCGGACAGCGCGTTCTGCCGGCGCGTGGCCCATTCGCAGGTGCTGCGCGCAGGCGAGAGCCGCCGGTCCATGAACTGCGCGACGGTCTGCATGCCCGGCAGGCGCGATTCGCTGATGTCGTGGATGCGCCGGTCGACCAGCTCGAAATACGCCATGCTGGCCGAGAAGCGCGAATGCGTGGCCGCATATTCGCTCTCGACCTGGCCTGCCAGGCGCGTCAGGCGGTCCAGCAGCAGCGGCTCGCTGTCGCGGTCGGCGAGGCGGATGGCCTGGGCCAGCTCGGCCAGGTCGCGCTCGGCGCTGGCCAGCACTTCGGCCGCGCGGCGCGCGGCGGGCAGGCCCAGCAGCGCCGCCATGCGGTAGGTCTCGATCTCCAGCAGCCGCTGCACCAGCCGGCCGAGGCGCTGCGGCGACAGCTGCGGCTCGGCAAACACCAGCATGCGCGAGCAGCCGTCGGCGTGGATGCAGAAGTCGGTGTAGAGCTGGGCATTGGCATCGGCCACCGCCGAGGCCACCACGTTGTCCTCGTTGAGCATATGGCGCACCAGGCGCTGGCGCGCGGACGCATCGGCATGCAAGACCCACAGATGCAGGCTGCTGAGGCATTGGCCCGGCAGCGCGGCCAGCCATTCCTGCGGCACCTGGGCCAGCGCGGTGCGCGCGGCCGGCGCATCGAGCGGCGTGGCCGGGTCCAGCGCCACCGTGAAGGTCCACGAAACGAATTCGGTATGCAGCTCCCAGCGCAGCCGGAAGGCGCCGAAATCACAGCGCAGATGCGTCGTGCTGCCGTCCGGCGGTGGCTGGTGGTGGTCGCGCAGCAGGCGCGCCACATGGCTGCGGCTGGCGTCGCGCTGGGCGGCATCGGCCCACATCACGATCTGCGCGATGGCCAGCGGCG
Organism: Comamonas antarctica; assembly: GCF_013363755.1. Lineage (NCBI taxonomy): Bacteria > Pseudomonadati > Pseudomonadota > Betaproteobacteria > Burkholderiales > Comamonadaceae > Comamonas > Comamonas antarctica. The sequence continues at coordinate 3,278,054 of NZ_CP054840.1, forward strand.
CGGCCATGACTTCGGCCGGACGCGCGTGGATTTCATTGTGCAGCAGCGCCCGCTGGGGGTGCTGCGCCGGGGCAGTGGGAGCAAGCATCGGAACCTTGTTGTACCAGCCGCTATTGTGGCCCGGCTGCGGGCGGGCGAAAAAAAACGGCACCCGAAGGTGCCGTTTTCATTTGCCAGGGGCAGCGCTTCGTCAGTCTTCGACGAAGGCTTCCTCGCGGCGGTTCTTCACTGCGGGCAGCAGCACGATGATCAGCAGCAGCACGGCCAGGACCAGGAAGCTTGCCGAGATCGGACGCGTCACGAACACGCTCCAGTCGCCACGCGACAGCAGCAGCGCACGGCGCAGGTTTTCTTCCATCATCGGGCCCAGGATGAAGCCCAGCAGCAGCGGTGCGGGTTCGGTGCCCAGCTTGTGGAACACGTAGCCGACGAAACCGAAGATACCCACCATCCACACGTCGAACTCGCTGTTCTTGGTGCCGTACACACCGATCGCGCAGAACAGCACGATGGCGGGGAACAGCCAGCGGTAAGGCACCGTCAGCAGCTTGATCCAGACGCCGATCAGCGGCAGGTTCAAGATGATCAGCATCAGGTTGCCGAGCCACATCGAGGCGATCAGGCCCCAGAACAGTTCGGGGTTGCTGGTCATGACCTGGGGACCAGGCTGGATGTTGTGGATCGTCATCGCGCCCACCATCAGCGCCATCACGGCGTTCGGGGGGATACCCAGCGTCAGCAGGGGGATGAACGAAGTCTGCGAACCGGCGTTGTTGGCCGACTCAGGCGAGCACACACCACGGATGTTGCCTTGACCGAAAGGAACTTCGCCGGGACGCAGCTTGGTCTTCTTCTCGATCGTGTAGGCAGCAAAGGCCGACAGCATGGCGCCGCCACCGGGCAGGATACCCAGGGCCGAACCCAGAGCCGTACCACGCAGCATCGCGGGGAACATGCGCTTGAAGTCTTCTGCGGTAGGCATCAGGCCGGTCACCTTGGCGGTGAACACTTCGCGCTCGTCTTCGGGCTTGGACAGGTTGGCGATGATTTCGCCGTAGCCGAACACACCCATGGCGATCACGACGAAGTCGATGCCGTCGGTCAGTTCAGGAATGTCGAAGCTGTAGCGGGCCACGCCGGAGTTCACGTCGGTACCGATCATGCCGAACAGCAGGCCCAGCACGATCATCGCGATGGCCTTGAGCAGCGAGCCCGAAGCCAGCACCACGGCGCCGATCAGGCCCAGGGTCATCAGCGAGAAGTACTCGGCAGGGCCGAACTTGAACGCGACTTCGGTCAGCGGAGGCGCGAAGGCAGCCAGGATGATGGTGCCGACGCAGCCAGCGAAGAACGAACCGATGCCGGCAGCCGCCAGCGCAGGACCCGCACGGCCCTTGCGCGCCATCTGGTAGCCGTCGATCACGGTCACCACCGACGAGGATTCGCCCGGCAGGTTCACCAGAATCGCGGTGGTCGAACCACCGTACTGCGCGCCGTAGTAAATACCGGCCAGCATGATCAGCGCCGCCACGGGAGGCAGGGCGTAGGTCGCGGGCAGCAGCATGGCGATGGTCGCCACGGGGCCGATACCCGGCAGAATGCCGATGAGGGTACCCAACAGACAGCCGATGAAGCAGTAAATCAGGTTTTGGAAGGTAAAGGCAACGCCGAAGCCGAGTGCCAGATTGTCAAGAAGTTCCACGAACGATGCTCCCTTAACCCGTGATGAAGCTAGGCCACACGGGGAACTGCAGATTCAGTGCCCAGACGAAAGCCACATAGCTGCCCACTGCCAGAACCGTTGCCAGGACCAGCACTTCCTTCGCGTTGAAGGAGTAGCCGCCCATGCTGGCGATGAAGACCAGCGCGTAGATGGCGACGATCAGGCCGAACTGGGGAATGCCGAAGGCGGGAACGCCGACCAGCAGGATGCCGAACGCGAAGTTGGCGGCCAGGATGAAGAAGACCTGCTTCCAGGCCCACTTGCCGATCTTGTCGCCATCGGCGGTTTCGACGATCAGGCCCTTGGCGGCAATGGCCGTACCCAGAATGGCCATCAACACGCCCAGGATCAGCGGGAAGTACCCGGGACCCATGCGCGCACCCGTACCGACGTTGTATTCCGTGGCACCGATCGCAAAGGCGAGACCGATGACCAGGAACATCAACCCGGCAAAAAAGTCTTTTTGACTCTTGATTTTCACAAAAATGTCTCCTAGACGGAAATCACGATGGGGCGATTGTGGGGCCGCGGAAGTTGTGTCCGAATGTGGATTCCACCTACAAACCCGATTCCGCAAAGCATGCTTGCGGCGGTACCGAATCGGGCTGCAACCCGCATGCAGGCTGGATTTGCGGGGTTTTGGCGAGGTCGGCTGGAGCATCACCCCAGGGTTTGTACCAGGGGGCGATTTCAGCCCAGCTGGGGTGTGCTGCCGATGACTTCGGCCAGCGTGGTGAAGCCTTCGGCCACGCGCAGCGCGCCCGCGAGCCGCAGCGGGCGCATGCCGTCGGCCACGGCCTGGCGGCGCAGGCCGTCAATGGACGGCGCGGCATGGATCAGCTCCTTGAGCGGCTCGCTCACCGTGAGCAGCTCGTAGAGGCCGGTGCGGCCCTTGAAGCCCGTCATGCGGCAGTCGGTGCAGCCCACGGGCTGGTAGGGGTGGTAGCCGCCATTGAGCTTCCAGGGCCTGACGGCCTCGGCGAGTTGCTCGCGCGTGGCCGTTTCATCGGGCTGCTTGCACTGCGGGCACAGCGTGCGCACCAGGCGCTGCGCCAGCACGCCCAGCAGCGTGGCGTTGATCAGATAGGACGGCACGCCCAGCTCCATCAGCCGGCTCACGGCGCTCGGGGCGTCGTTGGTATGCAGCGTCGAGAACACCAGGTGGCCGGTGAGCGCGGCCTGCACCGCCATTTCGGCCGTGGCGAGGTCGCGGATCTCGCCGACCATGAGGATGTCCGGGTCCTGGCGCATCAGCGCGCGCAGGCCTTCGGTGAAGCCGAAATCGAGTTGCGGCTGGACCTGGGTCTGGTTGAAGGCCGGCTCGATCATCTCGATCGGGTCCTCGACGGTGCTGACGTTGACCTCCTCGGTGGCCAGGCGCTTGAGCGTGGCGTAGAGGGTGGTGGTCTTGCCCGATCCGGTCGGGCCCGTCACCAGGACGATGCCGTGCGGCTGGCGCACCAGCGATTCCCAGCGCTGCGCGTCATGCGGCGCGAAGCCCAGGCCGGCAAGGTCCTTGACCGCATTCTCAGGATCGAAGATGCGCATCACCATCTTTTCGCCAAAGGCCGTGGGCAGCGTCGACAGGCGCATTTCGACCTCGGCGCCGCGCGGGTTGCGCGTCTTGATGCGGCCATCCTGGGGGCGGCGGCGTTCGACCACGTCCATGCGGCCCAGCAGCTTGACGCGCGCCACCATCGCATTGAGCACGCCCATGGGCAGGTGGTAGACCGGGTGCAGCACGCCGTCGATGCGAAAGCGGATCACGCCCTGCTCGCGCCGCGGCTCGAGGTGGATGTCGCTGGCGCGCTGGTCGAAGGCGTATTGCCAAAGCCAGTCGACCACGCGCACCACGCCCTGGTCATTGGCATCGAGCTGCTTGTTGGCGTTGCCCAGCTCCACCAGTTGCTCGAAGCTGGCGGTGCTGGCCGCCCCGCCGCTCTTTTGCGCCGCGCGCACCGATTTGGCCAGGGCAAAGAATTCGGCCGTGAGGCGCTTGATGTCCAGCGGATTGGACATGACGCGGCGCACCCGGCGCCGCGCCTGGCGCTCGACTTCGGCGACCCAGTCGTCGACCAGCGGCTCGGAAGTCGCCACGATCACTTCCTCGGGCGTGACCTGCACCGGCAGCACGCGGTGGCGCTCGGCATAGCTCGCGCTCATGGTCTCGGCAATGCGCCCCGCATCGACGCGCAGGGGATCGATGCGCAGATACGGCAGGCCGCAGCGCTGGGCCACGTACTGCGTCAGCGCCTCGACATCGAGCGGCTGGCTGCCGTCGGCGCGGGCCATGGCCACATGCGCCAGCCGCACCAGCGGGTGCAGGCTGCTTTCGGCCTGCGAGCAGCGCACGATGGTGCGTTCGGCTTCCTCGGAGGTGATCACGCCATCGGCCTGCAGCCAGCGCACGATGCTGCGCCACTGCAGCGGCCCGGACCCGGACCGTTCGGCGGGAGAGGAATCAGGCGTAGGTATCAACTTGCGCGCCCAGCGTGCCCAGCGCCGGAGTGCGGCGCGGCGCGGCATCGTCTTCGGGATGGGCCTCGGACTGGCGCGCCTGCGTCTTTTCCAGCTGCGCCTGCTGCTGGGCGCGCTGCAGGGCTTCGATCTGCGCCTGGACGGCCATGATCTGTGCCTGCAGCAGTTCCTGTTTCTGCTGCTTGGTCTTGGCGTCGCCGTCGGAGTTCGCGACCTCCTTGAGGTCCTTGGTCAAGGATTGCAGCTGCTTTTGCAGCTGGGCAATCTGGCTGGCCGTGGCGCGCGAAGGGCCGGCCGCCGGGGACGAAGAAGAAGTGGAGCTGACTTGCATGCCTGCCATTGTGCCTCCTGTCAGCGCTTCGGTTCAGCGTTTGACGATCGGCTTGAAGCCGCGCAGCCACTTGGTGGCCGGCAGGTCCCAGCGCGCCTGGATGGCCTGCGCGCGTTCGTCCAGCACGGCGCGCGCGGGCCGCGCGGGCGTGCGCTGCGCGAGCACCACGGTATTGCCTTCGCGCGTGGGCTTGAAGGCCCACAGCGCATCCTCGCCAAACGCCTCGGCCATCTTCGCCAGGCTCTTCTCGTAGCTCGATGACCGGCCGAACAGGTTCACCGTCATGCAGCCATCATCGGTCAGCAGCGCGCGGCAGTCGGCATAGAACTCTGCGCTGTCGAGCACCGGCGCCGCGGCTTCGTGGTCGTAGAGATCGACGGCCAGCGCATCGACCTGGTTTTCCCAGCCCTCGCGGCGGATCTCCTCGGCCGCGTCGGCAAGCACCACCTGCAAGCGCGCGCCGTTGGGCGGCAGCTTGAACCAGCTGCGGCAGACCGCGATCACCTGCGGGTTGAGCTCGATGGCCGTGGTCTGCATGCGCAGCTTCTTGTGGCAGAACTTGGTGATCGCGCCCGCGCCCAGGCCCAGTTGCACCGCATAGCGCTTGCTCACGGTGGCCGGGTCGACGAACAGCAGCCAAGCCATCATGCGCTGCACGTATTCGAGCTCGATCTCGAAAGGCTCCTTGACGCGCATCGAGCCCTGGATCCAGGGCGTGCCCAGATGCAGATGGCGCACGTCGCCATACTCCGAGACACTGACTTCGGGCAGCTCGATGCTGTCGTTTTTCTTGCTGTTCACGCGTTCACCAATCCCGCGGCGGCCAGGGCGTCATGCCAGGCCTGCCGCTTACGTTCAAAACTCCAGCCCGCATTGGCGGGACTGGTCGAAGGCAGCTTCACTGCCCGTGCGCTGCCGGCCAGGCCCAGCGCCGCCAGCGCCGCATCGGCATGGCGAAAGCTTTCGGCGCCGTTGTGCGCCAGCACGCGCAGCTGCGGGCACCGCATGCGCAGCGCCGCGAAGTCGTTGACCTCGGGACGGCGGATGGCGGCGTCGAGGCTGCCCTCGCGCTCGCAGCTGTCATAGACGTCCCATAACCCGAGCCCGCGCGCCAGCAGCCAGGCACAGCGCCCCGCATAGTCCTCGCGCCCGGGCTGCGGGTGCTGCGGCCAGAGCGTCTGCAGCACACGCCAGAACTGGTTCTGCGGATGCGCGTAATACTGCTGCGCAGCCAGCGACGCCGCGCCCGGGAAGCTGCCCAGCACCAGCACCCGCGTATTCGCGGCGACCACGGGGGCCAGGCCCTGCAGGCGCGCCGGCGGCGCCAGGGGAGTGGATTGCAAGAAAAGGCTCATCTGCCCGCATTCTGTCCTGAAACGCCGCCCGCGCGCTTCGCCACGGCGCATTGCGCTGTCAGCGCTGGCTGGTATTCGTGTGGATCAATGCCGACAGGCCGGGCAGCGCGGCGCAGGCATTGGCGGTGCTGGCTTCGGCCAGTTCGGCGGCCGGGATGGCGCGCAACTCGGCCACGACCTGCGCGATGCGCGGCAGCTCGGCCGGGCTGTTGCGGCCCTGCGCCACGCCCTCGGCGCGCTGCTGCGCCGTGGTGTAGACCCATTGCGGCGGAATGTCGGGTGCATCGGTTTCCAGCACCAGTGCGGACAGCGGCAGCTCGGCCGCCAGCGCGCGCAGCTTGTGCGCGCGCTCGAAGGTCAGCGCGCCGCCGAAACCCAGCTTGAAACCCATGTCGATGAACGCCTGCGCCTGCTGCGCACTGCCGTTGAACGCATGCGCGATGCCGCCGCGCACCGGGGTCTCGCGCAGCTGCCTGAGCAGCTGGTCGCTGGACTTGCGCACGTGCAGCAGCACCGGCAGATCGAATGCGCGCGCCAGCTGGATCTGCGCGCGGTAGATCTGCTGCTGGTGCCCGGCATCGAGCCCGGGCACGAAGAAATCCAGGCCGATCTCGCCCACCGCAACCAGCCGCGGATCAGCGCGCCGCGCCGCGAGTTCCTGCTTGAGCAGTTCCAGATCCTCAGCGTTGGCCCGGGGCGTGAACAGCGGATGGATGCCCAGCGCGTAGCTGTCGCTGCCCGCATGCGCGAGATCGCGCACGGCTTGCCAGTTGCCGCGCTCCACCGCCGGGATCACGCAATGCGCGACACCGGCCGCACGGCCCGCGGCGCGCACCGCGCTCCGGTCCGCGTCGAACTCAGCGGCATCGAGATGGCAGTGGGTGTCTATCCAGAACGTCATTGCCAGCTCCCCGTGAAAGCTGTCAGGCCAGCTGGCCTTGCACCAGGCGCACCACGCGGTCGCACTTGGCGGCCAGCGACTCGTCGTGCGTGACCATCACGAAAGCCGTGCCCTTGTCGCGCGCCAGGCCCAGCATCAGCGCGAACACCGCGTCGGCGGTGTTGCGGTCGAGGTTGCCCGTGGGTTCGTCGGCCAGCACGCAGGCCGGCTCGGTGACCAGCGCGCGCGCAATCGCCACGCGCTGGCGCTCGCCGCCCGAGAGCTCCGACGGCCGGTGCTGCACGCGGTCCTTGAGGCCGACCAGCGCCAGCATCTGGCGCGCGCGCTCGCGGCATTCGGCCGCGGGCAGGCGGCGGATGCGCAGCGGCATGGCCACGTTGTCCAGCGCGCTGAACTCGGGCAGCAGATGGTGGAACTGGTAGATGAAGCCCAGGTGCTGGTTGCGCAGCTGGCCCTGGGCCTGCGGCGACAGGTCCTGCAACTCCTGGCCCTTGAGCCAGACGCTGCCTTCGCTGGGCGCATCGAGCCCGCCGAGCAGATGCAGCAAGGTGCTCTTGCCCGAACCCGAGGCGCCGACGATGGCCAGGGTCTCGCCGGCCACCACCGACAGGTCGACGTTGCGCAGCACCTGCACGTCGAGGCGGCCTTCGGCGAAGCGCTTGCTCAGCGCGCGCGCCTGCAGCACGATAGCTTGGGAATCATTCATAACGCAGTGCCTCCGCCGGGTTCACGCGGCTTGCACGCCAGCTGGGATAAATCGTCGCGACAAACGACAGGATCAGGGAAATGACGGCGATCGGCGCGATGTCGGAGCTCTGCGGCTCGCTGGGCATCTTGCTGATCAGGTAGATGTCCTTGGGCAGGAAGCTGGCGTTGAACGCGTGCTCGATGGCCGGCACGATCACGTCGATGTTCAGCGCGATGCCCAGGCCCAGCGCCAGGCCGGCCAGCGTGCCGATCACGCCGACCATCGCGCCCTGCACCATGAAGATCAGCATGATGCTGCGCGGGCTCGCGCCCAGCGTGCGCAGGATGGCGATGTCGGCGCGCTTGTCGGTCACGGTCATGACCAGGGTCGACACCAGGTTGAACGCGGCCACGGCGACGATCAGCGTCAGGATGATGAACATCATGCGTTTTTCCAGCTGCACGGCCGAGAACCAGGTCTTGTTCTGCTGCGTCCAGTCGCGGATCAGCAGGTGGTCGCTGAGCGTGTCGGCCAGCTGGCGCGCGACCTGGGGCGCTTCGTGCAGGTCCTTGAGCTTGAGGCGGATGCCGGTCGGGCCTTCCAGGCGGAACAGCCGCTGCGCGTCGTCGTGGTGCAGCATCACCAGCGCCGAGTCGTATTCGTAATGGCCGGAGTCGAAGGTGCCGGCCACGGTCATCTGCTTGAGCCGCGGCACCACGCCCGCGGGCGTGACCTGGCCGCCGGGCACGATCAGCGTGACCGCATCGCCCGTGCGCACGCCCAGCGAGCGTGCGAGCTCGATGCCCAGCACCACGCGGAACTCGCCGGGCACCAGTTGCGCCAGCGCCTTGGCATTGTTTTCGGCCAGGTCGGTGACCTCGGGTTCGAGCGCCGGGTCGATGCCGCGCACCAGCGTGCCCTTCATGTCCTCGCCGCGCGCCAGCAGCGCCTGGGAGGACACGAACGGCGCCGCGCCGACCACGTTCGGGTTGCGCCGGGCCTCGGCCAGCGTGCGCTCCAGGCTCGGCAATGCCGCGCCCTGGGGGGCGAAGATCTCGATGTGCGACACGACGCTGAGCATGCGGTCGCGCACTTCCTTCTGGAAGCCGTTCATGACGCTGAGCACGATGATCAGCGCGGCAACGCCTAATGCGATGCCCAGCATGGATACACCGGAGATGAAGGAGATGAAGCCGTTGCGGCGTGTCGCGCGCCCCGCGCGGGTGTAACGCCAGCCCAGGGCCAGCTCATAGGGTATTTGCATGGTGCTTGCATTGTGGCATTGCCAGCGCATATCCCCGGGAAAACACCGGAGACCGCGGCTGACCCTTGCCCGGCACCGGAACCCGCGCTGACCGACAATAGCCGCCATGCCTGCCACTGCCTCCGCGTCCGCCTCCGCCCCCCCTGCCGCCGACCTTGCCCAGACCGTGGCCTTCGCCACTGCCGGCCCCGAAGCCGCGGCGCTGTGGCCCACGCTGCAACTGCCGCATCTGCGCCAGCTGCTGCAGCACGCGGCGCTGGTGCACAGCGACGCGGGCGAGGAAACCGATTTCTGCCCGCCGCACGAACGTGCGTGGGCGCGCCGGCTGCAGCTGCCATTGCAGGCTGGCTGCGTACCCTGGGCCGCCTGGGAGCAGCAGGCCGCCGACCCGGCGCCGCAGCAGCAGGCCTGGGCCTGGCTCTCGCCCTGCCACTGGCGCATTGGCGCCGACACCGTGCACATGGCCGATCCGGCCGGCCTCGGGCTGGAGGAGAGCGAATCGCGCGCGCTGCTGGAGATTCTCGCGCCCTGGTTTGCCGAGGACGGCATCGCGCTGCAGTTCGAACGCCCCGACCGCTGGCTGGCCAGCGGCGCGCCGCTTGACGGCCTGGCCACTGCCTCGCTGGACCGGGTGGTGGGCCGCGACGTGCGCCGCTGGTTGCCCGACGCGCGCACGGCGCGCACGCTCAACCGGCTGCACAGTGAAGTGCAGATGCTGCTCTACACCCACGCGTTCAACGACCGTCGCGCCGCGCGCGGCCTGGCGCCCGTCAATGCCTTCTGGCTGCACGGCGCGGGCCGGCTCGAGGCGCACGTAGACGTGCAGCCCCTGCGCGTGCATCCCGAACTCGCGGCGCTGCGCGCGGCCGCCTTGCAGGAAAACTGGCCGGCCTGGGCCGCGGCCTGGCAGCAGCTCGATGCCGGCCTGCTGCGCGAACTGCTCGAAGCGCAGCAGCGCGGCGCGGCGGTGCAGCTGACCCTGTGCGGCGAACGCAACGCGCTGACCTGGCAGCCGCAGGCGCCCGGCTGGCGCCAGAAAATCCAACAAGTCTTCAAGCCTGCCGGCCTGCCGGACCTGCCTTCCCTGTTATGAAAATCACCCTTCGCGAGATTCCCGCCGCCACGCTGGCGGCCCTGCAGCAATCGGGCATCCATCCACTGCTGGCCCAGCTGTATGCGGCGCGCGGCGTGCATTCGGCCGACGAGCTCAACGACGGCCTGGGCCGGCTGCTGCCGCCCGCGGGCCTGCGCGGCATCGATGCCGCGGCGCGGCTGCTGGCCGATGCCATTGCGCGCGACCTGCGCCTGTGCATCGTCGCCGACTACGACTGCGATGGCGCGACCGCCTGCGCGGTGGCCGTGCGCGGCCTGCGCCTGCTCGGCGCGCGCCATGTCGACTACCTCGTGCCCGACCGCGTGGTCGACGGCTACGGCCTCACGGCCTCGATCGCGCGCCGCGTCAAGGAACGCGGCGCCGACATGCTGATCACCGTCGACAACGGCATCAGCAGCGTCGACGGCGTGGCGCAGGCGCGCGCGCTGGGCATGCAGGTGCTGGTCACCGACCACCACCTGCCCGGACCCGCGCTGCCCGTGGCCGAGGCATTGGTCAACCCGAACCAGCCCGAATGCACGTTCGAGAGCAAATGCATGGCCGGTGTCGGCGTGATGTTCTATGTGCTGCTGGCGCTGCGCGCCGAGCTGCGCGCGCGCGGCGTGTTCGACCGCGAGACCCAACCCCGGCTCGAGCCGCTGCTGCCGCTGGTGGCGCTGGGCACGGTGGCCGACGTGGTCAAGCTCGATGCCAACAACCGCCGCCTGGTGGCGCAGGGCCTCAAGCGCATCCGCGCGGGCCAGATGCAGCCCGGCCTGGCCGCGCTGTTCGACGCCGCGGGCCGCAAGTGGCGCGCCGCAACCACCTTCGACTTCGGCTTTGCGCTCGGCCCGCGCATCAATGCCGCGGGCCGGCTGGCCGACATGACGCTGGGCATCGAATGCCTGCTGACCGAGGACCGCGGCCGGGCCGAGGAGCTGGCGCGCACGCTGGACGCCATCAACCGCGAGCGCCGCGTGATCGAGGGCGGCATGCGCGAGCAGGCGCTGCTGATGGTCGAGAGCCTGTTCGAGGAGCACGAGGAGCCGCCGCCGGCAGTCAGCGTGTTCGACCCGGACTTCCATGAGGGCGTGGTCGGCATCGTGGCGTCGCGCATCAAGGACAAGCTGCACCGCCCGAGCTTCGTGTTTGCCGCCAGCGCCGCGCCCGGCCATGAGCATGAGCTCAAGGGTTCGGGCCGCTCGATTCCGGGCTTCCACCTGCGCGATGCACTCGACCTGGTGGCCAAGCGCCATCCGGGCGTGCTGCTGCGCTTCGGCGGCCATGCGATGGCCGCGGGCTGCACCATTGCCGAGGAGCATTTCGAGCTGTTCGACCAGGCGCTGGCCCAGGTCGCCAAGGAATGGCTCGATGCCGCGACGCTCACGCGGCGCATCGAGACCGACGGTCCGCTGGCGCTTGAATACTGCGATGCCGACCTGGTCGACAAGCTGCACCAGGAAGTCTGGGGCCAGGGCTTTGCCGCGCCGACCTTCAGCGAAGAGGTCGATGTGCTGTCGCAGCGGCTGGTCGGCGAAAAGCATCTGTCGCTCAAGCTGCGCCACCAGGGCCAGCCCATCGACGGCATCTGGTTCGGCCATACCGACCCGCTGCCCGAACGCGTGCTGATTGCCTTCCGCCTTGACGTCAATGAATGGCGTGGCGAGCGCAAGGTCCAGTTCCTGCTCGAAGGCGCGCAGACCGGCAGCTGACCGGACGCCGGCCGCCGGACGCCGGCCGCCGGCAAGGGCATTGCCAGGATTGGGCTTGCCGCGCGGACCCCGGCCTACAATGGTCCCGTGCCCACCTCCTACCTCAATGCCGACCTGCACTGCCATTCGCTGATCTCGGATGGCACCCTCACTCCCGAGGAGCTGGCCGCGCGTGCGCGCGCCAATGGCGTCGAGCTCTGGGCGCTGACCGACCACGACGAAATCGCGGGCCAGCAGCGCGCTGCCGCGGCCGCGCAGGCCCAGGGCCTGGCCTATCTCACGGGCGTGGAGATCTCGGTCACCTTCGCCAACGAGACCGTGCACATCGTCGGCCTGGGCTTCGATCCCGAGAACGCCGCGCTCGATGCCGGACTGGCCGAGGTGCGCGGCGGCCGCGGCCCGCGCGCGCGCGAAATGGCCCGCCAGCTCGAGCTCGCGGGCATTCCCGGCGCCTATGAAGGCGCGCTGCGCTATGTCGGCAACCCGGCGCTGATCTCGCGCACCCATTTCGCGCGCTTCCTGGTCGAGAAGAAGATCTGCCGCGACATGGGCGAGGTGTTCCGGCGCTTCCTCACCGAAGGCAAGCCGGGCTTTGCGCCGCACCGCTGGGCGCGGCTGCAGCAGGCCGTGCAATGGGTCAACGATGCCGGCGGCATTGCCGTCATTGCCCATCCCGCGCGCTACCGTTTCTCGGCCAACGAGGAATATGCGCTGTTTTCCGAATTCAAGGCCCATGGCGGCCAGGGCGTCGAAGTCGTCACCGGCAGCCACACCACGGCCGAATATGTGACCTACGCGGCCATGGCCCAGGAGTTCGGCCTGGCCGCATCGCGCGGCAGCGACTTCCACAGCCCGCAAGAATCGCGCACCGACCTGGGGGCCCTGCCCCTGCTGCCCGGCGCGCTGACACCCGTCTGGGAACTGCTGAGCGAACGCATACGGCAGCCCTGACGTCTTTCCTTTCCTTTTTGCCACGGAGCGCTTGCAAATGGCCCAGTACTTTGAAGCCCACCCCGAAAACCCCCAGCCGCGCCTGCTCAAGCAGGCCGCGACCCTGCTGCAAAAAGGCGGGGTGCTGGCCGTGCCCACGGATTCAAGCTATGCGCTGGTCTGCCATCTCGACGACCGCGACGCGGTGGAACGCATCCGCCGCATCCGCCAGATCGATGACAAGCATCACCTGAGCCTGCTGTGCCGCGACCTGTCCGAACTGGCGACCTATGCCCAGGTCGACAACCGCCAGTACCGGCTGCTCAAGCTGGGCACGCCCGGCCCGTATACCTTCATTCTCGACGCCACCAAGGAGGTGCCGCGCCGCGTGAGCCACCCGCAGCGCAAGACCATCGGCCTGCGCGTGCCCGAGCGCAAGGGCCTGCTGCTGCTGCTGGAGCTGCATGGCGCGCCGCTGCTCGCGTCGACCTTCATTCCGCCGGGCGAGACCGAGCCGCTCAACGACCCGCAGGAAATCCGCGAACGCTATGAAAAGCTGCTCGACGGCATTGTCGATGCCGGCGCATGTCCGCAGGAGCCGACCACGGTGATCGACCTGACGACCATGGCCAATGGCGGCGACGCGACCATGGTGCGCGAAGGGCGCGGGGAGTTGGCGCGGCTGGGGCTTTGAGGGGCTACGGGGTCCTGGCAGACAGGTCGTGCCGGACCTTGGCACGTGCATCAACAGCTGGTTTGATTTGAGTGCAGGCCATTCATCCTTCGATCCTTCGACAGGCTCAGGATCAGGATCAGGCTCAGGACGAACGGGAGTGCACGTCCAACAGTGTCCGCCGCCTCAGGCCGCCAATGCCAGCGCACCCCTTTTCGGCACGGCTGCGAGCGTTACCGCGGGCTCATCCTCGAGCTTGAACGCTCCCACCGCGCGCTGCAAATCCTGCACGCGCTCGCTCAGCGCCTGCGACGCATGTCCTGCCTGGCCTACCAGGGCGGCATTTTCCTGGGTCGCGCCATCCATGTGCGCGACCGCGAGATTGACCTGGACGATGCCTTCGCTCTGCTCCTGCAGCGCATGCGAGATCTCGCCAAGCAGTCCCGTGACCTGGCCCACGGCGCCGACGATCTCCTGCATCGTCCGGCCGGCCTCGCCCACCAGGCCCGAGCCGCTTTGCACCTGGTCCACGCTGGCGGTGATCAGCGTCTTGACCTGCTTGGCGGCTTCGGCCGAGCGTCCGGCCAGGCTGCGCACCTCGCTGGCGACCACCGCGAAACCACGGCCCTGATCGCCCGCGCGCGCGGCCTCGACGGCGGCGTTCAGCGCGAGGATGTTGGTCTGGAAAGCAATGCCTTCGATCACCTGGATGATGTCGACGATCTTGCGCGAGCTGCCGCTGATCGCCTCCATGGTCTGCACCACCTGGCCGACCACCGCGCCGCCGCGCTCGGCCGTGGCCGATGCACCCACCGCCAGGCCGCTGGCCGAGCGCGCGCGGTCGGCATTCTGGCGCACCGTGGCCGTGAGCTGCTCCATGCTGGCCGCGGTCTGGGTCAGCGCCGCCACCTGGTCGTCGGTGCGGCGCGACAGGTCGGCATTGCCGGCATCGATTTCCGACGCCGATACGCAGATCGAATCGCTCGACTGCTGGATGCGGCCGACCAGTTCGGTCAGCGTGTCTTCCATCGTGCCCAGCGCGCCCAGCAGGCGGCCGAAGTCGCCCTGCAGGTCGGAGCTGAATTCCTGGCTCAGGTCGCCCGCCGCCACGGTCTCGGCAATCAGGATGGCCTGCTGCAGCGGCCGCACGATGCCCTGGCGCAGGCTGATCCACGCGGCCACCGCCAGCGCGCACACCGCAGCGCCCAGGCCCAGCACCCACCAGCGCACCTGCTGCAGCGCCGCCTGCGCGACATCGGTGGCGCCGCCGCCTTCAAGCGCGCGTTCGGCCCCCGCCAGCGACCAGCTGGTGACCACCATCATTGCCGCCATCAACGCGCAAATGCCACCAAAGGCAAGCACCAGCCTGGTGCCGATCTTCCAGCTGCCGAATCCCATGTCTGCCTCTTTCTGCGCGCGGCGCATCTGTCTCTGTGTAGTGGTGTTTCTCAGACGAAATGGGCAGAGCCGGGGACTCTGCACATCCGCTTGCATTTTGCAACAAAATAGTAGATTTCCACTACCGCACATGCCTGTGTTGGCGGCCTCGATCCAACACAGGCGGCCCTGGTCTGACACAATCCCCGCGTGGACTTCCCTAATCTCATCCAAACCGTTCTCATTTACGCCCTGCCCGTGCTGTTCGCCATCACGGTCCATGAGGCCGCCCATGGCTATGCCGCGCGCCATTTCGGCGACAACACGGCCTATATGCTGGGGCGCATCACGCTCAACCCGTTCAAGCACATCGATCCCATCGGCACCATCCTGATGCCGTTGATGCTGTACTTCGCGACCTCGGGCGACTTCCTGTTCGGCTACGCCAAGCCGGTGCCGGTGCGCTTCGACCACCTGCGCAACCCCAAGCGCGACATGATCTGGGTCGCGCTGGCCGGGCCGGCGTCGAACTTCATCCAGGCCATTGTCTGGGCCGTGCTGCTGGTGGTGCTGATCACCAGCGGCGTGCAGGAGCGCTTCTTCGTCGAGATGGCGCGCGCCGGCATCCTGGTCAACCTGGTGATGTGGGCCTTCAACCTGTTTCCGCTGCCGCCGCTCGATGGCGGCCGCATCCTGATGGGCCTGCTGCCCTGGCGCCTGGCCAACCAGTTCGCGCGCATCGAGCCCTTCGGCTTCTTCATCGTGCTGGCGCTGGTGGTGTTCGGCATCGTCAGCACCATCTGGCTGCGCCCGCTGATGAGCCTGGGCTACAGCGCCATCGACCTGCTGCTGACGCCGCTGCTGGCGCTGCTGCGCTGATTTCCTTTTCGCGAAAAACCGTTTCCTGCCATGTCCAAAACCCGCTTTCTCACCGGCATCACGCCTTCGGGCACGCCCCATCTGGGCAACTATGTCGGCGCCATCCGCCCCGCCGTGCAGTCCAGCCAGCGCGCCGATGTGCAGAGCTTCTACTTTCTGGCCGACTACCATGCGCTGATCAAGTGCGCCGACCCGGCACGCGTGCAGCGCTCGACGCTGGAGATTGCCGCCACCTGGCTCGCTGCGGGCCTGGACCCCGAGCAGGTCATGCTGTACCGCCAGTCCGACGTGCCCGAGATCACCGAACTGTGCTGGCTGCTGACCTGTGTCACGGGCAAAGGCGTGCTCAACCGCGCGCATGCCTACAAGGCTTCGGTCGACAAGAACGTTGCCGCGGGCAACGACGTCGATGCCGATGTCTCGGCCGGCCTGTTCATGTACCCGGTGCTGATGGCCGCCGATATCCTGATCTTCGGCGCCAACAAGGTGCCCGTGGGCCGCGACCAGGTCCAGCATCTGGAGATGGCGCGCGATATCGCTTCGAGCTTCAACCATCTCTACGGCGAGCTGCTGGTGCTGCCCGAAGTGGTGATCGACGAGAACGTGGCCACGCTGCCCGGCCTCGACGGCCGCAAGATGAGCAAGAGCTACAACAACACCATCCCGCTGTTCACGCCGCGCGAGCAGTTGCGCAAGCTGATCAACGGCTTCACCACCGACTCGCGCGCGCCCGGCGAGCCCAAGGAGGTCGAAGGCTCGGCGCTGTTCCAGTTCTATCAGGCATTTGCCTCGGAGGCGGAAACCGAAGCGCTGCGCCAGCGGTACGCACAAGGCATTGCCTGGGGCGATGCCAAGCAGCTGGTGTTCGAACGCCTGGACCAGGAAATCGCGCCCATGCGCGCGCGCTATGAGAGCCTGATGGCCGACCCGGCGCAGATCGAAGCCGTGCTGCGCGCCGGCGGCGAACGCGCGCGCGCGCTGGCCGCGCCTTTCGTGCGCCAGTTGCGCGAAGCCGTGGGCCTGCGCAGCCTGGCCCAGGTGCAGGCGCCGCAAGCCGCCAAGGCCGCCAAGTCGGCGCTGCCGCAGTTCAAGCAATACCGCGAGGCCGACGGCAAGTTCTATTTCAAGCTGGTATCGGCTTCGGGCCAGTTGCTGCTGCAAAGCACGGCCTTCGATGCGCCCAAGGAGGCCGGCCAGAGCATTGCGCGCCTGCAGCAGCAGGGCGCAGCAGCGCTGGCGGAACTGGGCGCGCGCCTGATGCCGGTGGAAGGTGCCGACGCCGCGCAGC
Source organism: Comamonas antarctica (assembly GCF_013363755.1). NCBI lineage: Bacteria > Pseudomonadati > Pseudomonadota > Betaproteobacteria > Burkholderiales > Comamonadaceae > Comamonas > Comamonas antarctica. Next base: position 3,294,746 of record NZ_CP054840.1, read on the forward strand.
TGAGCGAGGCGCTGGAGCAGCTGGTGGCCGCCAACACGTGATTTGCATCCAAGCAGTATTGCTGCTTGGACACCATTCATCCCGATCCTGCAGCAGGGGTCGAAGATGAAACCGTTCGTCCTGATCCTGATCCTGAGCCTGTCGAAGGATCGAAGAATCGAAGGATGAACGGCCGCTCTCGAACCTGCAGATACGAAAAAGCCCCAGAATCTTTCAATTCTGGGGCTTGTCGTTTGGTGCGGCTGGCAGGAATCGAACCCACGACCCCTTGGTTCGTAGCCAAGTACTCTATCCAGCTGAGCTACAGCCGCTAAGCTTCGTATTCTAGCCGGGAAATAATGCCCTTCCGGCAAAACACGGGCTTTTTTGCAAAGAGTTCACCAAAAGCCCGGCTGCATGGCCCATTTCTTCAGCCGCTGCTGCGATCGATCGAGCAGCTGCGCGCGCTGCGCCGCGAGCCAGCCCAGCGCAAACCAGGCCTGGGGCTGTGTCTGCACCAGCCGGCCAAAGGCCTGCTCGGCCACCACCAGGTCGTTGTACTCGCCCAGCGCATCCTGGGCGGGCTTGAGTTCGTCCAGATAGCGCTGTACCTTCTTCGCCCGGAACAGCGATGCCGTGAACTCGATGGCGTAGCGCAGGCGCTTGAGGCGCCGGCGCGCGCGGTGGCGCTGCTCGTCCTCCAGACCGGCATAGGCCTTGGCATCCTTGGCGAGCTGGCGCTGCAGCCGCTTGATGCGCCGGGCGGCGAGCGCGCGCGCGTCGCCCGCGGGCTTGCCCTCTTGCGCCTGCGCAGCGTTGGCAAACGCAATCAGCGCCAGCCATAGCTGCGTCGTGGCGGGCGCGCGCAGGGTATCGGCCACGCTGCTTTCCGCCGCGGCTTCGGCCGGCAGTTCGGCCAGCGGCGCGCCCGCCGCGCGCAGTGCGGGCAACAGATCGGCTTCAAGCGCATCGCGGTCGCGCGCCGCGCCGAGCTGGCCAAACAGCGAGGCCAGCGCGGGTGTCCATTCGGCGCTGGTGTCCGGTGACCAGTCGCCATAGATGCGCAGCGCCGTGCGCAGCCGGCGCAGCGCCACGCGCGCCTGGTGCAGATGCTCGGGCTGCGCCGCGCCGCCGGCCACCTCGGCCGCGTTCGGCAGCAGATGCGCGAGGCAGGCGGCCACCATCTGGCGCAAGGCCGCATCGGGCGATGGCGCGTTCTTGAGGACCACGGGCTGGGCATGCACCGGCGCCACGCTGGCCGCGCCACGCACCACCTGCTGGCCGCGTTCGGCCTTGCTGATGACATCGAGCCACAGGCCATGGCGCTCGACCCAGCGCGTGGCCAAGGCCACCAGGGCCGCCACGCTGCCGCTTTGCAGTTCGAACTCGATCTCATGGAGCTCGCGGCGTGCGCTGCCGGCACGGATCTCGCCTACATCCAGCGCCACTTCGGCCTGCAGGTCAGGACCCAGGATCACGCGCCGCGTGCGCTGCACGTCGGTGGCGTACACCACCTCCAGGCGGTCGGCCTGCTTGCCCAGCGCCGCCATGAGCCGGTCGCCCGCGGGCGTGCCGGCATGCAGCGACAGGTCGAGCCGGGGCTCATCGCCGTCGGCCGCGCGCGGCACTTCGTGCTCGAGCCGGCTCCAGCGGTTCTCGCCCGGGCACTTGAGCGTCTGCACCCAGGCCTCGCCCTCCTGGCGCAGCCGCAGCGAGACATGGGCCGCGGCCAGGCGCCGGTCGGGCGTGTCGAAGTACTGCGCCTGCAGGCGCAGGATCTGCGCCTTCGACGTGGCCAGCGCGCGGCGCACGGCCTGGCGCTGCGCTGGCGGTACCTGGAATTTCAGTTCGATTTCGTTCATGTGCTTCTCCCAATGCATGGGCTTGCCCGGGCCGCGGCCGCTTGGCGTTTCGTCAGCAGACTATAGCCGGGGCCATGCCGATGGGAGACACAGACGGGCCACTGGCCGGCAAGCGCTTCAGCCCGGGTCCTGCACGGCGGGACCCTGCTGCGGCAAACGGCGCCTTGGCGTGGTCGGCGCATTGGCCAGCATCGCCGCGCTGCGCGCCTGGGCCGCCTGGATCATGGGCGAGATCAGCTGGGTTTCGGGCAGGTTGTGCCAGTACTTGCGCGGCATTTCCTTGTACATCGCCGCAACCTTGAGACGCGCGGGATTGAAGATGTGCGCATAGTAGGTGAGCCAGAGGTTTTCGCCAGCATCGGCATCGGGCGCGTCCTGGGCGCTGGCGCCCGGCCCCCAGCTGAGCACGCCGGCGCGGCCCCTGAGCGGCTGCAGCGCGGCTTCGGGCTGCACGCCCTGCGCGGCCAGCGCGGCGACATCGGGCGCCTGCGGCCACCAGCGCAGGCTGCATTGCGGTGTCAGGATGGCCCAGCGCATGTTGGCAAAGCGCTTGACGAAAAACGGCGCCGCGGCATGCACGATGTGGTGCACCGGTTCGAACCAGGCGACATACAGCGGGCCGCTGCCGTCGGCCGGGTCGTCGGCCAGCGCCACGGGCCGAAAGCGCACGAAGGCATGGGCCTTGTGCACTTCGCGGCGCACGGCCTTGATCCAGTGCTGCATTTGCACCTGGTCGGCATCGAGCAGGTCATGGCGCAGCGCGGGTTCATGCTGCATGCGCCACAGCAGCCGGTAGAGCAGCGCAAAGCGATCGGGGTCGGAGTTGAGCAGGCATTGCTCGGCCTCGGCAAGCCAGGCGCGCGGCACCGTGAGAGCGCGTTCCGGTGTGGCCGCGAGCGCTGCCAGCGACGCGGCCTGGGGCGCGGCTTCGGGCATTGCAAACAGATCGGGAGAGCGGGCCTGCAGGTCCTCGGTCAGCCATACCACCTCCTCGGGCGGCACCTGCTGCGCCCAGAGCCCGCGCGCAAGCTGGCGCCAGTGCGCGAAATCGGTGCCGTCGCCGGGCAGGATCAGCGTGTGGGCCGCCATGGCATTTCAGAACAGGCTGGCCTGCACCGGCCTGGGCGCCATCGGCTGCACGAGTTTCGCGGCCAGCAGGGGATCGTCAAGGCTGCGCCCCGGACTCCAGCCCTGGCATTCGACAAACGGCAGCAGCTTGTCCATGGGCACGCGCAATTGCTCGATGTCGGCGCTGCGCAGCTGGCGCCAGCGGCGCACGGCCAGCAGCTTGTCGACGCTGCGCACGCCCAGCCCGGGCACGCGCAGCAGCATCTCGCGCGGCGCGGTGTTCAGGTTGACGGGAAAGCGCTCGCGGTGCGCGAGCGCCCAGGCCAGCTTGGGGTCGTGCTCGAGCGACAGCATGCGCTTGCCCTGCGCGCCGGCGGGCACGATCTCATGCGCCTCGAAGCCGTAGAAACGCATCAGCCAGTCGGCCTGGTACAGCCGGTGCTCGCGCACCAGCGGCGGCGCGATCAGCGGCAGGTCGGCCGTGGCGTCGGGAATCGGACTGAACGCCGAGTAATAGACGCGGCGCAGGCGAAAGCCGGTATAGAGCTTGGCGCTGGTGACGATGATGTCGCCATCGTCGGCGCCATCGGCCCCGACGATCATCTGCGTGCTCTGGCCGCCCGGGGCAAACGCCTGCGGCGCGGTGGGCCGCGTGCGGCGCGAGCGCGGCATGGAGATGACCGACGCCTTGCGGGCATCCTGGCGCTCGGCCTTGGCGGTCGCGATGTGGTCGTGCAGCTGGCCCATGGCCTGCTGGATGGTGGCGCTGTTCTTCTCGGGCGCGAGCTGTGCCAGGCCCTGCACCGTGGGCAGCTCGATGTTGATGCTCAGGCGGTCGGCATAGAGCCCGGCTTCGGCCAGCAGCTGCGGATCGGCATCGGGAATGGTCTTGAGGTGGATGTAGCCCTTGAAGCCATGGTCGAGGCGCAGCGAGCGCGCCACGCCCACCAGTTGCTCCATGGTGTAGTTGCTGCTGCGGATGATGCCGCTCGACAGGAACAGGCCTTCGATGCAGTTGCGCCGGTAGAAGTCGAGCGTGAGATCGACGACCTCGGCCACCGCGAAGCGCGCGCGCGGGATGTTGGAACTGACGCGGTTGATGCAGTACTTGCAGTCGTAGATGCAGAAGTTGGTCAGCAGGATCTTCAGCAGCGAGATGCAGCGCCCGTCGGGCGTGTAGCTGTGGCAGATGCCCATGCCCTCGGTGGAGCCGATGCCGCCGCGCGCGGCATCGCGCCTGGCGCTGCCGCTCGAGGAGCACGAAGCGTCGTACTTGGCCGCATCAGCCAGGATGGCGAGTTTGTTTTGCAGTTCCACTGTATGAATATACATGGAAGGCAAACCAGGGATTGCGCCAGGGGCATCCGCCATCGCGCCCCGGTCAGAGCGCAGGCAGCTCCAGCACCAGCGTCCGGCCCGCGACGTTCAGGCCGGCACGGGCCGCGGCCGCGATCAATCCCGCATGCAGATCGACATCGTCCAGCTGCACGCTTTGCCCGCTGCGGCGGCAGACGACACGCACGCATGGGGCTTCGTGGCGGGTCCATTGCAGCCGGTAGTGCACCTTGCCGGTATCGTCGAGCTCGCGCAGCAGCAGTCTGACGGCATGGAGCCGCTGCGTGATCCGGTAGACCGTGCTCAGGCTGGTGCGCATGCCGCGGCGGCGCAGTTCACGGAAGATTTCCTCGCTGTTGAGGCGGCGCGGGTCCTGCGCCTCGAGCACCTGCAGCACGCCGATGCGCGCCGCGGTGGGTGTCACGCCGGCCGAGCGCAGGCGCTGCAGCAGGGTCAGGCTGACGGCGTTCATGGCCGGTCGGCCGCGTACGCGGCAAATGCAGTGCCTTGCGGCAGTGGGAAACGGCAAGCGCGCACGCGCGACATGGGGAGGTCTGGCCCGGTCATGGTCAGTGCGCCACTTCGAAACTCAAGGTGGCGGTGTGGCGCACGTCGTTGTACTTCCTGCCGTCGAGCGTCACCGAGCCGTTGTTCACGCGCGCCGAGACTTCCAGCACGTAGAGGCCTGGAAACGTTGGCACGAAGCTCACCGTGCCATCCTTGGCCGGCGCCAGCACGCGGCGCCAGCCTTCGGAGGTCTCGACATTGACCTGGCTGGCTGCGACCGGACGGCCCTTGAACACCAGCTGGAAGGTGTTGCCGCCGGCTTCGGTGGGCACCAGTTCGAGGTCGTTGACGGCTTTGGTTTCCAAGCGACCGGACCTGGCCTGGAAGTAGGTCAGCACGCCATCGGCTTCGGCGCGCGTGGCGGTGAAGCGCAGGTCGCCGGCATTGGCCGGGGTGAACGCGAAGTGGTTGCCCGCGGTTTCGGCATCCAAGGCCTTGCCGTCGGGCGCCACCGCCTTGGCGTCGCTCAGCGCGGGCAGCTGCGCCAGCGGCTTGTGCAGTTCGCCGGCAAACACCTGCGCCTGCGCGCCAGTGCGCTGCAGCCAGAGGTAGTCGGCGTGGGCGTTTTGCACCAGCGCGAGCAGCGCCAGCGTCGGCACGAAGCGCCGTGAAATGGAAAGCAATGCAGAAGTGGTCATTGGAAGCTTTGGTATGGGTTTGACAGGGCGGCACTCAGCGCGGGCGCAGCGCGTCGACGACCCGCGTGGCGAGGACTTCCAGATCGGCCACCGGGTCCTGGCCATCGGCGGCCAGCACGACCACGGCAGCGCCCGCATCCGTTGCGGCCTTTGCCAGTTCCGGCGCCAAGGCCTCGTGGTGCAGCACTGCGGCCACGCCCTCGCTGCGGACCAGCGCCGCCAGCGCCTGCGGTTCATTGCTGCCCGGCACCAGCTCGAGATTGAAGGCCGAAGCCAGATAGTCCAGCCGCGGCGACAGCGACACCACCGTGAGGTTGGGCGCGGCCAGCAGCGCGGCTTCGGCCTTGCTGGACAGCGCCACCAGCCGCTGCTTGAGGCCGGCCAGATTGCGCGCAATCGACGGCGCGTCCCGGGGCGACAGCCGCTCCAGATCGGCGGCGACGATATCGGCCATGCGCCCCAGGTTCACCGGATGCAGCCACGGATGGCTGCCCAGCTCGGCGCCGGGTTGCAGCGCAATGCCGGGCAGCGCGCCGTCGATCGGCCGCGCGGCGTCGATCTCGACGATGCGGATGTTGGCGCGGCGCGCCAGCGGGTAGAGCGGGTCCTGCGGCCACAGCGAGCGCAGCGTGATCACCGCATCGGCCCCGGCCGCGGCCTGCGCCAGCGCCTTGGCGCCGCGGCCGTCGAAATAGGCGAGCAGCCGCGCCGGCGGCAGGCTGGCAGGCGCGGCGCGCGCCACGCTGATGCCGCTGCCTTCGGCCAGTTGCGCGGCCAGGCCATGCGCCACCGGGTGGGCGGCCAGCACCTGCACTGCCTTGGCCGGCGCCTGTGCCTGCGCGGCCACGCCCGCCAGCAGCGCCGCGGCGGCCAGCAACAAATTCAACAAGGGTTTCACGACGGCAGTCCTTTCAATCCCGGAACCAGGCCGCGCAGGACCGCGGCCAGCATGAATACCGCCCCCGCCACCAGGATGATGGCCGCGCCCGAAGGCAGGGGCAGCGCGAATTCAATGGGCAGCAAGATGCCCGCGAGCGTGCTGAACGTGGCAACCAGCACGCTGAGCCAGAAGAACCCGCGCAGCGACTGGCTCAACAGCCGCGCCGCCGCGGCCGGGATCACCAGCAGCGCGCCCACCAGGATCGCGCCAATGACCTTGACCGAAGCCACGGTCACCACGGTCACCAGCACCACGAACAGGTAGTCCATGGCCTTGACGGGCACGCCGCGCACCGCGGCCAGTTGCGGATTGAAGCTGGCCAGCATCAGCCGGTTGTAGTTGGGCAGGCTCAGCGCCAGCGTGAGCAGCGCCACCGCGGCCAGCACCGTGAGGTCCTGGCTGTTCACGGTGAGCACCGAGCCGAACAGCACGTTCTCCAGGATGTGGATGTTGATGCGCCCCGACAGCAGCAGCAGCAGGCTCGCGCCCAGCGCCAGCGACACCGACAGGAATACGCCGATCAGCGTGTCGGGCGTGAGGCCGGTGCGGTTGCGCAGGTAGTTAAGGCTGATGCCGAACAGCAGGCAGTAGCCGAACAGGCTGCCGTACGGTCCGGTGTAGGGCTCGCCCAGCAGGATGCCGATGGCCACGCCGGTCAGCGCCGAATGGCCCACGGCCTCGGAGAAGAACGCGAAGCGCTTGACAACGACCAGCGTGCCCAGGCCGCCCAGCACCGGGCCGATGATCAGCCCGGCCAGCACCGCGTTGACGACGAAGCCGTAGGCCAGCGCGCCCGGCAGCGCGCCGGCTTCGGCCCAGCCCTGGATGGCGACGCGCAGGGTCTCGAAGAAGTTCATGCGGCAGCCTCCTGCGCCAGGGCGCCGCGCGGACGCGTGGAAAACAGATCGAGCAGAGTCTGCGGCGTCAGCACCTCGCGCGGCGGCCCGTCGAACAGCACGCCGCGGTTCAGGCCCGTCACATGGTCGGCAAGCCGGCCCACGGCCTCGAGGTCGTGCTCGACCCACAGCACCGTGACGCCGGCCTGCTTCCAGCCGGCCAGCAGCTGCTCGAACACCTGCGCGCCGGCTTCGTCGAGCGCGGCCATGGGTTCATCGAGCACCAGCAGCGCCGGCGTGGGCACCAGGCCCTGCGCCAGCAGCACGCGCTGGCGCTCGCCGCCCGACAGCGCGCCCATGCGGCGCTGGCGCTTGCCGGCCATGCCCACGCGCTCCAGCGCCGCGCTGATCTCGGCAACGCGAGCGCGCGCAAACCCCAGGAACGCAGGCTTGCGCTGGGTCATTGCAGCCATGAAGTCGTCGACCGTCATCGGCAGGCCGGCATCGAAAGCCAGCGCCTGCGGCACATAGCCCATCACGCCCGGCGCGCCCGGCCATTCGAGCGCGAGGCGCCCCTGGTGCGGCGTCTGGCCCAGCAGCGTCTTGACCAGCGAGCTCTTGCCCGCGCCATTGGGGCCGACGATGGCATGCACGCTGCCCGGCGCGACGCGCAGCGAGACATCGCGCAGCACCTGCGTCCGGCCCAGCGTCAGCGCGACGCGCTCGAACACGACGGCCGGTCCGTGCACCCGCGTCATTGGCCGGCCTCGCGGATGGCGCGCACCACGGCGGCGAGATTGCGCGCCGTGTCCTGCTCGAATTTTTCCCGGGTGTACTCGCCGTACGAGATATGCGTCAGCGCGTAGAGGCGCACGCCGGTCTCGCGGCGGATGGTGTCGACATAGGCAGAAGGGAAGTCCATCTCCGAGAAGATCACCTTGACGTCCAGATTGCGCAATTGGTCTATGGTCGTCTTGAGCTGCGCCGGGCTGGGCTCGATGCCGTGCGCGGGTTCGACCACGGCCGTGACTTCGAGGCCGAATTCGCGCAGCAGGTAGTCATAGGCGCCATGGATGGTGGCCACGCGCAGGTTGCGCCCCGGCGCCTGGGCCAGGCCGGCGAGCGCATCGGCGCGCAGCTTGCGCAGCTTCTGGCCATAGGCGCGCGCATTGTTGCGGTAGGCCTCGGCGTTGGCCGGATCGAGCTTGCCGAGTTCGCGCGCAATGGTGTTGACCTGGGCAATCGAGGCCGCCACCGAGAGGAAGGTGTGCGGATTCACGACCTGGCCCGAGCTGTCCTTGCCGCTGCGCCCGGCGTTCGCCGCCGCGCCCACGGCGGCCAGCAGCGGCACCTGGGCGTTGGCCTCGATCACCGGCAGCCGGGGCTTGCTGCTGGCGGCGATCATGCGCTCGGCGAAGTCGTCGTGGCCGATGCCGTTGAGCACCACCACGTCAAGGCCGCCGATGCGCTTGATGTCTTCGGCGCGCGGCTCGTAGGCATGCGGATTGAAGCCGGCCGGAATCAGCGGCACGACCTCGGCCAGGTCGCCGACGATATTCGTGACATAGCTGTAGTACGGATGCAAGGTGATGCCGATGCGCAGCCGGCGCGCCTGCGCGGCCAGCGGGAACAGCGCCAGCACGGCAGGGGCGGCCAGGCCGGCTTGCAGCAAACGGCGGCGGCTGAAATGGGGGGACATGTACGGCTCCAGCGTAAAGGCGCGCTGCACGTCGGCAGCGGCAAGAAATCAAGGGAAAAGGATCTAGCGCGGCTGGCGTGTCACGCCCGCGTCGAAGCGCGCGACCACCTGGCGCCAGCCGGCGCGCGTGAGCTGCGCATCGTCCAGCGCGGTGGGCGCCACGCGGGCATTGCGGTGCAGCCAGATATCGGGCTCGGCGTCGGACGCGTGCGCGGCATCGGCAGCGCCATGCGCGCGGCCATGCGCGGCCTGAACGCGCATCAGCACCGAACCGGCAACGGCGCTGTCCGCGCTCAGCCCCACATAGGCCTGCGTCCGGCCATCGGCCACGAGCGACCATGCATGGCCGCCGCGCTGCACGCTGCTTGCATCCTCGGCGAACGGCGGCAGGCCCAGCTCCGACAAAGCCGCCACGGCGGGCAGCCTGGCATGCGGGCCGCGTTCGGCCTCGATCTCATCGAGCGCGATGCGCAGATCGGCATGGATGCCCTGCTCGGCCGCCGTCAGGTCGCGCCGCGCATCGAGCTGGTGTGCGGCCACCGCATGGCTGTGCTGTGGCGCGCCGCGCAGCGTGACCACGGTCCCGGCGATGGCCAGGACCAGCGAGCAGCCGGCCAGCACCGCCAGGGTTTCATGGCCCGCTCCCGCCGGGCGCACCAGTTGCGTGGTGGCGCTCATCGCGCCGCGCCCGCGACGATCTCGGCATGGTCGACCTCGACCACATGGCCCGGGCCCGCATCGAACAGCACGAAGAAATCGCCCTTGGGCTTCTTGAAGCTCAGCAGCGAGCTTTTGTCGAGCTTGCCCGACACCAGCACCTTGTCGTCATAGCTCATCACATCGAGGCGCACGCCCGGGGCCAGCGAACCGTCGGAAAACGCGCCGCGGCACTGGATGGTGTCGGCCGAGACCTGGCGGCATTCGACCACGGGGTTGTGCGCCAGCGCCGGTGCCGCCACCGACAGCAGCCATGCGCCGGCCGCCAGTGCGCGGCGGACAGGGTGAGGAAATGTCATTGGGATGGCCTTTCTATTGCGCCTTGCGGTGCCGCCGGCCCCGCTTCAGGCTTGGCTTCGCGTTGCTGGAACCAGGCGACCGTGGCCGGCGACACATCCGCCAGGCGCACCTGCGCCTGGTGCATCTCGCCGTCCTTGCCCACCACCGTGAGCCACAGGCTGCTTCCGGCCGTGGTGTTGGCCGGCAGCTGGATGTCGACGTTGCGGTCCCAGCGCGTGCCCTGCAGCACGATGCCCGCGGCGCGCAGCGAGCGCGGCTTGTTGACCTTGAGATAGGCGGCGCGGATCTGCGCGTCGCAGTCCTCGCAAAAGCGCACCTGGTAGGACTTCATGGGGATGTCCATGGCCACCAGTTTGGGCACGTCATGGTCGCGGTCCGCGAGGCGGAAGCTCCACGGCCCGACCTGGCCCGCGAACGCATCGGCGCGCAGCAGCGGCGCGATCGGCGTGGCCTGCAACGCCAGCAGGTAGACCAGCGGCACCGCAGCCAGCAGCGCCGCGGCAAGCCAGCGGCGCGCAGTGCGCCGGGGCGCCACCGGCATTTCGGCAGCAGCGCCGGGTTTCGCGGCCTTGGCCGGGCGCGCGGGCCTGGCATGGTCCACCGGCCGCAACGGCCACTTGGGAAACGCAAACACCAGCGCCAGCGCGGCAATCGTCAGCCAGCCCAGCCACAGCGTGATGCCCACGCCCGAGCCCAGGTAGGCGATGCCCAGCGCGAGCGACACGGCCAGCAGCAGCCAGCCGGCAACGCGCGCCAGCAGGCGCCATTGCGGCGCGGGCAGCCGGCCCAGCAGATGCTCGGCATGGCGTTCGGTGGCCAGCGCCAGCGCGGCAAAGCCCGCCAGGCTGATCACCAGGATGGCCAGATGCAACAGCGTCATGCCGCACCTCCCGACTGGAGCAGCCAGGCCAGTGCGGCCAGCACGCCCGTCACGGACACCACGCCGATCCAGGCGCGCGTGGCGCTGCGCGCCATGAACACCCAGATCGCGACCAGGCTGTAGATCGCAAAGCTCAGCATGCTGGCCCACAGCATCGCCTGGGCCTGAGGCCCGGGCCAGACCCGCGCCAGCAGCACCGTCGCCGCCGAGGCCAGCGCATAGCCGCCCATGGCCGCTGCCATCACGCGCGAGGCCACGGCCAGGCGATAGCTCAGCGAAAGAGAATGGGCCTTGCTCATGCCACGCTCCCTTCGGTCACTGGCCGTGCGGCAGCGGCCCCTGCCGCTTTCCTTGCCGCGCGCGACGGGTCCAACCGGCGCTTGACCTTGACCGCCATCAGCGCCAGCAGCGCGGCCATGCCCCACATCGTCAGGTCGAAACCCGCCAGCACCCAGTCGCCCGCGCGCAGCGTGTTGAGCAGATGCTTGTCGGTGGTCAGGGCATTGATGACCGGCACCAGCGCATACGCCGCGCAGCCGGCCCGGAACAGCTCGATCCAGGCGCGGTGCAGCGGCCGCGCGAGCGCATAGAACAGCGCGCCGAGCCAGACCGCAAACAGCGTGTGCACCTCCCACGCGGGGCGGTCGGTGATGTCCAGCGGCAGCAGACGGTTGGCAAGAAAGTACGCGGCCACGGCCATGGGCAGTCCGGCAATGGTCGCGACGTTGAGCGTCTCGACCAGGCGCACGCCGAACTGCTCGGTGGCTTCAAGGCCGCTGCCCAGGTGGTGCCTGCGGCGCTTGACGGTCCAGAGCACCATGCCGGTGCCTATCATCGCGCAGCCCAGCAGGCCGGCGAAGAAATACACCCAGCGGCCCCAGGCGCCGACGAACAGGCCTTCATGCAGGTTCAGCATCACGGTCTGCGTGGTGCGCGCCGCGCCGCCGGTCTTGGGCTCGGGCGCCAGCGGCGCGCCGCTGCGCGCATCAAAGCGCAGCGTTTGCGGGCGCTGGAAATCCAGCGCGCTGCCGTTGACCCGCGTCAGCGTCACGGCCTGTACCTCGCCCGCGCCCTGGTTGTGCATCACGCCGATGGTGCGCACCTGGCCCGGTCCCCAGACGGCTTCGGCCTGCGCCACCAGCGGCAGCAGCGGGGTCCCGGGGCGCGAGATGGCCACCGGCTTGCGGTTGAACTCGGGAAAGATCTCGGCGAAGTACGGCTTGCGGCTTTGCTGGTCGCTGCCGTAGATCGCGTTGATGCCCGCGGGCATGTAGGTGAACAGGAAGAACACCAGCCCGCTGTAGGTGATCATCAGGAAGAACGGCAGCGCCATCACGCTCACCGCGTTGTGCGCGTCCAGCCAGCTGCGCTGGCCCTTGCCCGGGCGGAAGGTGAAGAAGTCCTTGAAGATCTTCTTATGCGTGATGACCCCGGTGACGATGGCCATCAGCATCAGCATGGTGCAGACGCCAACGATGCGGATGCCCCAGTCGAAGTCCATGTAGTGCAGCAGGTAATGCATCTGGTAGAGCGTGCGCCCGCCCGCGGTGGCGCGCGGCTCGATGCCCGAGGGCAGCACCTGGCCCGTGGCCGGATCGAGCTTCTCGCTGCCGCTCGGGCCGCGGTCATGGCCGTCGGGCGGCATCTCGTCCCAGCCGATGCCGAACTCCTGCCAGGTGCGCGACTGCAGAGACTCGTGCGGCAGGTTGATGCGCCACGCTGCGGCGCCCGGCGCGACCTTCTGCAGCCGGTCGAGCGCGAGTTCGAACGATGCGGCGCGGTTCTCGAGCGCGCGCGCCTGGACCATGGGCAGCTCGGGCTGCATCCAGCGCGTGATCTCGATCTGGAAATAGCCGGGCGTGCCGGTGACGAAGACGAAGAACAGCACCCAGCCGACGATCAGGCCGGTCCAGGTGTGCAGCCAGGAAGTGCACTGGCGAAGCGAGGAAAACATGCGCGGCTCCGTCTCAGGAAAGGGCTTGCGGGTCGAACGCCGGGCGCTGCGCGCCCTGCGTCTGCGCTGCCTTGAGCGTGAACGAACGCGCGCGCGCCGTGGCAATGGCCAGGCCGGTGTGCGCCAGCAGGCGCTCGAGCGCTTCCTGCGGCGTGAACATGCCGTAGACCGCCTCGGCCTGCAGGCCGGCAAGAAGCGCTTCCTGGAACAGCACCTGCGAATGCGTCTGCAGGCCGAAGGCGCGCAGCGCGCCCAGCAGCGGCTGGGCCGGAATGTTGACGGGCACGCGCAGCGGCTGCTCGTGCGCCGCCTGCGGCTGCCCCAAAGCGCCGAAGCCCGGCTGCGCGGCCGCCGGCAGCAACGGGCTGCAGCCCAGCACCGCCATCACCGCGAGCGCGCGATACCTGCGCCGCACCCTTCCCGCGAGGGGACCCGCCCGCCCGCTGCCCTGACCTTGCCGCATTGCACTGCTTCCGTCTTCAAGCGCCACCCCGGCAGCGCTGCAGCGGGAAACATCAGCCCGTTGCAAGCACTGCACGCCCAGGATGCGCGCGGTGTTCGTGGCTGTTGGCGGGGACCGAAGTGCAGCTTCGGATCCGTGGCTGGCAGCCGGAGCACGAAAGGATTTCCGCGCCCTCAATAGGTAGAACGGAGATCGGCACGGACATGGAACCCGCGAAGTGAAAAATAATGAGAATTATTTTTATGACGGAGCCAAAGGGCGAGGCATGCCTTGTCTATGGAGGCGGCGGTTCATGCTTCGACCGGCTCAGCACGAACGGAAATTGCCGTTCGCCCCGACTCACCGCCGCGCGATCCGCCAGTTGCCGTCGGCCGTCTTGTCCACGCGCACCGGCACCACATCCGGCAACGCCTGCAGGAAGTCCTCGGCCGAGGAGGTCATGAGGAACCCCGAGATGGTGAGGCTGCCCAGGCCCGGATCGGCAATCGTGATGGTCTTGCCCAGGTAGCGGCCCAGCTCCTGCGCGATGTCCTGCAGCGAGGTGCGGCTGAACTGGATCTGCCCGGTGCGCCAGCGCCCCACCTCCTCGGGCGCGACACGCAGGCTGGCATAGCGGCCGGTGGATGGGTCGATGTCCACGCCCGTGCCCGCGCCCAGCAGCAGCACGGGGTCGGCCGGCTGGCTGCGGCGCGGTTGCACCTCGACCTTGCCTTCGAGCACCTGCACCGCCAGCTGCTGCGGCGCGGCGCGCACGTTGAATGCCGTGCCGACCACGCGCACCCGGCTGTCGGCACTGTCGATGGTGAACGGCCTGGAGGCATCGGCGGCAACGCGGAAGAACGCCTCGCCGCCGGCCATTGCCACCTCGCGCCGGCGCGGGTAGTAGCGCACCTGCACGCTGGTGCCGGTGTTCAATGCGATCTGCGAGCCATCGGGAAGATCGACGCTGCGCGTCTCGCCCGGCCCGGTGGCCAGTGCGAGCTGGTAGCCCGCGGTGTTGTCCCAGCGGAACCAGCCGGCCACGGCCAGCGCCATGCAACCGGCCGCCAGCACCGGGGCCAGGCTGCGCCGGCGCGCCGGCGTGAACCAGGGCCTGCGCGCTGCCTGGCGTGCCGCCGGCGGCACTGCGGGCACCGCCGCCGCACGCCGGCCATAGGTTTCGGGCCGGTGCTCGGGCAGCTGGCCTGCGAGCTGCACGGTCTGGCGCATGGCATCCATGATGTCGCGGCGCCGCGGGTCGGCCTCCAGCCAGGCTTGCATTTCGCGTTCGTCGGCAGCCGTCCAGCCGGGCTGCTCGCGGCGCACGTACCAGCCGGCCACGGCCCGGTGCATATGCAGCATTGCGCTGAGATCGGTGCCTGGCGGCAGAGGCTTGGTCATGCTTCGTTCCCGCCGCCATCGGCGGCCTCTTCTTGCGCGCTGAGCGCGGCATGCACGGGCCGCATCTGTTCGCTGCTGGTGTAGCTCACGCGCAGCTGGCAGTAGGCGAGCGCGCGGCTCAGGTGCTTGACCACCATGCGCGTGGAGATTCCCATGCGCCTTGCGGTTTCCTCGACCGTGTGGCCTTCGATGCGGTGCAGCGTGAAGGCTTCGCGCTGGCGCGCGGGCAGCTCCCGGATGGCCTGGTCGAGACGGCCCAGCATCTGGTACTGGCCCGCATGTTCATCGGTATGGTCGGCGTCGGTTTGCAGTCCCGACGCGTCCAGGTCCTCCTCGAGCGCGACGCGCTGCAAGCCCTCGCGCTGCGCGCTCTTGCGCCAGCCGTCGATGGCAATGTTGCGCGCGGCGCGGCGCAGGTAGGGCTGCTCGTCGGCCGGCGCAATGGTCTTGCCGGTCGCGGCAAGGCGCGCAAATACCTCCTGCGTCGCGTCCTCGACCTCGGCGGCCGAGCCGAAATAGCGCCGCAACATGCGCGCCAGCGGAGCACGCCAGCGCGCATACAGCTGGCCCAGCTGTTCGCCGGGCGCCAGTTCGGGCTTCGGCCCGCCCTCCCCGTTCATCGCACGCCTCCATGCGCGGACGGCCACGCCCGAGCCGTGCTCGACCTGATCGCGGCAAGCATGGACGCAGCAAAGGGAAGGTGGGAGGCAGGCAAGGAAACCGTGATGGATGCAGGCGGACCCGCATTCTACCGAGGCCTGCCGTATCGAGCCGCGCGCGACGACCAGCCACAAATCCCCGAAAATAAGTAGAAGGTATTTCCATTATGGAAAAGATTTCCAAATAATTTCATGCTGCATGGGTCCCTTGGCGCTGCATCGGCAATGCCCCGGGCCCCCGCATTTCAACGCACAACGGAGACAACACAATGAGAAAGCCCAACCGGAAATTTGCCTATGCCGCGCTGACTTCGGCGCTGCTGCTGGGACTGAGCGCCTGTGGCGGCAGCGATGGCGACAGCTCCGCCACGCCTCCCGCCGCCGAGCAGCCCACGACGCCGCCGGTGGTCGAGCAACCCACGACGCCGCCCGTGGTCGAGCAACCCACCACACCGCCCGTGACCGAGGCGCCCGGTGAAAGCGCCGACGCCAGCTTCGACCCCTACTACAACGTCTGCCGCGGCACCGATGCCAAGTGCTACAACAACTGGGGCGCGTTTGCGTCCACGCCCAACCGCGTGCTGATCTACTCGCGCACCGCCGGCCCGCGCCACGCGAACCTGGGCACGCCCATGGCCAGCGGCCTGAATCCGGTGATGAACGAAGACAACATCATGCAGGCCGGCCTCAAGCGCATGATGGAGGAAGCCGGCATCCAGGCCGACTGGACCGAGGACGTCACGGTTCTTTCCGGCCGCATCAACAACTACAAGACCGTGATCTTCGCGAGCTCCAACCGCGACACGCTGTGGAACGAGGCCGCGCCCAACAGCAACGATGCGGCACGCACCTCGCTGCGCAACTACATGCGCCGCGGCGGCGGCTTCGTCGGCCTGCACAACGCGTTTGGCGCCGAATACAACTGGCCCTACTACGAAGGCCTGCTGGGCAACGCCAACTTCTACAACCATGGCCCGTACCGCGACGGCACGGTGCAGGTCATCGCGCAGGATCCGTCGACCGAAGGCGTGGCGCTGAGCTTCCCCTTCAAGGACGAGTGGTACAACCTCGCGCCCTTCCCGACCAACGTGAAGTTCCTCGCCAAGGTCGACACCTCGACGCTGAACCCGCTCACCGCCGCGCCCCATCCGGGCCACAAGGACTTCCACCCCGTGGCCTGGTGCCAGTACTACGACGGCGGCCGTGCCTGGCTCAGCACGCTGGGCCATGCCGCCGACCACTTCACCAAGGACTCCGCGGCGCCGGGCGCGAAAGACTTCCAGAAGATGGTGGTCCAGGCCGTCAAGTCGACCATGGGCCTGACCGAGTTCTGCACCAGCACCCCGGCTGCGCCTGCCACCACCACCACCGCCAACTGAGTCCGGCATCACCTTGGGGGAAAACCGTGAAAACTCGTTCCTACACCCTGTCTGCCATTGCAGCCGCCGTTCTTTGCCTGCCCGTGGTGCTGATCGGCTGCGGCGGCAGTGACAAACCCGTGACGGCGCCCGCGCCGGCGCCTGCGCCCGCACCCGAACCGACGCCCGCACCGGCGCCGGCGCCCGCGGCGGACCTCAGCGACTGCTGCACGCCCGGCGACAAGGATTTCCCCAAGGTGGGCGGAAACCTCGGCAACCAGAACTACAGCGGGCTGTCCGCGCTGAGCAAGCAGAACATCGCCCAGCTCGGCGGCGCCTGGGTCAACCGCGTCGAAGGCGGCCTCGACACCGGCACCAACCAGAGCACCACCGTGGTGGTCGATGGCGTGCTGTTCCTCGAAACCGCGCTGGGCAACGTCGTGGCCGTGGACGGCAAGACCGGCGTCACCAAATGGAAGTGGGAAACGCCCTATGGCACGATCACGCGCCGCGGCGTGGGCGTGGCCAAGGACCTGGGTCTGGTCTACACCGTGGCGCCGGGCAACCGCCTGGTGGCGCTGAAGATCGACACCGGCGAGGTCGCCTGGATCAAGCAGTATCCCAGCGCCACCACCGACGCCAATTACCTGGGCGCGGTGCAGAAGGTGGCGCTGGTCTACCACGACAAGCGCCTGTTCATCGGCACCAACGACGGCAACCGCGGCGCGGCCTTCACCGCGGACGCCACCACCGGCGAAGTGCTCAACGTGTTCTGGGGCGTGCCCAAGCCCGGCACGCGCGGCTCCGAAACCTGGGGCGACGCGGAAGAAGCCAACCGCACCGGCGCGACGCCCTGGATCCACCCGGCCGTCGACCCGGAACTCAACCTGGTCTACTGGACCTTCGGCAACGTGCGCGGCGGCTCGTCGCAGGACGGCTCCAAGCGCCCGGGCATGAACCTGTTCGCCAACTCCATCGTCGCGCTCGATGCCACCAGCGGCGAGTACAAGTGGCATTTCCAGTCGGTGCACCACGACATCTGGGACATGGACAACGTGATGTCGCCGGTGCTGGCCGACGTGACCATTGCGGGCGTGGCGCGCAAGGTCGTGATCTACGGCAGCAAGACCGGCATGTACTACATTCTTGACCGCAAGGACGGCTCGGCGCCGCTGGGCATCGACGAGATTCCGGTCAAGCAGGACGCGCGCCAGGCCACCTGGCCGACGCAGCCGATTCCGCGCCAGGGCGCCTGGACCGAAACCTGCGTGGTGGACCAGCAACTCGGCACCGCCGTGCCCGGCGACCCGAACCGCGCCATTCCCAACTACCAGAAGGGCTGCCTGTTCGACCCGCACTGGGACATCCCGATCCTTTCGGTACCCGGCCATGGCGGCGGCGCGAACTGGAACCACCAGTCGTTCAGCCCCAAGAGCGGCCTGGTCTACACCGGCTTCGGCTATGTCGGCGCCGCGCACTCGCTGACCGAAGCCAGCAACGGCCTGCGCCCGCCAGGCACCTACCAGACCGGCGGCGTGGTGGCCGTCGACCCCAGCACCAACCTCGTGCGCTGGAAGAAGGCCATGCCCTACTCGCTGGCGCATGGCAACGGCATCCTGTCGACCGCGAGCAATCTGCTGTTCATCGGCCAGCCCGATGGCAACCTGATAGCCATGGACGGCGACAACGGCAACGAGCTCTGGCGCTTCCAGACCGGCGCCTCGATCAGCGCCAGTCCGGTGAGCTACGAGATCGACGGCGAGCAGTATGTCGCGGTGTTCGCGGGCGGCACCTCCATCCCCTACAGCGATGCGCCGCGCGGCGACTACCTCTGGGCCTTCAAGGTCGGCGGCAAGGTGCCGGCAGCCGCCACGCCCAAGCCGCCCGTGGTGCGCCGACCGGTGTCGGGCACGGCCGTGGCCGGCGCGGGCCTGCCCACGCCCAACACCGTCTACCTGGGCCGCGTGCAGACCAGCACCAATGCGCCCGGTGCCGCCGAATCCACGGCCGTCAACGCCATGACACCGACCTGGATGACGGTGCCGCTGAACACCACCGTGACCTTCACCAACCCCGCAGGCAACCAGCACGAGCATTGCGCGACGCAGTTCTTCGAAGGGGTGTTCAACTTCCGCCTCAAGCCCGGCGAGTCGGCGCAGTACAAGTTCACGCAACCCGGCGAGTACTTCTACAACGACTGCCACAGCCCGCGTCCCACCGGCAAGGTCGTCGTCAGCGCGCAGTGATGCGCCGCGGCTGAACGCCGCCAGCAAAAAGCCCCTGCGGCCAAGGCCGGCAGGGGCTTTTCTTCATGGCCCGGCGCTGGCGCTCAGAAGGCCCAGCGCACGCGCACCTGCGCCGAGTGGTCGCGGTTGCCGCTGCCGAACTCGCCCTTGTAGCCCAGCACCAGCGCCGCGTTGCGGCTCAGCTCCAGTTCCGCCTCCAGGCCCAGCAGCGCGGTGTTGCGCGCCAGCGGCACGCCGGCCACCGTGAAGTTCTGTCCACCTTCGAAGGCCATGCTGGTGCGGTTGCTGACATCGCCAAACGCATGGCGCCAGCCCAGCGTGCCGCGCAGACGGCCTTCGCTGCCGCCGAGCTTGAAGTCGCTGTGCATGCGCAGGCCCAGCGTGCCGCTGCCCAGGTCGTCGCGGCTCGCGTCGCCGCGCAATGCCGCGAAGCCGCCGCGCTCCTGGAAGCCACGGTTGCGCTGCTCGCCCAGGCTGATGCCGGCAAACGGCTCGATGCCGACCTTGCCGTACTGGCCCAGTGCATAACCGACTTCGGCGAACAGCTGCGAGGTGCCGGCGTGGTAGTCGGCCTTGAGCGTCTGCTCCAGCGCGGCGACATGGCGTTCAGACGCGATCTCATGCCAGGTATAGGCCAGGCCGCCCATCACGTTCAGCTGGCCCACGCCCGCGCCGAAGCTCTTGCCGCCATAGACCGCGGCACTGTAGCTGTCGACCTTGCCGGTGGAGCTGCGGTCGGCAACGCGCGCATCGGTGCGCGTATAGCCCAGCGAGCCGCCCACGCGCCAGCCGCTGCCCGCGACTTCGCTGTCGCCGCCCAGGAACAGGCCGCCGGTGCTCTGCTTCAGGCGCGCGGCATTGCCGTCGCCGGCATAGCTTTGCCAGTGGCCCACCACTTCCGCCCACATCGGCAGGGCCTTGGTCGAGGGCCAGGCCGAGGCCGGCAGCGGGCCGTCGGACTGCGCGATCGGTGCGCCGGGGCGCAGATTGGCGGTCAGGTTGCTGTGCAGGTGGCGCAGCGAGCTGTTGCCGAACAGCTGCGCGCCACTGCGCATGCTGCCTTGCGCCGTGGAGTGCACTTCGCCCGACAGGCTCTCGAACACCGCGGCGGGAGTGCCTTCGGGCAGCGACTGGACGAAGCGGTACAGCGCGCTGTCCGGCTGCAGGCTTTGCACGGCGTTGGCCACGCCGGTCTGGTTGCGGGTCTGCGCGAGATCGGCGAACTCGATCGGGCGGGTGGGCGTGCCGGGATCGGCCGGGTCCACGGGCAGCTGCTTGCGCTCGAGCAGCAGCGACAGCGAGTTGGCGTTGTACTGCAGCTTGGGGTCGAGGTAGGCGTAGTTCGAGGACACGGTATCGAACTGGCCCTGCAGGCTGGCGGCCTGGAGCAGGGTGTAGGTCTTCGAGACGTCAAAACCTGCCCCCGGACCGACGTGCAGCAGGCCGCCGGCAAGCTGCACCGTGCCGCTCACCTGCAGCCGGTCGCTGGTGCCCGAATCGGGATCCGCGTGGAACTGGTAGGTCGAGCCCGGCGCGAAGCGCAGATCGCCATTCACGGTCAGCGTGCCGTAGCTGTGGCCCGAGACGCTGATGCTGCCCGGAGCAATGATGGCCCCGCTGGCCAGCGTGGTCGAGCCTACGCTGCCGCTGCCGGTCAGGCTCGCGCCGCCCGCCACATGCAGGCTGCCGCCCAGCACCGCGCCCGCGCCGATGGCCAGCGTGCCGGCATCGACTGCCGTGCTGCCGGTGTAGGCGCTGCCGTTGCCGGTGAAGGCCAGCGTGCCCGCGCCGGTCTTGGTCAGGCTGCCATTGCCCGCCAGGGCCTGGGCCAGCGTGGCATCGCCAGCCTGATTCAGCTCCAGCGCGGCGTTGTTGGTGATCGCGCCGCTGCCCAGCTTGGCAACGGACGCCACCAGCCGGCCGGCCTCGATGACCGTGCCGCCCGTCGAGGTATTGGTGCTGGTGAGCGTCAGCGTGCCCGCACCCGATTTGACCAGCTGGCCGCTGCCCGCCAGCGACTGCGCCAGCGTGGCATCGAGCGCCTGGTTCAGCTCCAGCGTCGCGTTGTTGACGATTGCGCCGCGGCCCAGATGGCCCGCCGCGGCAATCAGCCGGCCCGCCTCGATGCGCGTGCCGCCCGTCGAGGTGTTTTCACCGCTGAGCGTCAGCGTGCCCGCGCCCGACTTGATCAACTCGCCCGTGCCGCCGATGGCTTGCGCCAGCGTGGCATCGTTGATCTGCGTGAGTTCCAGCGCGGCGTTGTTGCTGATCGCGCCGCTGCCCAGGTTGCCAGCGCCGGCGATCAGCCGGCCGGCCTCGATGGTCGTGCCGCCCGTCGAGCTGTTGGCGCCGGTGAGCGTCAGCGTGCCCGCGCCCGACTTGATCAGCTCGCCCGTGCCGCCGATGGCCTGCGCCAGCGTGGCATCGGTGGACTGCTTGAGTTCCAGCGCGGCGTTGTTGCTGATCGCGCCGCTGCCCAGGTTGCCAGCGCCGGCGATCAGCCGGCCGGCCTCGATGGTCGTGCCGCCCGTCGAGGTGTTGGCGCCGGTGAGCGTCAGCGTGCCCGCGCCCGACTTGATCAGCTCGCCGCTGCCGCCAATGGCCTGCGCCAGCGTCGCATCGTTGATCTGTTTGAGTTCCAGCGCGGCGTTGTTGCTGATCGCGCCGCCGCCCAGGTTGCCAGCCCCGGTGATCAGGCGGCCGGCTTCGATGGTCGTGCCGCCCGTCGAGTTGTTGGCGCCGGTGAGCGTCAGCGTGCCCGCGCCCGACTTGATCAGCTCGCCCGTGCCGCCGATGGCTTGCGCCAGCGTGGCGTCGGTCTCCTGCTTGAGCTCCAGCGCGGCGTTGTTGCTGATCGTGCCGCTGCCCAGGTTGCCAGCCCCGGCGATCAGCCGGCCGGCTTCGATGGTCGTGCCACCCGTCGAGGTGTTGGCGCCGGTGAGCGTCAGCGTGCCCGCGCCCGACTTGATCAGTTCGCCCGTGCCGCCGATGGCTTGCGCCAGCGTCGCATCGTTGATCTGCTTGAGTTCCAGCGCGGCGTTGTTGCTGATCGTGCCGCTGCCCAGGTTGCCAGCGCCGGCAATCAGCCGGCCGGCTTCGATGGTCGTGCCGCCCGTCGAGGTGTTGGCGCCGGTGAGCGTCAACGTGCCCGCGCCCGACTTGATCAGCTCGCCCGTGCCGCCAATGGCTTGCGCCAGCGTGGCATCGTTGATCTGCTTGAGTTCCAGCGCGGCGTTGTTGCTGATCGCGCCGCTGCCCAGGTTGCCAGCGCCGGCAATCAGCCGGCCGGCTTCGATGGTCGTGCCTCCGGTCGAGCTGTTGGTGCCGGTGAGCGTCAGCGTGCCCGCGCCCGACTTGGTCAGATCGCCCGTGCCGCCGATGGCCTGGGCCAGCGTGGCGTCGGTCTCCTGCTTCAGTTCCAGCGCGGCGTTGTTGCTGATCGTGCCGCTGCCCAGATTGCCGGCCCCGGCGATCAGCCGGCCTGCTTCGATCAGCGTGCCCCCTGTCGACGTATTGGCGCCGGTGAGCGTCAGCGTGCCCGCGCCCGACTTGGTCAGGTCGCCCGTGCCGCTGATGGCCTGGGCCAGCGTGCCGTTGCCGGCCTGGTTCACTTCCAGCGCGGCATGGTTGGTGATCGCGCCGCTGCCCAGGCTGTCGCTGGAGGCGATCAGGCGGCCGGCGCTGATGGTGGTGCCGCCGCGGTAGTCGTTGGCGCCGGTCAGGGTCGTCGTGCCCGTGCCCTGCTGGTGCAGGCTGCCGCTGCCGGTGATCGCATTGCTCAGCGTGACCGCATCGCTGCGGTTGATGCCCAGCGTTGCGTTGTTGATCACATTGCCGCTGCCCAGCGCACCCGTGGTGCCGCCATTGCCCACCTGCAGCGTGCCGGCTTCGATGGTCGTGGTGCCGGTGTAGCGGTTGTCGGCCAGCAGCACGGTGGTGCCCGTGCCCTTCTGGACCAGATTGCCGCTGCCGGAGATCTCATTGTCCACATGCAGCAGGTTGCTGCGGTTGAAGGCCAGTGTGCCTTCGTTGGCGACGCTGCCCGTGCCCAGCGTGCCGGCCATGCCGCCATTGCCGACCTGCAGCGTGCCGGCCTCGATCTGCGTGCCGCCGGTGTAGCCGTTGTCGGCCGACAGCACCAGCGTGCCGGCGCCCTTCTTGCTCAGCGTCTTGCCGTTCCAGCCGGCCGCGCCATTGGCGCCCTGGTCGTCCAGCGCCACGCCCACGTCGAACTGCTCGCCGGCGCCGGCCAGCGTGAAGCTGCCCTGGGCCAGGTTGTTGTTCGCGCTCCAGTTCAGGCCGTAGCTGGCCAGGTACTGCTTGCCATCCGCGGACTTGCCGGTCGTCAGCGTGAGGTAATCCACCTCGCCGCTGAAGCCGCCCACATGCACCTTGGCGAAATCGCCGGTGATGCCGTTGTTGGTGCTGACCAGCACGCGGTCGAGTTCGCTGCGCGCGCCAATGCCGCTGAGGTTGAAGCCCACCTCGGCGCCCACTTGCAGGCTGTCGGCCACCAGCGACGGCTGCGCGCCGCGCGACTGGATGGACAGCTGTGCGCCCTGCAGCAGTTCGACGGCCTTGCCGACGCTCAGCGTGGCCGCGGTGGCAATCTCCAGGCCCGCGCCGCCAGCGACCTGGATGTTCCCGGCCAGGGTATTGCCGGGCGAGAACTGCGCATCCGCGTCGGCGAATTTGAGGCTGCCGGCCGACACCAGCGTGTCGCCCGCATAGCTGTTGCGGCCCGTCAGCGTCAGCGTGCCGGCGCCGGTCTTGGTCAGACCGCCGCTGCCGGCGATGGCCTGGGTCAGCGTGCCATCGGCCGCCTGTTGCAGTTCGAGCGCGGCGTTGTTGGTGATGGTGCCGCTGCCCAGATTGGCCGAGGACGCCACCAGCCGGCCCGCATCGATGTGCGTTGCGCCCGTCGAGGTGTTGACGCCGGTCAGCGTCAGGGTGCCCGCGCCGGTCTTGCTCAGCTCCCCGCTGCCGGCAATGGCCTGGGCCAGCGTGGCATCGGACTCCTGCTTCAGCTCCAGCGCGGCGTTGTTGGCGATGATGCCGCTGCCCAGGTTGGCAGCGGATGCCACCACCCGGCCCGCGATGATGGCCGTGCCGCCGGTCGAGCTATTGGCGCCGGTGAGCGTCAGCGTGCCCGCGCCCGACTTGGTCAGGTCGCCGCTGCCGCTGATGGCCTGTGCCAGCGTGGCATCCTGGGCCTGGTGGATTTCCAGCGCGGCATGGTTGGTGATGGCGCCGCTGCCCAGGTTCGCCGCGGAGGCGATCAGCCGGCCCGCTTCGATGGTCGTTGCGCCCGTGGAGGTGTTGCTGCCCGCGAGCGTCAACACCGCGCTGCCCGATTTGATCAGGTCGCCGCTGCCGCTGATCGCCTGTGCCAGCACGGCATTGGTCGACTGCCGGATCTCCAGCGCCGCATTGTTGACGATCGCGCCGCTGGCCAGGCTGGCCACCGAGGCCACCAGCCGGCCCGCCTCGATCGTGGTGCTGCCCGTGGCGGTGTTGCTGCCGGTCAGGGTCAGCGTGCCGGTGCCCGACTTGATAAGCTGGCCGCTGCCGCTGATGGCCTGGGCCAAGGTGGCTTCGCCGGCCTGGTTCAGTTCCAGCTGCGCCATGTTGATGATCGCGCCACTGGCCAGGTTGGTCGCGGAAGCCACCAGGCGGCCGGACGCAATGCCGGTGAGGCCGGTGGAGGTGTTGGTGCCCGTGAGCGTCAGCGTGCCGCTGCCGGACTTGAGCAGGTGGCCGCTGCCGCTGATGTCCTGCGCCAGCACCGCGTTGCTGTCTTGCTTCAGCTGCAACGCTGCGTCGTTGACGATGGCGCCGCTGCCCAGGTTGGCCGTGGAAACCACCAGTTCGCCGTCCACGATGGTCGTGCCGCCCGTCGACGTATTGGCACCGGTGAGCGTCAGCGTGCCGGCGCCGGTCTTGGTCAGTTCGCCGCTGCCGCCGATAGCCTGGGCCAGGGTGGCATCGCTTGCCTGCTTCAGTTCCAGCGCGGCGTTGTTGGTGATCGCGCCGCTGCCCAGATTCGCGGCGGAAGCCACCAGGCGGCCGGCATCGATGGTCGTGCCGCCCGTCGAGGTATTGGCGCCCGCGAGCGTCAGCGTGCCGGCGCCCGACTTGATCAGCTCACCGCTGCCGCCCAGGGCCTGGGCGAGCACGGCATTGTCGGATTGCTGGATCTCCAGGGCCGCGTTGTTGGTGATGCCGCCGCTGGCCAGATGGGCCACGCCCGCCACCAGGCGGCCTGCCTCGATCGCGGTGCCGCCCGTGGCGGTGTTCGTGCCTGCGAGGGTCAGCGTGCCGGTGCCCGACTTGATCAGATCGCCGCTGCCGCCCAGGGCCTGGGCCAAAGTCGCTGCGGTGTCCTGCCGGAGTTCCAGCGCCGCGTTGTTGACGATGTCGCCGCTGGCCAGATTGGCGACGGAGGCCACCAGCCTGCCGCCCGTGATGCCCGTGAGGCCGGTGGAGGTGTTGGCACCGGTGAGGGTCAGCGTGCCGCTGCCCGACTTGACCATGTCGCCGCTGCCCGCAATGTCCTGGGCCAGCGTGGCATCGGTGTCCTGCCGCAACTCCAGCGCTGCATTGTTGACGAGCATGCCGCTGCCCAGGTTGGCAGCCGATGCCACCAGCTGGCCCGCGATGATGGCCGTGCCGCCGGTCGACGTATTGGCGCCCGTGAGCGTCAGCGTGCCCGCGCCGGACTTGGTCAGGTCGCCGCTGCCGCCGATGGCCTGCGCCAACGTGGCATCGGTCTGCTGCATCAGCTCCAGCGCGGCGTTGTTGGTGATCGCGCCGCTGGCCAGGCTGGCGGCGGAGGCCAGCAGTCGGCCTGCATCGACGGAGGTGGTGCCGGTGGCGGTGTTGGCGCCGGTGAGCGTCAGCGTGCCCGTGCCGGCCTTGGTCAGGCTGCCGCTGCCGCTGATCGCGCCGCTCAGCGTCATGTCATGGCTGCCCTGCAGCGTCAGGCTGCCGGAAATGTCCACGGCATTGGCGAGGTTCATGCTGCTGGTGCTTTCCAGCGCCGCGCTGCCCGTGGCCTTCAGCATGCCGCCGCTCAATGCGCCGGCATTGCCCAGGCGCAGCGTGCCGGCCTTGAGCTCGGTATTGCCGAGATAGCTATTGGCCTGCCCCAGCGCCAGCGTGCCGCTGCCGTCCTTGACCAGGCCGGCCGTGCCCGAAAGCAGTCCATCGAACGCCAGCGCATTGCCGCCCACGACCGTGAGGTTGCCGTCGAGGCGCACACGGTTGGCCACCGCGATATCCGCGGCGCTTTGCAGCGTGGCAGCGCCGGTGACGTTCAACGCGGCATTGCCCAGCGAGGTATCGGTGCCCAGGCGCAGCGTGCCATGCGCCAGCGTCACGCTGCCGTCCAGCGTATTCGCGCCCAGCAGGTTCAGCGCCGCGCCGCCAGCCTTGATCAGGTTGCCATTGCCCGACACCGTGCCGGTGAGCGCCAGGTCGCGCGTGCCGAGCACGGTCAGCGCGCCGGTGAGCGCCACGTCGTTGTCCACGCCCACGCCCGGCACGCGGCTGTCGATGCTGGTGCCGTCAGCCGTCTTCAGCGTGCCCTTGCCCAGCGCCTGGGCGTTGCCGATCACGACGCCGCCGGCGTTCAGCGCGAAATCGCCCTCCATCTCGTTGCGGCCGTTGAGCACCAGCGTGCCGCTGCCGGCCTTGCTCAGGCCGCCCTGGCCCGAGATCGCTCCACCCAGCGTCATGGTCGAGCCGGCATCGAGGGTCAGGTCGCCCGCCAGCTGCAGGCTGTTGCCCAGGCTCACGGACTGCTGGTTGGCCAGCGCCGTGCCGCTCGAAGCCGTCAACGCTCCCGTGCCCAGTGCGCTGTCGCTGTGCGCAACGATGCGGCCGGCCTTGAGCGTGGTGCCGCCGCGGTATTGGTTGTTGCCGGTCAGCACCAACGTGCCGGCGCTGGTCTTGCTCAGCGTGCCGTCGCCGGCCATGTTCACACCGATACGGGCGGTCACATCGGCATCGACGCGCACTTCGGCGCTGCCGCCGTCCGCGTTGACCAGATTCAACTGGCCGGCGCCGCCGTTGACCAGTTGGTAGCCGTTGCCGGTGAACTGCATGAACTTGACGTCATGGCTGCCCTCGACCTCCACGCCACCACCCGTGCCCTGGAAGATCGCCGAGTCGCCGGCCCAGGCCGTGTTGCGGCTGCCGGAAGCATTGGTCCAGTTGGTTCCCGCGGCGCTCCAGATGCCGCCGCCGCCATTGACGACGCCGTTGGCCAGGCTGTAGTTGCCGTCCCAGAACTGCATTGCCAGGTTGGGCGAATTGACGACGACGTTGACCTGATTGGCCACGCCGGTCTGCAGCTGCAGCTGCCCGGCCGTGATGCCCTCGGGCAGCGCGCCGATGCTGGCCAGGTTGGAAGTCAGCAGGCCGCCATAGTCGAACAGGCGATAGACGCCATTGCCCAGCGCATCGGTTCCGGTGAAGTTGAACGTGCCGTTCAGTGCCAGGCTTCCCGCCACCTGCGCCATGGGCGTGGTGGTGGGCGCGCCCAGCGTGACGTTGGTGCTGCTGCCGGCGTTGAGCGCCAGCGAGCCCAGGCGCAAGGTGCTGCCCGACTTCAGTCCCAGCTTGCCGCCGGCTTCCACCGTCAGCGCGCCGCTGGTGCTGCCGGAACCCGACAGCGTCGCCCCGCTCTTGACCGTGACCGGGCCGGCGGCCAGGCTGCCATTGAGCACCAGCGTACCCGCATTGACATCGGTCTTGCCGGTCATCCCGTTGCTGCCGTTCAGCGTCAGCGTGCCGCTGCCGACCTTGGTCAGGCTGCCGCTGCCGCGCAACTGGCCGTCGAAGACCGCGCTGGTATTGCCGATGCCCGCGCTCAGCGCGCCCAGGGTCCAGACCGTGCCGGCGCCGCTCAGGTTGTTGACGGAGGCGGCGCTGTTGAGCCTGACGGTGGCACCGGCGGCGACATTCAGGTTCGGATTGCTGCCCAGCGTGCTGCCGGCGGCCATGGTGAGCGTGCCTTGGCGCACGTCGAGCGTGCCGGTGAAGATGTTGGTCACGCCCGAGAGCGTCAGGTCGCCGAGACCGGTCTTGGCCAGCGTGCCGCTGCCGGCGATCCGGCCGCTGCTGGTCAGGTCGGCATCGCTGGCAAGCTCCAGCGTCACGGGGAAGTTGATGGTGACGTCGCCGGGCAGCGCCTGCGACTGCTGGTATGCCAGGCGGCTGTTGCCGCTGACCACCAATGGGCCGCTGCCCAGCGCACCCGCCCGGGCCACGGTCAGCGTGCCGCCGTTGAGCTCGACGCCGCCCGCAAAGGTGTTGCTGCCGCCCAGCTGCAGATTGCCGGCGCCCCGCTTGATCAACTTGGCGCCCGCGGTGCCGCTGATCGTGCCGTTGAGGCCCAGCGCGTTGTTGCCACTGACCGTCAGGCTGGCGTTCAGCGCCACATCGTTGGCCAGCTCCACCGCAGCGCTGCTGGTGAGCGTGCTGGCGCCGGCAACGGTCAAGGCACCCGTGCCAAGGGCCAGGTCATTGCCGACGGTCAACGTGCCACCCGACAGCGTGGTTCCCCCCGAGTAGCTGTTGGCTCGGGCCAGCATCAGCGTACCCGTGCCGGTCTTGACCAGGCCCCCGCCCGGGGCGCCCGAGACGGTGCCATCGAGGCGCAGCTGATTGCTGCCATCGACCGTGAGGTGGTTGTTCACCACCACGTCGTTGGCCAGTGCCACCAGGGCACTGCTGTCGAGCGTGCTGGCTTGCGCCACCGTCAGGGCGCCCGTGCCCAGCGCCAGATCGTTGCCGACGCTCAAGGTGCCGCCCGAAAGCGTGGTTCCACCCGCGTAGCTGTTGGCGCCGGAGAGCTTCAACAGGCCTGTACCGGTCTTGTAGAGGCTGGCATCCGTGCCGCCCGAAACCAGGCCATTGAGGGTCATGGAGTTCACGCCGTCCACCGTCAGGCCGCTGCCGCCGGTGCTCAGATTACGGCCCAGCTGGATAGCATTGCCCAGCGTCAACGCCCCGAACTCGCTGCGCAGCGTGCCGCCCCGTGCGTCAATGGTGTTGCTGCCGGCAAACGCATTGTTGTTGACGACCAGCGCGCCACCGAGCAGGCTGACGCTGGTATTACCGCCGCTGGCCAACTGACCGCGCAGGCTCCAGGTACCGCTGTTGACCTCAAAGTGGTTGAAGTTGACGTAAGTGGCAGTATTGATCGTCGAGCTGTCGGGGGCGCCGCTGGCCACGGCCAACTGCAGGCTCAGTGTGTTGTTGCCGCCAGCGCCGCCATCCACGATGCCAGAGGGCGCGAATTCCACACCGGCACTGGCGGTGAGACGGCCGGCGTTGCCATCGTTGACGTAAACCCCCGAGCCCGTCAGCATGTTGAAGCGGTTGCTGCTGCCCGCTCCCATCGAGACACTGCCGAAGATATTGCCGGCATTGGTGAACACGTTGCCCTGGAGCGAGGGCGCGAAACCAATGCGCCCGGTGACCTGCCGATTGTTGGTCATGTCCGCCCGGCCGCCACCGTAGACGGCCACCGCCGGCAGGTTGGCGCGCGAGCCCGTGGCGCCTTGCACCAGGTCCACGCTGATGGAGCCATTGTTGACGATGGTGGTCACGCCTGAATTGGAGATATCCAGTGCCAGGCCGTTGAAGCTGCTCAGCGAGGCGCCCGGATCACCCGACCTGCCATAGATCGCGGAGGTGTTGGAGAGGTTGTTGACGCTCAGGTTGGTGGGCCCGAAACCAAGCATCCTCAACCCCGTGGTCGGCACGGTAAAGGTGTTGCCCCAGGTGCCGGCAACGATGCCGTTGCTGTTGAACGTGAGTCCAATGCCCGCGAGGTTCATCGCGGGCGCGCCTTGCTGCGTCGATTGCGCCAGCGCGCCTGCGGCGATGTTGAAGGTCAGATCGGCACCAGTTGCCGAATAGTCGTAGATGCTGCCGCTGCAAGTCACCGTCATGCCGGGCGGGGGAGCAAATGGCGAGCAGGCGGCATAAGCCGGTGCGCTGGCCAATGCCAGCAGACCTGCGGCCGCGGCCGCCAGCGCGCTGCGGCGCAGGCGGCGCGCGCTGCGGCTGCTCTTGCCCGGGCCGCGCGCCACTTCGCTGACAGCCTGCCACACGCCGGTCACGGCGTTGAAAACCACTCGGTAGATTCGATTCATGACGATGGAGACCCGGGCCTTGCCCAGCCGGGGTGTTTACAAGAGTTGGGTAGGAAAAAGCCAGGCGCGCAACATGCCAGGGCATGTGTCGATAAAGCCTTGATGGGTCGTGACAACCCATAGTTAAAAGCATTTTCTTACAAACGAAACGTTTTGGAATGGGACTCCAAGTCAAGTTTCGTTACTACAACACTTGTGTAACTTTCGAAAAAATCCCTCAAGAAATCGGATCCGCCGATCGGCGCTTAGCTGGTGCCCGCTTGCAAGCTCAGGACCGCATCGGCGGCAGGCGATGAATGCAGGCCTTGAGCGCCGCGAAGCACTCCGCATCGATGGCGCTGCCCACGGTTTTTTCCATGATTTCCAGCGTTTCGTCGACCGGCACCGCCCCGCGGTAAGGGCGCGCCGCGGTGATCGCATCGAAGATGTCGGCGCAGGTGATGATGCGGGTCTCGAGCGTGATGTCCTGCGCACTCAGCCCGCGCGGATAGCCCTTGCCATCCAGGCGCTCATGGTGCGCGCCCGCGATGCGCGCCAGCTCGCCAAACGCATCGATGCGCCCGAGAATGGTCTCGGTATGCATCGCATGCGCCTGCACCGCGGCCCATTCGTCGCCGTCGAGCTTGCCCGGCTTGTCCAGGATGCTGTTGCTCACGCCGAGCTTGCCGATGTCATGCAGCAGCGCGCCGCGCTTGAGCCAGCGCCGGCGTTCCGCACCGATGCCCATGGTTTCGGCCATCAGGTCGACATACAGCGCGACGCGCGCGCTGTGCCCGCTGGTGTAGGGACTCTTGGAATCGACGACCTGTCCGAACGCCGCGGCGATATCGTCCAGATAGTCCTCATCGAGCGGCACCAGCCTCGAGCCAGGCTCCAGCGCCAGCACGGCCGGACCGATGTCGCCGCCGGCCAGCTGCTGCCAGAAACCGGCATCGGCCACGGCCAGCAGCGCATCGATCAGTTCCGGGTCGAGCCACTGGCCGCGGCGGCGCTGCAATTCCTCGGCCACTGCCTGCGCCCCGCCGCTGGTGTGGAATACGTCGGTCACCTGCGCCAGCAGCGCAATGCGCGAGTACAGCGGAATCGCCTCGCCGGCGAGGCCGTCGGGCCGGCCCTTGCCGTTGTAGTGCTCATCGAGGTGGTAGATGCCCGCGGCCACCGACTCGGGAAAGCGCAGCAGCCGCGCGATCTCGGCGCCGCGCTGGCAGCGGGTCTGGATCAGTTCGTCGGCCAGGTCCCTGCCATTGCGCAGGATGTTGAGCACCGCGCGGAAACGCTCGGCCAGCGGCGCGCGCAGGCCGGTGTGCGAGAGCACGAAATTGAGCACCTGCGGCAGGCTGTCGCCGACGGTCTTGAAGTCGTGCTTGAAGGCAAGGTCGTTGGTCATGTACAGCTCGCAGATGCGCGCGGCATTGCTGCTGCAGCCCAGGTCCTTGAGCAGCAATGTGTAGTACAGGCCCCATAGTTCGTCCTCGGACATGCCGATGCGCCGCCCCACCTGCATGCCGATCCAGCAGCAGCGCGAGCAATGGCCTTCGGGTTGGCCTTCGGTGATGTCGAGCGCATGGCTCAACGCAGAAATCAGCTCTGACAGGCGCAGTCCGTGCATGGGTAACCGTATATTGCAATGCCGATGTACCGTTTACATCGTGTCACATGTGAGTCTGCACACTATTGAGTAAGCGTGCACTCACCACGGTCAATCCCCCGGCACGAAACTGCCCGGCAACGGGACACTACGCCCATTCCGGCCTCGCGCCGATTTTATTTCAGTGATTTCTCCAGGCCTTGCGCGTGTTCGCGGTGGGCCTTGAGCACCGGCAGCGTCTTGGTGGCAAAGGCCTTGACCTCGGCATCGTCCGCGCCCTTGCTGGCTTTCTCGAACAGCGCGATATCGGTCTTGTGGTCGGCGAGGCCGACTTGCTTGACGAACTCGCGGTCGAAGTTCTTCGCGCCGGAGATCTTGTCCAGGCGCGCCTGCTTGTCGGCTGGCACGGCCGCAGGCAGGGTCACGCCCTTGCGCGCGGCCAGCCCCTTGAGTTCCTCATTGGCCGCGCCATGGTCCTTGACCAGCATCGCACCATAGGATTTCACCGGCTCGGAGCTGCCCTTTTGCTCCGCTAGGCGCCCGGCTTCCACCTCATACAGGCCGCCAACGGCCGCCTTGCTGAGAAATTCGTGGTCCTTCTTGCTGGCTTCGGCATGCGCGGTGGCAACGACTGCAACGCTGAAAGCGGCGGCGACCCAATGGCTGAGTTTCATGGCGAATCTCCTTGCAAAGAAACCACCGTAAGACCTTGGATGCCAGGTCAATGTGGGCCAATGGATGGACTGCGGATGAGAACGCACCTACAGCGGTGCCGGCCGCACCGCACCGGCCGCACCTCGCCGGCCGCACCTCGCCGGCCGCACCGCGCCAGTTGCACTATGCCTACTTCCTGCGCTGCAATTGCTGCACCGCGGCCTTGGTCTGCGCCACATGCTCCATCGGGTCGGCGCCGACATGCGCGAACTTGATGCGGCCGTCCTGGCCGATCACATAGGAAATGCGGTCGGCGCGCTGCGGATTGGCGGCGGCCGAGGCATCGTAGGCGCGGATGGTCTTGGCCTGCGGGTCAGACGCCACGGCGAACTGGTCGCGGCAGGCCTCGGTGGAAAAGCGCTGCAGCGTGGCGATGTCGTCGTGCGACATGCCCACGACCTGCGCGCCCAGCGCGTTGAACGCGGGCGAGGCCTCGGCAAATGCATGGGCCTCGAGCGTGCAGCCCTGGGTGAACGCCTTGGGAAAGAAATACAGCACCACCGGCCCCTTGGCCAGTGCCGCCTTCATGCCGAATTCAAAGGGCTTGCCCGCGACCGCGGCCTGGGTGGTGAATGCCGGTGCCGCGTCGCCTACCTTGAGCACCGCCTGGGCCGCCGGGGAAAACAGGGCCGCCAGCACCAGGGCGGCGGGGAATGCGGCGCGAATGCCAGAGCCGGGAATGCGCATGGGAGGTTCCTTGCTGTGATGTCTGGATCGCATTGTCCAGGCTTTTGCCTTGCCGGCCTATGCCGACCTATGCCGGCACCTGCGCGCAATGCACGCAATGCCCGCAAAATGGCGCTTCAGATCAAACCGGAGGAGCAGGAAATGGCATCGAGCAAGGTAGCGGTCATCACGGGCGCGGGATCGGGCATTGGCAAGGCAGTGGCGCTGGCGCTGATCGCGGATGGTTTCCAGGTGGTGCTGGCGGGGCGCCGCGGCGCGCTGCTGGAGCAGGTCAAGGAGGAGGCCCAGGCGCTGCATGGCGCGGGCGAGCGCGTGCTGTGCGTGCCCACCGATGTGAGCGATGCCGATGCCGTGGCCGCGCTGTTCGCGCGCGCCGTCGAGACGTTCGGCCGCGTCGACCTGCTGTTCAACAACGCCGGCCGCGGCAACCCCCCGGGTTCGTTCATCGACTGGACACCGCAGCAGTGGCGCGAGGTGGTCGATGTGAACCTGAACGGCATGTTCTACTGCCTGCAGCAGGCCTTCAAGATCATGCGCGACCAGCGCCCGCAGGGCGGGCGCATCATCAACAACGGCTCGATCTCGGCGCATGCGCCGCGCCCTAACTCGATTGCCTACACCGCGACCAAGCACGCGGTGATGGGGCTGACAAAGACCGCGTCGCTCGACGGCCGCCCCTACAACATTGCGGTCGGCCAGATCGACATCGGCAATGCGCTGACCGAACTGGCCGAGCGCATGACCCAGGGCGTGCCCCAGGCCAACGGCGAGATTGCCGTGGAGCCGACCATGGATGTGAACGTGGTCGGCCAGTCGGTGCTCTACATGGCCAAGCTGCCGCTCGAGGCCAACGTGCTGTTCCACACCGTCATGGCGACCAAGATGCCGTTCGTCGGCCGGGGCTGAAGCCACGGCATCGATGGCGCTGCAGCGCAGGCCCGGGCACGGCGTGTCCGGTGGACCTATCCCCTGTGACGTTATCGAGAATCAGTTGTAATAAGAGATTGCGCAATCGGAGCCATGCAATGACCACCAAGACCTCGCTCGACAAGTCGAAAATCAAGTTTCTGCTGCTGGAAGGCATCCACCCCAGCGCGCTGCAGCTGCTGCACAAGGCCGGCTATACCAACGTGGAGACGGTCACCGGCGCGCTGCCCAACGACGAGCTGCTGCGCAAGATCGCCGACGTGCATTTCGTCGGCATCCGCTCGCGCACGCAACTGACCGAAGAAGTTTTCCAGGCCGCGCAGAAGCTGGTGGCCGTGGGGTGCTTTTGCATCGGCACCAATCAGGTCGACCTCAATGCCGCGCGCCAGCGCGGCGTGGTGGTGTTCAACGCGCCCTATTCCAATACCCGCTCGGTGGCCGAGCTGGTGCTGGGCGAAGCCATCCTGCTGCTGCGCGGCATTCCGGCCAAGAACGCCGCTGCGCACCGCGGCGGCTGGCTCAAGACCGCGGACAACTCCTATGAGATCCGCGGCAAGACGCTGGGCATCGTCGGCCACGGCTCGATCGGCAGCCAGCTGTCGGTGCTGGCCGAAGGCCTGGGCATGCAGGTCGTGTTCCACGACATCGTCACCAAGCTGCCGCTGGGCAATGCGCGCCAGGCGGCTTCGCTGCACGAACTGCTGTCGGTGAGCGACATCGTGACGCTGCACGTGCCCGAGCTGCCTTCGACGCAGTGGATGATCGGCGCCGCCGAGCTCGCCGCGATGAAGCCCGGCGCGATCCTGATCAACGCCTCGCGCGGCACCGTGGTCGAGATCGACGCGCTCGCCGATGCGCTCAAGTCGGGCCGCCTGCTCGGCGCCGCGCTGGACGTGTTCCCGGTCGAGCCGCGCACCAACAAGGACGAGTTCATCTCGCCGCTGCGCGGCCTGGACAACGTCATCCTGACCCCGCACATCGGCGGCTCGACGATGGAGGCACAGGCCAATATCGGCCTCGAAGTCGCCGAGAAGCTCGTGAAGTACAGCGACAACGGCACCACCACCTCGGCCGTGAACTTCCCCGAAGTCGCGCTGCCGGCCCACCCCGGGCAAAAGCGCATCCTGCACGTGCACCACAACGCGCCCGGCGTGCTGTCGGCCATCAACCAGATCTTCGCCCAGCATGGCATCAACATCGCGGGCCAGTACCTGCGCACCGATGAAGGCCTGGGCTATGTGGTGATGGACATCGATGCCGGCACCGTGGACCTGCCGATGGCGCAGCTGCTGGACATCCCGGGCACGATCCGCTGCCGCGTGCTGTTCTGAGCGGCCCGCAACGGCGGCATCGCGCC
The DNA here is from genome assembly GCF_013363755.1 of Comamonas antarctica. Lineage (NCBI taxonomy): Bacteria > Pseudomonadati > Pseudomonadota > Betaproteobacteria > Burkholderiales > Comamonadaceae > Comamonas > Comamonas antarctica. The sequence continues at coordinate 3,330,065 of NZ_CP054840.1, forward strand.
GCCGGCACATGAAAAAAGCCAACCCCTGAAGGTTGGCTTTTTCAATCTGGTGGGCCTCCCGTGAGTCGAACACGGCACCAACGGATTATGAGTCCGCTGCTCTAACCAAGCATGAGCTAGAGGCCCGAAAACGCGCTGCCTGGCACGCCTGGGGCGCGCTGGCAAAACCTGGCTATTGTAAGCCTATCGCCGATGGCTCAAGGCGTTGGTCACGAGCTTCGACGTGATGTCGACGATCTGGATCATCCGGTCGTAATGCATGCGCGTCGGCCCGATCACGCCCAGCGTGCCGACGATCTTGCCGTCGACTTCATAGGGTGCGCTCACCACCGACAGCTCCTCGAAGGGCACGACATGGCTTTCGCCACCGATGTAGATGCGCACGCCTTCGGCCTGGCTCGAGATGTCGAGCAGGCGCAGGATCTGCGTCTTCTGCTCGAACAGGTCGAAGGCGCGCCGCAAATGGTCCATGTCGCTGGAGAAATCGCTCACCGCCAGCAGGTTGCGCTCGCCCGCGATCACGACATCGGCCTCGTCGCTCTGGTTCTCGCTGCCGACGTTGACCGCCGCCTGCATCAGCGCCGCGACTTCGCCGCGCAGCCGCTCGACCTCGCCCTTGAGGCGTTCGCGCACCTGCTCCATGGCCAGGCCGGCGTAGTTGGCGTTGAGGAAGTTGGCCGCCTCGACCAGTTGCGAGGCGTTGTAGTCGACCTCGGTGAAGATCACGCGGTTCTGCACGTCGCCATCGGGCGACACGATGATGACCAGGAAGCGCTTCTCGGACAGCCGCACGAACTCGATCTGGCGGAACACCGAACTGCGCTTGGGCACCATGACCACGCCGACGAACTGCGACAGGTTCGACAGCAGATGCGCGGCGTTGGCGATGACCTTCTGCGGCTGCTCGGCCGGCAACGCGGGCGCCTGCAGGCCGTCGCGCTGCACCGTCAACATGGTGTCGACGAACAGGCGGTAGCCCTTGGCGGTGGGAATGCGGCCCGCGGAAGTGTGCGGGCTGACGATCAACCCCAGCTCTTCGAGGTCGGACATCACGTTGCGTATGGTTGCAGGCGACAATTCAAGGCCCGAGGCACGCGAAAGCGTGCGTGAACCTATGGGCTGGCCGTCGGCGATATAGCGTTCGACCAGCGCTTTGAGTAACAACTTGGCACGGTCATCGAGCATGTAGTGATTTTAATGATGTAATTTCAAAATGACGTCTAAGTTCCGCCGAGTCGCGCTGATAGGGAAATACCAGTCGCCCTCCTCCACCAGCGCCAGCCCCGACAGTGTCCGCCAAGCCCTCCAGGATATCGCCAGCTTCGTCACCCGCCAGGGCTGCGAAGTCATCGTCGATGCCGATTCGGCCGCAAATGCCGGTATTGAGGGCTATCGCGCCATGGATGTCGATGGTCTGGGTGCGCATTGCGACCTGGGCTTGGTGGTCGGCGGCGACGGCACCATGCTGGGCATCAGCCGCCACCTCGCGCGCTACGGCACGCCGCTGATCGGCATCAACCAGGGACGCCTGGGCTTCGTCACGGATATTCCGCTCGAAGATTACCAGACCACCCTCACGCCCATGCTGCAAGGGGAATACGAGGAGGACCTGCGGCCGATGATCCGCGCGCGCGTGATGCGCGGCGAGCAGCTGGTGTTCGAGGCCCTGGCCATGAACGATGTAGTGGTCAACCGCGGCGGCACCTCGGGCATGGTCGAGCTGCGCGTCGAGGTCGGAGGCCATTTCGTCGCCAACCAGCGCGCCGACGGCCTGATCATCGCCACGCCCACGGGCTCGACGGCCTATGCGCTGTCGGTGGGCGGGCCCATGGTGCACCCGTCGATTCCCGGCTGGGTCATGGCGCCGATCGCACCGCATACCTTCTCCAACCGCCCCATCGTGCTATCCGATGCCACCGAGGTCGCGATCGAAGTCGTCGGCGGGCGCGATGTCAGCGCCAATTTCGACATGCAGTCGCTGGCTTCGCTGCTGCACGGCGACCGCATCCTGGTGACCAAGGCCGAGCATTCGGTGCGCTTCCTGCATCCCAAGGGCTGGAATTACTTCGCCACGCTGCGCAAAAAGCTCTTCTGGAACGAGGGAGGCAACTGAACATGGGGCTCAAACGCATTGCGCTGCGCGATTTCGTCATCGTCCAGGCGCTCGACCTGGACCTGCACGGCGGCTTCACGGCGCTGACCGGCGAGACCGGCGCGGGCAAATCGATCCTGATCGACGCGGTGCAGCTGGCACTGGGCGCGCGCGCCGATGCGGGCGTGGTGCGCGAGGGCGCGCCGCAGGCCGACATCTGCGCCGAGTTCGAATGCCCGGCGCGGCTCAAACCCTGGCTGGAGCAAGGCGGTTTCGCGCTCGAAGACACGCTGCTGCTGCGGCGCGTGATCGACGCCCAGGGGCGCAGCCGGGCCTGGATCAATGGCGCGCCGGCCACGGCCACCCAGCTGCGCAGCGTGGGCGAGCAGCTGCTCGACATCCACGGCCAGCATGCCTGGCAAAGCCTCACCCGCCCCGATGCGGCGCGCGAGCTGCTCGATGCCTATGCGGGCTTGCAGACCCAGCCGCTGCGTCAGCTCTGGGGCGTCTGGCGCAATGCGCGCCAGGCGCTGGAGCACGCGCTGGCCGCGCAAGACAGCCTGCAGCGCGAACGCGAGCGGCTGCAGTGGCAGATCAGCGAGGTCGAGAAGCTCGACCCGGGCGAGGACGAATGGGAAGAACTCAATGCCCAGCACACGCGGCTGTCGCATGCCCAGGCGCTGCTCGACACGGCGCAAAGCGCGCTGTTTGCCATCGAGGACGATGAAGCCGGCGGCCTCACGGCGCTGACGCGCGCGCATGGCGAGCTCGAGGAGCAGGAGCATCTCGATCCCGAATTCAAGGCGATCGCCGAAGTGCTGGCCTCGGGCCTGGCGCAGATCGGCGATGCGCGCCATTCGCTGCAGACCTACCTGCGCCGCACCGAACTCGACCCCGAACGCCTGGCCGAACTCGACGCCCGGCTGTCGCTGTGGATGCAGTTCGCGCGCCGCTACAAGCGCCAGCCGGCCGAGCTGCCGCAACTGTTCGCGGGCTGGCAGCAGGAGTTGCGCCAGCTCGATGCCTCGGTCGATGTCGACGGCCTGCGCGCCCAGGCCGAAGCCGCCCAGGCGCAGTACGAACAAGCCGCGCGTGCGCTGTCGCAGCAGCGCGCCAAGGCCGCGCCCAAGCTGTCGCGCGCCATCACTCAAGCCATGCAGGGCCTGGGCATGCAGGGCGGGCGCTTCGAAGTGGCGCAGACGGCGGCGGATGAACCCGGCCCGCATGGCATCGACGCCATGGCGTTTCTCGTCGCCGGCCACCCCGGCGCGACGCCGAAGCCGATCGGCAAGGTGGCCTCGGGCGGCGAGCTGTCGCGCATCTCGCTGGCCATCGCCGTCACGACCAGCGAACTCGGCGAAGCCTCGACGCTGATCTTCGACGAGGTGGATTCGGGCGTCGGCGGCGCCGTGGCCGAGACCGTGGGCCGGCTGATGCACAAGCTGGGCCAGGACCGCCAGGTGCTGGCCGTGACGCACCTGCCCCAGGTCGCGGCCTGCGCCGACCACCACCTGGTGGTGGCCAAGCGCCGCGACAAGCAGGCCACCACCAGCACCGTCACGGCGCTGGCCCAGGACACGCGCGTCGCGGAGGTGGCGCGCATGCTCGGTGGCGAGCGCCTGTCCGAAACCACCATGGCACACGCGCGCGAAATGCTCCAGCAGGCGGTGCCGGCACGCAAGGGTTGACGCATGGCACTCGAGATCGTTTTGGTCACCGGCATGTCCGGCTCCGGCAAATCCGTCGCGCTGCACGCGCTCGAAGACGCGGGCTACTACTGCGTCGACAACCTGCCGCCCGAACTGCTGTCATCGTTTGTCGCGCTCGAGCACACGCACCATGGCAACCGCGTGGCAATTGCCATCGATGCGCGCAGCGCCACCGGCCTGCCCAGCCTGCCGGCGCAACTGGCCTTGCTGCGCAGCGAGGGCGTGGTGGTGCAGTCGCTGTTTCTCGATGCCAACACCGCCACGCTGGCGCGGCGCTTTTCCGAAACCCGCCGCCGCCATCCGCTGTCCAGCGACGAGCTGCAGCAGGGCCGGCAGGCGCTGATGCAGACCATCGAGTGGGAGCGCGAACTGCTGGCCGGCCTGCGCGAGCAATCGGAAGTCATAGACACCAGCAGCCTGCGGCCGTCGCAGCTGCAGAGCTATGTGAAGAGCCTGCTGACCCTGCCGCTGGGGCAGATGACGCTGGTGTTCCAGTCGTTCGGCTTCAAGCACGGCATTCCCGCGGACTGCGACTACCTGTTCGATGTGCGCATGCTGCCCAACCCCTACTACGACCGGGAACTGCGGCCGTTTTCGGGCAAGGATGCACCGGTGCAGGCCTTTTTGCGCCAGCAGCCCGAGGTGCTGGAGATGCAGCGCCAGATCGCGCAGTTCTTCGAACACTGGCTGCCGCTGCTGGAGCAGAACCACCGCAGCTATGTCACGGTGGCCGTAGGCTGCACCGGCGGCCAGCACCGCTCGGTCTACCTGGTGGAGCAGCTGGCCACCCACTTCGCCAAGGACTGGCCGACCTTGACGCGGCACCGCGAGCTGGATGCGCGGACGGCGGCTGCGGAGATCTGAATTCCAGGGGGCAGACCCCTACCCTTCGCGCTCCAGCAGCTTCCTCACCGGCGCCGGCAATCCCATTTCCGTCCACTGCGCCCGCGTATACCAGTCGTCCGCCGACGGCTCGGCCGCCTCGACGCGCGCAATCACCGGGTGCAGGTGCAGGTCGCGGTGCGTGAGCACATGCAGGAAGGCATCGTGGTGCTCCAGCGGCACGCCGGGCCAGCGGGCCTGCACCACGGCTTCGAGCGCGGCCGCATCCTCGAACACCGGCGGACTGTAGAGCCCGGCCCAGATGCCGGTCGACGGGCGCTTGCCCAGGCGGATGCGCCCCGCGCTGTCTTGCGCGATCAGCAGCCACCAGGCCTGGGAACTGCGCTTGAGCTTGCGCGTGCGCACCGGATAGTGCTCGGGGTTGCCGGCGCGCGCCGCGCGGCATTGGCTGTGCAGCGGGCACAGCAGGCAGGACGGATTGCGCGGCAGGCACAGGCTCGCGCCCAGGTCCATCATGCCCTGGGTGTAACGCGGCATCGCGTCGTGCAGATCGAGTTCGCGCGGATCGGGGCACAGCGCCGTCGCCTGGTCCCAGAGATCACGCTCGTTGCGCGCCACGGCCAGGTCGGCATCGAAGGCCAGTACGCGCGTGAGCACGCGCCGCACATTGGCGTCGAGAATCGGCACGCGCTCGGAAAAGCAGAACGCCGCAATCGCGCCCGCGGTCGAGCGGCCAATGCCCGGCAGCGTCGCGAGCTGCTCGGCGGTTTCGGGAAAGCGCCCGCCGTGCAGTTGCATCACCGCCTGCGCGCACTTGTGCAGGTTGCGCGCGCGGCTGTAGTAGCCCAGTCCGCTCCAGAGCGCGAGCACCGCGTCCTCGGGCGCGGCCGCGAGGCTGGCCACATCGGGAAACTGTGCCAGGAAACGCGGGTAGTAGCCCAGCACCGTGGCCACCTGGGTCTGCTGCAGCATGATTTCGGACAGCCAGACGCGGTACGGGTCGCGCGTCTGTTGCCAGGGCAGATGGTTGCGGCCATGCGTGGCCTGCCACTGCACGACGGCGGCGGCGATGGAGGAAGTCGTCAAGATCAGAGTACCGGAGTGGGGTCGTGGGCTGCGGGCGCGGGCTGCGGCGCGGGCGGCGCCAGCAGCTGCGCGCAAAGTTGCGCCAGCTGTTGTTGCAAGGCCGTGAGGTGCCGCTCGGCGGCGTCCAGTTCGGCAATGCGCTCGACCAGGCTGCTGGCCGCCTGCTGGATACGGTCCACGGCCTCGATGCGGCGCGTGAAGCTGCGTTTGCGTTCCGCCCATTGTGCATCGAGTTGCGCCAGGGCCGCATGGCTCCACAGGGTGACCTCCTGGCCCGCACTGGCAAACACGGCCGTCAGGCGCTCGGCCAGCGCGCGCGTCAGGCGCTGCGAATGCCCGGCCTGCGCGAGCCGCAGCGCGTGGCCCAGGCCCAGGTAATGCAGGTAGCCGCGCTCGATCTGCGCGACGTCGCGCGCCAGGCTCTGCACGTTCCAGGCCGCCGAGGCTTGCAGCGAGAAGCCGAATTCGGCATTCAGCGCACGGAACGACGCCGCCACCATCTGCTGCAGTTCGCCCGCCTCGGTCAGCCATCGTTCGACCGTGCCGTGCAGCTGTTCGAAGGCCGTCGCATAGGCCTGGCGCGCGCCCAGCTTCAGCCCGCGGCGCGCCAGCGCGGCACGCAGCGGCGCCAGCCCGTCTTCGATCGCGTCCCCAGACGCGGCCTGGAGCAAGGTCTGCTGCATGCGTGCCTGCACCGCGCGCAGCGCCTGGATGCGCGCCGCGCTGGCGTCGAACTCGGCCTGCTCCTGCTGGATGCGCGCGCGCATCGACGCCATGACGCCCGCGTTCTTGCCGCGCAGGCTGCGCAGCTCGGCCAGCTGGTCGTCGAGATCGCGCCGCTGGATGGTGAGGCGGCGCTGCACTTCGGCCTGCAGCTGCGCGACGCCGGACTCCACCGCCAGGCGCAGCACGCCCTGGCGCTGGCCCATGATGCCGTCGGACAGCGCCTGCTCGAACGGCATCAGCCCGCTGGCGCGCAGCAGCGCGGCGTCTGCGCCGATCTTGGCCACCAGGCCTTTTTGCGCCGACACCGGCAGCACGCGTTCGGGCGGCAGGCCCAGGGTTTCGGCGGCCGCACGGCGCTGGCGCTGGATCTGCGCATGCACCTGCTGGCCGGTGCTGAGCCGGTCCCACAGCGTGTCGATCTTGTTGAGCACCACGAGCCGCGACAGCGCCGCGCCGTCGCCCGCATGCAGATGCGCGCGCCAGACGGCCAGGTCCGACTGCGTCACGCCGGTGTCGGCCGCCACCAGAAAAACCACGGCATGCGCCTGGGCCAGCAGACCGACCGTGAGTTCGGGCTCGGCGCCGATGGCATTCAGGCCGGGCGTGTCGAGAATCACCAGCCCATCCTGCAGCAGCGGATGGGGCAGGTTGATCAGTGCATGGCGCCATGCGGGCACTTCGACCAGGCCTTGCGCATCGGCCACGGGCTGTGCATCGTCCTGCGCCGGGTCCTGCCAGAACCCCCAGGCGCGCGCCTGGGCCAGCGGCACGCGGCGCACCTCGGCAATCCTGGCCAGCGCGGCCGCGAGTTGCGCCCCATCATCGACATCGAGCGGCAATTGCTGCCAGGCTTCGGGCCGCAGCCGCCATTCGGCCAGGCTGCTGGCGTGCGCGCGGGTTTCCACCGGCAGCAGGCGCAGGCTGGGCGCGCGCTCCGGCTCCCAGGCGAGTTCCGCGGGGCACATGGTGGTGCGCCCCGCGCCCGCGGGCATCAGCCGCCGGCCATACCCGGCAAAGAACACCGCATTGATCAGCTCGGACTTGCCGCGCGAGAACTCGGCCACGAACGCCACCATGACCTTGTCGCCCTGCACCTGCGCCTGCAGGCGCTGCAGACGCTCGGCGACGGCCGCATCCAGCAGTTCATGGCCGTCGAGCCATTCGCGCAGTTGCTGCAGCCGGCGCGCGAAATTCCGGCGCCAGCGGCCGTGCTGGTCGAACTGTGCATTGAAAGGTGTGGCCAACGTCGCTCTCCCGCGGATCTGCTGCGGGCACAGCGCCCGGCGTCACAAAATATAAGCCATGTGGCAGTGAGAGCAGCAAGCGCGGGGTGGCCCGGCCACATACGCCGCTCAGGGGCTGCTCATTGTCTCTGGCAGTGGCTGCAGTAGAAGGTGCTGCGCTGGCCTTGGCGCAGCATGCGCAGCGGCGCCGCGCAGCGCGTGCAGGGCAGTCCTTCGCGGTCATAGACCTGGGTCTGCAGCTGGAAGTGACCTGGCATGCCATCGGCATTGGAGAAATCCTTGAGCGTGGTGCCGCCCTTCTCCACGGCCGCGGCCAGCACCACGCGGATGGCCTCGTACAGCCGCTGCGCGCGCCGCGGGCCGATGGTGTTGGCCGGCGCCAGCGGCGAGATGCGCGCCATGAACAGCACTTCCGACGCATAGATGTTGCCCACCCCCACCACCAGCTTGCCGCCCAGCAGCAGCAGCTTGATCGGCGTGCGGCTGGCCTGCAGGCCGGCATGGAACGCCTGCAGCGCAAACGTGTCTTCCAGCGGCTCCATGCCCAGACCGCCCAGCAGCTTGCGCGCCACCGGGTCGTCCTCGCCCGCGGCGTACACCACGGCGCCAAAGCGGCGCGGATCATGCAGCCGCAGCGTGCCCTGCGTGGTCACCAGATCGAAATGGTCATGCGTGCCGGGCGCAGGCAGGCTGTCCGTGGGCGCGAAGCGCAGGCTGCCCGACATGCCCAGATGCAGCAGCAGCAGGCCATCGCTCAGATCGACCAGCAGGTACTTGCCGCGGCGGCGCACGCTGCGCACCGCGCGCCCGGCCAGCGCCTCGGGCGCCAGGCCCAGCGGCCAGCGCAGCGGCTTGCCCAGGCGCACGTCCAGGATGCGTGCCCCCGCGATGGACGGTGCAAACGAGCGGCGCGTGACTTCGACTTCGGGTAACTCGGGCATGGCACTCCTGCGCAAATGGGCCGGCAGCGGTGCCGGCAAGCCTCGCAGATGAGGTTTTTTTGCGGCAATGCAAGCGCTGCCCGCTTACCTTGCAGGACGGCTTGGTTCGATTATTATGATTCGATGGTTCATCCTCTACGCCCTCGGGCCCTGGCGCTGGCCGCCGCACTGGCGGCGCTGGCTGCCGTTCCCGCAACCGCCTGGAGCCAGGCCGAGCCCCTGCCTCCCGCGGGCGGCACGCTGACGCCGCCGGCGAGCAATGAAGTCGACGATGCCGCGGCGTTCAACGCCGGGCTGTTCTACGAAGTGCTGGTCGGCGAGATGGCGGTGGGCGTCGGCGACCCGGGCAGTGGACAGGCGCTGATCCTCAACGCCGCACGCCAGAGCAACAGCCCCCAGCTGTACCGCCGCGCCACCGAGATGGCCTTGCAGGCACGCGCCGGCAACCAGGCGCTGCTGGCGGCGCAGGCCTGGCGCGAGGCGTTTCCCGAATCGCGCAACGCCAACCGCTTCGTGCTGCAGATCCTGGTCGCGCTCAACCGCATCGGCGACACCGTGCCCTATCTGCGCCAGGAAGTCGAAACCACGCCCGCGCCCAGCAAGCCGGTGGTATTCCTGAGCATCACGCAACTCTACAGCCGCGCCAGCGACAAGGCACTGGCGGCGCAGGTCGTCGAGCAGGCACTGCAAAGCCAGCTGTCCGACGCCGCCGCCGGCCCTTCGGCCTATGCCGCGATCGGCCACATGCAGCTGGCCGCGAGCAATCCCACGGCCGCGCTGGAAGCCGTCCAGAAGGCCGAAGTCCTGTCCCCGGGCAACGGCGCCTCCGCGCTGCTCGCGCTCGAGCTGCTGGAAAACGGCCACCGCGGCGCCGAACCGCTGGTCGCACGCTATGTCGAGAAGCAGCGCGGCGCCGACATGCGCATGGCCTACGCGCGCGTGCTGCTGGGCCAGGACCGGCTCGAGCCGGCCGAGGCACAGCTGACCGCGATCACGCGTGAAACCCCTGATTACGCCGACGCCTGGTTCACCCTGGCGCGGCTGAATGCGCAGCAGCAGCGCTGGCCCGCGGCCGAAGCCGCGCTGCAGCGCTTCGATGCACTGATTCCGCAACTGCCCAATGCCGGCACGCAGCGCAGCGCCCGCACCGAGTCAGCCCTGCTGCATGCGCTGATCGCGCAGAAGGAAAACCGCTACGCACCGGCGCTGCAATGGCTCGACAGCATTGAAGACGGCGCGCAGATGCTCAACGTCCAGGTGCGCCGGGCCTCGATCCTGGCCCAGCAGGGCCAGCTCGACCAGGCGCGCGCCGTCATCCAGGCCGTGCCCGCCGCGACGCCGCAGCAGCAGCGCCAGCGCCTGCAGGCCGAAGTGCAGCTGGTGCGCGAGGCCGACCAGCCGGCGCTGGCCTATGCGCTGCAGTCCACGCTGCTCCAGCAGTTTCCGCAGGACAGCGAGATTGCCTACGACACCGCCATCCTGGCCGAGAAGATCGGCCGCTACCAGGAGATGGAAGACCTGCTGCGCGCGCTCATCGCGCGCGACCCGAGCTTCCACCACGCCTACAACGCGCTGGGCTTCTCGTTTGCCGAGCGCGGCATCCGCCTGGACGAAGCCCGCACGCTGATCACCAAGGCGCTCGAAGCCGCGCCCAACGACCCGTTCATCATCGACAGCCTGGCCTGGACGGAATTCCGCAGCGGCAACCTGCCGCTGGCGCAATCCCTGCTGGAAAAGGCCTTTGCGCTGCGCCCCGATGCGGAGATCGCCGCGCACCTGGGTGAAGTGCTGTGGAGCAGCGGCCAGCAGCGCCAGGCGCGCGATGTCTGGAAGAAGGCGCTGGCGCTCAATCCCGACAACGACACGCTGCGCGAAACCCTGCAACGCCTGGGCGTCAAGCCATGAGGGCGCAGTCTCCGACCCGGCGCGCGCTGCTGCTCGCGGCCGCGCCGCTGGCGCTGGTGCTCGGCGGCTGCGCCCAGCCGCGCCTGCGCCCCCAGAACGCCGCGGCGCACTGGAGCGGCCGGCTGGCGCTGCAAGTGCATGATGCCCAGGCCGAAGACCAGTCCTTCAGTGCCGCGTTTGAATTGCAGGGCTCTGAATCCGAAGGCCAGCTGATCCTGCTGACGCCGTTTGGCGCGGCGCTGGCCGAGTTGCTGTGGAGCCCCGCGGGTGCGCAGCTGCGCCAGGGCGGCGAGCTGCGCGAATCCCCATCGCTCGAGGCGCTGGTGCAGGACACCATCGGCACGCCCTTGCCCCTGGGCGCGCTGTTTGCGTGGCTCGCGGGCGAGCAGGCCGCGGCGCCGGGCTGGCGCGCCGACCTGTCGCAACTGGCCGAAGGCCGGCTGCGCGCCGAGCGCACCGATCCGCTGCCGCGCGCCACGCTGCGCCTGGTGCTCGACCGCTGAAGCCGGGCCGCGCCCGGTCCCCCTTTCCGTTTCCCATTCCATGCGTTCGCTTCACGACGTGCCGGCTCCGGCCAAGCTCAACCTGTTCCTGCACATCACCGGCCGCCGCGCCGATGGCTACCACCTGATCGAATCGGTGTTCATGCTGATCGACTGGCAGGACCGCCTGCATTTCGACCTGCGCGCCGATGGCCGCATCACGCGCGAAGACCTGAGCGGCATGCGCCTGCCCGATGACGACCTGATCACGCGCGCCGCGCGCGCGCTGCAGGCCGCGACCGGCTGCCGCGCCGGCGCGCATATCGGCGTGGAAAAAAGCATTCCCGCGCAGGCCGGCATGGGCGGCGGTTCCTCCGACGCGGCCAGCACGCTGCTGGCACTCAACCGGCTCTGGAAGCTGGACCTGCCGCGCCCCGCGCTCGAAGCGATTGGCGTGCAACTGGGCGCCGACGTGCCGTTCTTCCTGCGCGGGCGCAATGCCTGGGTCGAAGGCATTGGCGACATCATCACGCCGCTGGAAGGCTCGCAGCAGTTGCCGCCGCAGCGCTTCCTGGTGCTCAAGCCCGGCGCGGGATTGGAGACGAAATCGATTTTTTCGTCAGCCGCGCTGAAACGCGATTCGGAGCGTGCTACAATCTTGGACTTCGCTGCAATGCACTATGACTACGGTCAAAACAACTTGCAGCCGGTCGCACAAACCCTGTGCCCCGATGTGAAAAAAGCCCTTGATTGGCTTGAAGCACACGGATTGCATGGTAGGATGACGGGCTCAGGAAGTGCAGTGTTTGCACCGATGACGCAAACGATTGAGATGACGGGCGCACCCAGCGACTGGATGATCAAGGTTTGCCACAATCTCGACGTTCATCCGCTTCAGGGTTGGGCCAGGGATTAAAGGTTACCGGTTGGTTGCATCAGCAATTGGCCCGTGTAGGGGAGTCGCCAAGTTGGTTAAGGCACTGGATTTTGATTCCAGCATGCGAAGGTTCGAATCCTTCTTCCCCTGCCAAATGTCTTTTGCGTACAAGCAAACCCATAAACACTGGGACGCTCATGCAGACCAATCATTCAGATTTCATGATTTTTACCGGCAATGCCAACCGTGGCCTTGCCGATGAGATTGCCGGCCATCTCGGCACCAAGCTCGGCGCCGCCGAAGTGGGTCGCTTCTCCGATGGTGAAGTCACCGTCGAAATCAAGCAGAACGTCCGCACGCGCGACGTTTTCGTCGTTCAGTCGACCTGCGCGCCGACCAACGACAACCTCATGGAACTGCTGGTGATGGTCGATGCGCTCAAGCGCGCATCCGCTGAACGCATCTGCGCCGTGATCCCCTACTTCGGCTATGCCCGCCAAGACCGCCGCCCGCGCTCGTCGCGCGTGCCGATCACGGCCAAGGTCGTGGCCAACATGCTCCAGGCCGTGGGCGTCGAGCGCGTCCTGACCATGGACCTGCACGCCGACCAGATCCAGGGCTTCTTCGATATTCCGGTCGACAACATCTACGCTTCGCCCGTGCTGCTCGGCGACCTGCGCCAGAAGAACTACGAAGACCTGATCGTCGTGTCGCCCGACGTCGGCGGCGTGGTCCGTGCCCGCGCGCTGGCCAAGCAGCTCGGCTGCGACCTGGCCATCATCGACAAGCGCCGCCCCAAGGCCAACGTCTCCGAAGTGATGCACGTGATCGGCGACATCGAAGGCCGCAACTGCGTGATCATGGACGACATGATCGACACCGCCGGTACGCTGGTCAAGGCCGCCGAAGTGCTCAAGCAGCGCGGCGCCAAGAAGGTCTACGCCTATTGCACGCACCCGATCTTCTCGGGCCCGGCCATCGAGCGCATTGCCGGCGGCGAGGCACTTGATGAAGTCGTCGTCACCAACACCATTCCCCTGAGCGCGAACGCCCAGGGTTGCAGCAAGATTCGCCAACTCTCCGTGGCCCCGCTGATCGCCGAAACGATCAAGCGCATCTCCACGGGTGATTCGGTGCTCAGCTTGTTCTCGGAATAAGACTCCGCTTGCGGAATCTCCAGCCTCGCGGCTGGCGCAAACCTCCCTCGGGAGGTTTTGTGTGTTTCGGGACATACCAAGGACGGTCCGGCATTTTCCGGCCTGTCTTTTTTTCAAACGGGTCGCACTGGTCGCGGTCGGCCCACACAGGAGTTAACTATGAACATCGTCGCTACAGAGCGCGCAAAGCAAGGTACGGGTGCGAGCCGCCGTCTGCGTAATTCGGGCAAGACCCCCGGCATCGTGTTTGGCGGTTCCGCCGAGCCTTTGGCCATCGAACTGGACCACAACAACCTGTGGCACGCCCTGAAGAAGGAAGCGTTCCACTCCAGCGTGCTGGAAATGGACATCGCCGGTCAAGTCAGCAAGGTCGTGCTGCGTGACGTGCAATTCCACCCCTACAAGCAACTCGTGCTGCACGTTGACTTCCAGCGCGTGGACGAAAACACCAAGCTGCACCTGAACGTGCCCCTGCACTTCGAAGGCGCCGAGAAGTCGCCCGCAGTTGCCCAAGACAAGTGCATCGTGACCCCCCTGGTCACCGCTCTGCCCGTGGTCTGCGTGCCTTCGGACCTGCCCGAATTCATCACCGTCGACCTGAGCAACCTGCAAAAGGGTGGTTCGTTCACGCTGAAGAACGTCAAGCTGCCCAAGGGCGTGGAAGCCCACATCCGCGGCACGCAAAACAACCCGGCCCTGGTTTCCATCGTGCCCCCGGCTGATGAGATCGCCACGCCCGCCGAAGGCGCTGCACCCGCTGCTCCCGCCAAGAAGGGCAAGAAGTAATCACTTCTTGAGCGCCGCCAACGGCCCCCCGGGGCCGGTGGCGGCCCCAAAGCCAACGGCCCACCGCTTCGCGCGCGTGGGCCGTTTGCTTTGGGAAGCCGCTGGCTGCGGTCCACGGAGATAATTCACAGATGATCAAATTGTTTGTCGGCCTGGGCAACCCCGGCCCCGAGTACGAAGACACGCGCCACAACGCCGGTTTCTGGTGGATCGACGGGCTGGCGCGCGAACTCAAGGTGACGCTGCAGCCCGAGCGCAGCTACTTCGGCCTGGCGGCGCGCGCCAGCGTCGACGGCCAGAATGTGTGGCTGCTCAAGCCGCAGACCTATATGAACCTGTCGGGCAAATCGGTGGGCGCGCTGGCGCGCTTCTTCAAGATCCTGCCCGAGGAAGTGCTCGTGGTGCATGACGAACTCGACATGCTGCCGGGCCAGGCCAAGCTCAAGCGCGGCGGCGGCCACGCGGGCCACAACGGCTTGCGCGACATCCATGCGCAACTCGGCACGCCCGACTACTGGCGCCTGCGCATCGGCATCGGCCACCCGGGCGACCGCGCCGAAGTCGCCAACTGGGTATTGAAGAAACCCGCCCCCGACCAGCGCACGCTGATCGAGGACAGCATCGCGCACTCGCTCAAGGCCTGGCGCCTGCTGCAGGCCGGTGACATGGACAAGGCCACGCTGCAGATCCATACCACCAAGCCGCCACGGCCGAAACCGGCGAAGCCGATGGCTGAGGGCGGAAATGTAAAAATCGGCTAAGACGAGTGTGGTGACTAAAAAAAGGCCTTGAAACAACTGGACTGCAGGCCGTCCACCCTTCGACGGGGCCGCCCAGGCAAGCTCAGGGCGATCGGGTGTCCGTTCGTGGTGAGCTTGCCTGCGCGGCCCGGTCGAACCATGAACGACCTGCCCTACAAACGACTCAAACGCCCTGCGCCTTCGCCGCTTCCAGCCGCGTGAATTTCTCGAACAGCGTCTCGCGCGACTCCACATGCTCCGGATTCACCGGAATGCAGGCCACCGGGCAGATCTGCACGCACTGCGGCTCGTCGAAATGGCCGACGCATTCGGTGCACTTGGACGGTGCGATCTCGTAGATCAGCTCGCCCATGTAGATCGCGTCATTCGGGCACTCAGGTTCGCAGACGTCGCAGTTGATGCATTCGTCGGTGATCATCAAAGCCATGGCAGCCTCCCGCAGGCGCAGCGCGGCGCCTGGGCATCCGACGAAAAGAACGGCACAGGTTTCATATGAGCGCGATTATCCCGCCGTCGCCATAATCCCGCCGCCGCTGCGGACATGGCCACCGGGCTCGCGGATGCGCATTTCCCGCTATGCTCTGCACCTCCGGGCCGCAGCGCCTGGCCCCACCGCCCCATGAGTGTCTTTCTCCTCAAACGCTTCCTCACCCTGATTGCCACCCTGGCCGCCACATCGGCCGTGGTGTTCGTGGTGCTGGACGTGCTGCCGGGCAATGCCGCGCAGGTGCTGATGGGCCCGGACGCGGCGCCCGAAGCCGTGCAGGCGCTGGCGCAGCAGCTGGGCCTGGACCAGCCGGCCTGGCAGCGCTACCTGCAATGGGTGCAGGGCCTGCTGGTGCTCGATCTGGGCAACAGCTATGCCTATGGCAGCCCGGTCGTCGACCTGGTGCTAGAACGCCTCGCGCTCACCGTGCCGCTGGCGGTGCTGGCCATGCTGATCACCACCGTGCTGGCCCTGTCGGCCGGCGTCTATGCGGCCTCGCGCCACAACCGCTGGGGCGACATGGGCGTGATGGGCCTGGCCCAGCTGGGCATCGCCATTCCCAACTTCTGGTTTGCGATCCTGCTGATCCTGCTGTTCTCGGTGAAGCTGCAATGGTTCTCGGCCGGCGGATTTCCGGGCTGGACCGAAGACGCGGGCGGCGGCTTCTGGCAGGCGTTCAAGGCCTTGCTGCTGCCGGCAATCTCGCTGGCCGTGGTGCAGGCCGCGATCCTGGCGCGCATCACGCGCTCGGCGGTGCTGGACGTCATGCGCGAGGACTTCGTGCGCACCGCGCGCGCCAAGGGGCTGTCGCGGCGCGGCGTGCTGTGGGGCCATGTGCTGCGCAATGCCATGGTGCCCGTGGTCACCGTAATGGGCCTGCAGTTCGCCAACCTGCTGGCCGGCACCATCGTGGTCGAGAATGTCTTCTACCTGCCGGGCCTGGGCCGGCTGATCTTCCAGTCGATTGCCAACCGCGACCTGATCGTGGTGCGCAACTGTGTGATGCTGCTCGCGGCCATGGTGGTCATCGTCAACTTCATTGTCGATCTGCTGTATGCGGCCATCGATCCACGCCTCAAAGCCAGCGACCTATGAGCACGCCCCTCGCCCTTGTCCCTCCCAGCGCCTGGCAGCGCGCGCTGCGCCAGCGCAGCCTGGTGCTGGGCGCGGCGCTGACGCTGCTGCTGCTGCTGGCTGCGGGCCTGTCGCTGGTCTGGACCCCGTGGTCGCCGTATGAGATCGACCTGGAGCTCAAGCTGCTGCCGCCCAGCGCCGCGCATTGGCTCGGCACGGACGCCTTTGGCCGCGATGTCGCCTCGCTGCTGCTGGTGGGCGCGCGCAGTTCGATTCTCGTTGGCCTGATCGCCGTGGGCATAGGCCTGCTGCTGGGCACGGCGCTGGGCCTGCTGGCGGCAGCGCGGCGCGGCTGGGTCGAGGAACTGATCATGCGCCTGGCCGACTTCACGTTTGCGTTTCCCGCCATCCTGTCGGCCATCATGCTCACGGCCGTCTTTGGCGCGGGCATCGTCAACGCCATCATCGCCATCGGCATCTTCAACATTCCGACCTTTGCGCGCGTCACGCGCGCCTCGGCCAATGCGGTCTGGTCGCGCGATTACATTCTTGCAGCGCGCGCCTGCGGCAGAAGCCGCTGGGCCATCACCTGGGAGCATGTGCTGCCCAACATCCTGCCCATGCTGATCGTGCAGGCCACCATCCAGTTTGCGATTGCCATCCTGGCCGAAGCCGCGCTGTCCTACCTGGGCCTGGGCACGCAGCCACCCCAGCCCTCGTGGGGCCGCATGCTCAGCGAAGCCCAGACGCTGATGTTCGAGGCACCGCTGCTGGCCATCTGGCCGGGCCTGGCGATTGCCCTCGCGGTGCTGGGCCTGAACCTGCTGGGCGACGGCCTGCGCGACTGGCTCGATCCACGCCTCGCACGCGCGCGCTGACACCATGGCATTGCTTGAAGTCTCCCAACTGCAGCTCACGCTGGCCACGCCGCGCGGCCCGGTCGTGGCGGTGCGCGACCTGGAACTGACGCTCGAACGCGGCGCCACGCTGGGCATCATCGGCGAATCGGGCAGCGGCAAGTCGCTCACCGCCATGGCGCTGATGGGACTGCTGCCCGACAACGCGCAGCTGTCGGGCAGCATCCGCTTCGACGGCCAGGAACTCATCGGCCTGGGGGACAAGGCACTGGGCGCGCTGCGCGGCAACCGCATGGCCATGGTCTTCCAGGAGCCGATGACCGCGCTCAATCCGCTGCACAGCATCGTGCGCCAGGTGGCCGAGCCGCTGCGCCGCCATCGCGGTCTCGATGCGCGCTCCGCCCGGCGCCAGGCCATCGCCCTGCTCGACCGCGTGGGCATTGCCGATGCCGCGCGCCGCGCCGACGCCTACCCGCACGAGTTCTCGGGCGGACAGCGCCAGCGCGTCACCATCGCCATGGCGCTGGCCTGCGAACCCGACCTGCTGATCGCCGACGAGCCGACCACGGCGCTGGACGTGACCATCCAGCAGCAGATTCTCGACCTGATCAGCGACCTGGTCGACGAACGCCGCATGGCGCTGATCCTGATCTCGCACGACCTGGCCGTGGTGTCGCAGAACGTCGACCAGATGCTGGTGATGTATGGCGGCAGCGTGGTCGAGAGCGGCCCGACCGAGGCGATCTTCGGCCATCTGGGCCACCCCTATACGCGCGCGCTGCTCGCGGCCCGGCCGCAGATCGGCAGCGCCCAGCGGCGCTTGCCCACCATTCCGGGTAGCGTTCCGGCGCTGGCCGACCTGCCGCCGGGTTGCCCGTTCGCGGGCCGCTGCGCGCATACCGTCGACCTGTGCCTGCAGCAGCGCCCGGCCCTGGTGCGCGCCGATGCCGCGCCCGATCACTGGAGCCGCTGCCTGCGGCCCGAGGTGGTGCACGCGCCGTTTACCGCGGAGGCGCCATGATGCCGCCGGATTCCATGCCGCCGCTGCTCGAAGTCACCGACCTGGCGCGCAGCTACCGCCTGCCACGCCGGCAGCTGTTCAGCGCTGCGCCGACCGTCGAGGCCCTGCGCGGCGTGAGCCTGCGCGTGGATCATGGTCGTAGCCTGGGCGTCGTCGGCGAATCGGGTTCGGGCAAGTCGACGCTGGCGCGGCTGGTCATGGCGCTCGACAAGCCCGATGCGGGCCAGGTCAAGCTGCTGGGCCAGGATGTGCACCGCCTGGCGCCGCAGGAACTGCGCAGCGCGCGGCGCCATTTCCAGATGGTGTTCCAGGACCCCTATGGCTCGCTCGATCCGCGCCAGCGCGTGGCGCGCATCGTCGCCGAGCCGCTGCAGGCGCTGGGCGCGGGCAGCCGCGCCGAACAGCGCGAGCGCGCCGCGCAGGCGCTGGCCGAAGTCGGGCTGCGCAGCGCCGATCTGGACAAGTACCCGCACGAGTTCTCGGGCGGCCAGCGCCAGCGCATTGCCATTGCGCGCGCGTTGATCACGCGTCCGCGCCTGATCGTCGCCGACGAGCCGGTCAGCGCGCTCGACGTGTCGGTGCAGGCCCAGGTGCTGAACCTGCTGCGCGATCTGCAGCAGCAGCACGGCCTGGGCTATCTGCTGATCAGCCATGACCTGGCGGTGGTGCAGCAGCTGTGCGATGAGGTTGTCGTGCTCTACCAGGGGCGGATCGTCGAGCGCGGCGCGCCGGCCCAGCTGTTTGCCGCGCCCGAGCACCCCTACACCCGCGCGCTGGTCGCGGCCGTGCCGCAGATCGCGCCCGGACGCGCACGTGCGCGCCGGCGCGAGCGGGTTGATGCGCTGGCGCGGCAGCCCGCAGCCGAATAGTGTAAAAAGCGGGGTCAGCACGCCCGCCCCATCGGCCGGGCCCGCCCCCAGAACATTCCGCCGGAGATCTCCCATGTTGAACCGCCGCCACGTCCTGGCCGCCAGCACCCTGGCCAGCACGACCCTTCTTGCGCCCTGGAGCGCCATGGCCCAGGAAAAGAAGAACAGCGTGGTGATTGCGCTCACGCTCGAGCCGCCAGGGCTCGATCCCACGGCCAACGCCGCGTCTTCGATTGCCGAGATCGTCCAGTACAACCTGTTCGAGACGCTGACCAAGATCAATTCCGACGGCAGCGTCTCGCCGCTGCTGGCCGAGAGCTGGGAGGTCGGCGCCGACCTCAAGACCTTCACCTTCAAGCTGCGCAAGAACGTGCGCTTCCACAACGGCGAGCCCTTCAATGCCGAGACCGTGAAGTTCTCCTTCGAGCGTGCGGCGGCCGAGAAAAGCACCAACAAGGACAAGCGCAACTTCAGCGGGCTCGGCATCAAGATCGTCGATCCGCACACCGTGGTCATCACCAATGAAGACATCGACCCCGACTTCCTGTTCGTGCTGGGCCAGGCCACCTCGATCATCGTCGAGCCCAAGAGCGCGGCCACCAACGCCACCCAGCCCGTGGGCACCGGCCCCTACCAGGTCGGCCGCTGGAGCAAGGGCGCGTCCGTCACGCTCAACGCCTGGAAGGACTACCGCGCAGCGCGCGACATCCACATCCAGCGCGCCACCTTCCGCTTCATTCCCGATCCCGCGGCCCAGGTCGCGGCGCTGATGGCCGGCGACATCGACTGCTTCCCGCGCGTGTCGCCGCGCAGCGTCGCGCAGTTCAAGTCGAACCCGCGCTTCGAGGTACAGGTCAGCGGCTCGCGCGCGAAGACCATCATGGCGATGAACAATGCGCGCAAGCCCCTCAATGACGTGCGCGTGCGCCGCGCGATCGCCGCCGCCATCGACCGCAAGGTGGTGATCGATGGCGCGGCCGAAGGCTATGGCGTGCCCATCGGCAGCTATTACGTGCCCACGGCCTTTGGCTACGTCGACACCACGGGCGTCAATCCCTTCGACCTCGAGAAGGCCAAGGCGCTGCTGGCGGAGGCCGGTGTGAAGCTGCCGCTGACGCTGACCATGACGCTGCCGCCGGCCCCCTATGCGCGCCAGGGCGGTGAAATCATCGCCGCGCAGCTCGCCAAGATCGGCATCCAGGTCAAGCTGCAGAACGTCGAATGGGCGCAGTGGCTCAGCGGCACCTATGGCAACAAGAACTATGACCTGACGATCATTTCGCATGTCGAGCCCTTCGACCTGGGCAACTTCGCCAAGACCGACTACTACTGGGGCTACCAGTCGCAGGCGTTCAACACCTTGTACGACCAGATCAAGCGCGCGCAACGCCCCGCCGACCGCGCGCGCCTGCTCGGCGACGCCCAGCGCCTGATTGCGCAGGATTCGGTGCACGCCTTCCTCTACCAGCCGCAGTGGGTCACGGTGGCCAAGAAGGGCCTGCGCGGACTGTGGAAGGACATGCCGGTGTTCGTCAACGACCTGTCCGCCCTTTCCTGGGCATAAACTAAAGCACCCCCTGAGCGACTACGTCGCTTCCCCCTCTCAACCTTCGGTGGAGGGGGGCGCCCGGCTAGGGACGGCAGCATCGGTGCGGGGCGGCCCTTCCTCGCTGCCCCCTTGCTGGGTCACGCCAGTTTCTATGAACTACGCGTCATGGCGTAGATGCGGAGCCTATTCAGCGTTGTAGAGAGGCTAACCGCACGGCCAGGCCGACAAACACCAGCGAGGTCGCGCGGTTGAGCCAGCGCTGGGCGTTGGCCGAGCGCTGCAGCACGCGGCCAAATGCGCCCGAGAAGCAGGCCATCGCGCCAAACACCAGGAACGCGGCCAGCATGAACACGCCGCCCAGCACCAGGATCTGCGGCGCCAGGCTGCCGCGCGCCGGGTCGGCGAACTGCGGCAGGAAGGCCAGGAAGAAGATCAGCAGCTTGGGATTGGTCAGGCTCATGAGCATGCCGCGCGCACTCATGCGCCGCAGCGCGCGCCCGTCCATGCGTTGCGCCGCCGGCGCCACGCCCGTATCCGCCTGGGTGACGGGTGCACGCCAGGCCTGCCAGGCCAGATAGGCGAGATAGGCCGCGCCGCAATACTTGAGCGCCGTGAACGCCACCGGCGATGACGCAAACACCGCGGCCAGCCCCAGCGCCACGGCTGCCGTGTGCACCACCAGCCCGGCGCAAAGTCCCACGACCACGGCAATGCCGGCACGCGCGCCATGGCGAATCGACTGCAGCAGCACGAACACATTGTCCGGCCCGGGACTGAAGGCCAGCAGCACGGAGACGCCAAAGAAGGCGATGAGGGTTTCGGCAGTGGGCATGGAAAGGCTTTCAGGCGCTCTTGAACCGCGGCGCTCGTCACCAGCCAGGGTCACCACACCCTCTATGGTGAGCGGCAAGAGGCCAAGCGCAGGGCCGGTACGATCAGGCAGAGAGTTCGAGAAGGGCGGATCGAGCCGCCGCCGGGCCGCCCCAAGGCGGCGAGGGCCCCCCTGGGGGCAGCGCAGCTACGCGAAGCGAGCAAGCGTGGGGGCTGTAGTTAAGCCCTGCCCATGATCGACGCCGTCGCCATCAGCTCCTCCAGCAGCGCCAGCGACATCTTCCCCGACACCGCATAGGGATCGAGTTCCATGGTCTCGGAGTACTTGAGCACGATCGCATGGTTGATGCGCGACAGGTTGACCTGGCCCATGGTCCAGCCGCCAAAGCGGCGCTCATTGATTTCCTCGTAATGCAGCAGTTCCACGTCGCGGTGGCGCGCATCGCGCTGGATGTGGCCGAACAGCGCGCTGACCTGCGAGCGCCCGCCTTCGATGGCTTGCAGGAACACGCCGCCGCCGTAGCACAGCACGCCGGTGATGCCCGAGGCCGGATTGTGCTCGCGCGCCTGGGTCAGAATGGCTTCGATCGCCGCGGGGGAGTCGTCCGCCGCACGGCTTGCATAGATCAGGCGCACCAGCATCGATCAGTTCCTTCCTGGAATCAACGAGAGAAATTCACGGCGCAGCGTCGGGTCCTTGAGGAACACGCCGCGCATCACCGAGTTGAGCATCTTCGAGTCCATCTCGCGCACACCGCGCCAGGACATGCAGAAATGCGAGGCTTCCATGACGATGGCCAGGCCATCGGGCTGGGTCTTTTCCATGATCAGGTCGGCCAGCTGCACCACCGCCTCTTCCTGGATCTGCGGGCGGCCCATGACCCAATCGACCAGGCGCGCATACTTCGACAGTCCGATCACATTGGTGTGCTCGTTGGGCAGCACGCCGATCCAGATCTTGCCGATGACCGGGCAGAAATGGTGGCTGCAGGCGCTGCGCACGGTGATCGGGCCGACGATCATCAATTCATTGAGGTGCTCGGCATTGGGAAACTCGGTGATCGCCGGCGCCTGCGTATAGCGGCCCTTGAACACTTCGTTGACATACATCTTGGCCACGCGCCGCGCCGTGGTGCGCGTGTTGTGGTCCTTGGCGGTGTCGATCACCAGGCTGTCGAGCACGCCCTGCATCTTGTGCTCGACTTCATCGAGCAGTTTCTCGAGTTCGCCGGGCTCGATGAACTCGGCGATGTTGTCGTTGGCGTTGTAGCGCTTGCGTGCCGCGGCAAGCCGCTCGCGGATCTTCACGGAAACGGGCGTGCCTTCGTCGGGGCTGGCTGTGGTCATGTCGGCAGCGGGTTCTCTGAGCATGCGGGCATCCTACCAGCGATTGCCGCTTATGCCCCTGCAAAGGACTTCGGCGCCCGGCGCGCGAATCAGCCGCGCATCACAGCTGGAATTCGGCAATCAGCGGCAGATGGTCCGACATGCGCCACCAGATCTTGCCCTTGGGCACATGCAGGCCGCAGGGCGTGAGGCCGCGCACATAGACATGGTCGAGCTGGGCCAGCGGCAGGCGCGAGGGATAGGTCAGCACATCCGGCGCATCGTCGTACTCGTACAGGCCGAAACCGGCCAGCATGCGCTTGATCTGCCCACCCCAGTCGTTGAAGTCGCCGGCCACCACCAGCGGCTGACCCGGCGGCACCTCGCGCTCGATGAAGCGCTGCAGCTGCGCGATCTGGCGCATGCGGCTGCCGCGGATCAGGCCCAGGTGCACCACGATCGCATGCACGCGCCGCCCCTGCACCTCGATCTCGACATGCAGCAGGCCGCGCTGCTCGAAACGGTGGTCGGAGATGTCCTCGTGCTTGTGCCCTACGACGGGCCAGCGCGTCAGCAGCGCATTGCCGTGCTCGCCATCGCGTGTATAGGCATTGGTGCGGTAGACCGACTCGTAGCCTTCGGGCGCAAGGTATTCGGCCTGCGACACCTCGGGCCAGCGCTCGAAGTACAGCGCTTCGCGGTGGTTCATCTTGCGCACTTCCTGCAGGCAGACGATATCGGCGTCGAGCTGCTCGACGGCCAGGCCCAGGTTGTGGATTTCCAGCCGCCGCGCAGGCCCGAGTCCCTGCACACCCTTGTGGATGTTGTAGGTGGCAACACGCAAAATGCCGGAGTCGGATGGGTTGGCAGCAGTCATGTACAGCGGATGATCAGAGAGAAGAAACAGCCATTCGGGGCAGATGCAGGATGGCTTCGGCGTTCGATGCTGCGGTACAGCGGTCCGCCGCTTCGTGCCAAGGATGCCAAGCAAATGCGGTGTGTTCGCGCGGATTCAAGCGCACACCAGCGTAGGACGGAACCTCCAGGCCGAACACCCGTTCGGTGTTGTGCCAGACCCCAGGCGCATAGCGGTGCTGCCATTCGGGGTAGATGGTGTAGACGTTCTCGAGCTGCCAGTCGTGCAGCCGGCAGCCCGGGCCATGGGCATCGATGCCGGTTTCCTCCAGTACTTCGCGCGCCGCCACGGCCGGCCAGGGTTCGTCCTCGAAATCCTTGCTGCCCGTAACCGACTGCCAGAACTCCTGCCCGGTGCGCTTGAGCAGCAGCACGTCAAGCTGCGGCGTGTGGATGACCACCAGCACGGATTGGGGAATCTTTGCCATGGCTGACATTGTGCGCGCTTACCCCTGTCGGCAGATGTAATTTTCGTGCCATCCGCGCGCGGCCAGGAAAAAACGGCACCGGCCTGATTCAGGGCGGTGCCGTCATATCGTTCGTCCGGAGCCCGTGGAAGGATGACAGGCTCGGCGAAACCATCAAGCCTTGATGGCGTCGGGGTTGCGCAGGCGGATGTGGAGCTCGCGCAGCTGCTTTTCGTCGACCGGGCTCGGCGCCTGGGTCAGCAGGCACTGGGCGCGCTGGGTCTTGGGGAAGGCAATCACGTCGCGGATCGACTCGGCGCCGGTCATCAGCGTGACGATGCGGTCCAGACCGAAGGCCAGGCCGCCGTGCGGGGGCGCGCCGTACTGCAGGGCGTCGAGCAGGAAGCCGAACTTGGCTTGCGCGTCTTCGGGCGTGATCTTGAGGGCATCGAACACCTTCTTCTGCACTTCCGCGCGGTGGATACGCACCGAGCCGCCGCCCATTTCCCAGCCGTTGAGCACCATGTCGTAGGCCTTCGCAATGCACTTGCCCGGGTCGGTGACCATCAGGTCTTCATGGCCGTCCTTGGGCGCGGTGAAGGGATGGTGCACGGCGACCCAGCGGTCGTTTTCCTCGTCGTGTTCGAACATCGGGAAGTCGACCACCCACAGCGGCGCCCAGCGGTCTTCGAACAGGCCGCTGGCCTTGCCGAATTCGCTGTGGCCGACCTTGATGCGCAGCGCGCCAATGGCGTCGTTGACGATCTTTTCCTTGTCCGCGCCAAAGAAGATCAGGTCGCCATCCTGTGCGCCGGTGCGCTTGACGATCTCGGCCAGCGCCGCGTCGTGCAGGTTCTTGACGATGGGCGACTGCAGGCCTTCGCGGCCCTTGGCGACTTCATTGACCTTGATCCATGCCAGGCCCTTGGCGCCGTAGATCTTGACGAACTCGGTGTAGCCGTCGATCTCGCCGCGGCTGATGGCCGCGCCGCCGGGCACGCGCAAGGCAACCACGCGGCCGCCGGGCGTCGTGGCGGGGGCCGAGAACACCTTGAAGTCGACATCGGCCATCACGTCGGTCAGCTCGGTGAACTCGAGCTTGACGCGCAGGTCGGGCTTGTCCGAGCCATAGAGGCGCGCGGCTTCCTGGTAGGTCATGACCGGGAAATCGCCCAGGTCCACGCCCAGCGCGGTCTGGAACACGTTCTTGATCATGCCCTGGAACATGTCACGGATGTCCTGCTCATCCATGAACGATGTCTCGATATCGATCTGGGTGAATTCGGGCTGGCGGTCGGCGCGCAGGTCTTCGTCGCGGAAGCACTTGGTGATCTGGTAGTAGCGGTCGAAGCCGGCCACCATCAGCAGCTGCTTGAACAGCTGGGGCGACTGCGGCAGCGCAAAGAACTGGCCGTCGTGCACGCGGCTGGGCACGAGGTAGTCGCGCGCGCCTTCGGGCGTGCTCTTGGTGAGCATCGGGGTCTCGATGTCAACGAAGCCGTTGGCGTCGAGGAACTTGCGCACTTCCATGCTGACCTTGTAGCGCAGCATCAGGTTCTTCTGCATGTAGGGGCGGCGCAGGTCGAGGACGCGGTGCGTGAGGCGCACGGTTTCCGACAGGTTCTCGTCGTCGATCTGGAACGGCGGCGTCACCGATGCGTTGAGCACGTTGAGCTCATGGCACAGCACTTCGATCTGGCCGCTCTTGAGCTTGTCGTTGGTCGTGCCCGCGGGGCGCGCGCGCACCAGGCCCTTGACCTGCACGCAGAACTCGTTGCGCACGCCTTCGGCGGTGGCGAACATCTCGGCACGGTCGGGGTCGCAGACCACCTGCACATAGCCTTCGCGGTCGCGCAGGTCGATAAAGATCACGCCGCCGTGGTCGCGGCGACGGTTCACCCAACCCGACAGGGTGACGGTTTCGCCCAGCAGGGCTTCGGTCACAAGACCGCAATAGTGGGAGCGCATGGCCATGGCTAGTCTTCCTGCGCCCTCTTGGGACGCGACAAGGTTTGTTATTTATCCGCGAGCGTGGTGTCGGGTGGCGTCACCACGCCCATCGAAACGATGTATTTGAGCGCGGCATCCACGCTCATGTCGAGTTCAATGCAGTCGCTCTTGCGCACGATCACGAAGTAGCCCCCGGTGGGGTTGGGTGTCGTGGGCACGAACACGCTGAGGTATTCGTCGCGCAGATAGGCTGCGATCTCGCCGCTGGGCGAACCGGTGACGAAGGCCACGGTCCAGACGCCCTCGCGCGGCCACTGCACCAGCACGGCCGTGCGGAACGCATTGCCGGTCTCGGAGAACAAGGTGTCCGACACCTGCTTGACGCTCGAATAGATCGAGCGCACCACAGGGATGCGGCTGACCACGGCATCGCCCCAGGATACCAGCTTGCGGCCCGCAAAGTTGCTGGCGGCGAAACCGACCAGCAGCAAGATGGCCAGCGTCAACAGCACGCCGAAGCCGGGAATGTGCAGGCCCAGCAGCCGGTCGGGCTGCCAGCTCTCGGGCAGGATGGTCAGCGTCTGGTCGAGCGTGCCGACGATCCAGTTCAGCACCCACACGGTGATGACGCCGGGAACGATCACCAGCAGGCCGGTGAACAGCCATTTGCGCAAGGCAGCCATGGGACTCAATCGGCCGCGACGGCTGCGGGAGCCGGCGTGGCAGGTGCGGCGGCCGGCGCGGCAGCAGCGGCGGGCGCAGCGGCCTCAGCCGCGGGAGCGGCGGCCGGCGCGGACTTGCTGCCGCCGTTCTTGAAATCGGTGGCATACCAGCCCGTGCCCTTTAGCTGGAAGCCCGGAGCCGTGAGCTGCTTCGAGAAAGCCTGGGCATTGCAGGCCGGGCACTGCGTCAGCGCAGCATCGGACATTTTCTGCAGCACATCCTTGGCGTGACCACAGGAGGCACACTTGTACGCGTAAATGGGCATGGCGCTTGAATCGAGGGAAAGTGCAAAACCTTCAATTATAGGCGTGCGCCCCGAACCCGGGGCCGGCAGGGCTTGGCAAGCCCCGTCCGCACTGTCAGGCTGCGCTCTGGGCGAAATGCTGCACCGCCTCGCGCTGGTTGCCGAACCACTGCGGCAGCAGCGATCCGGCCCACATGCCGCACGCCGCGGCCAGCAGGCCGGCGAGCTGCTGCGGGAACAACTCGCTCCAGCCCGGCACGACGATGAACAGCAGCCACACGCCCAGGCCCAGGAACACCGCGGCCAGCGCGCCCTGGGTCGTGGCGCGCTTCCAGTACAGGCCCGCGGCCAGCGGCACCAGCGCGCCGACCAGCGGCACCTGGTAGGCGCCCGAGACCATCTCGTAGATCGAGCTGCCCTGCATGGTGATCGAATAGGTCAGCACGCAAAGCGTGAACGCCAGCACCGACAGGCGCATGGCTTTGAGCGTGGCCTGGTCGGACATGTTCGGGCGCAGGTTGCGCAGGATGTTCTCGACAAATGCCGTCGACGGCGCGAGCAGCGTGGCCGAGGCCGTCGACATGATGGCCGACAGCAGCGCGCCGAAGAATGCGATCTGCAGCGCCAGCGGCATGCGCTCGAGCACCAGCGTCGGCAGCAGCTTCTGCGGGTCGTCGGCCAGCAGCGCCGCCGCGGTTTCGGGCATGACCAGCACCGCCGCCGTCACGACGAACATCGGCACGAACGCAAACAGGATGTAGCAGATGCCGCCGATGATCGGGCCGCGCCGCGCCGTCGAGGCATTCTTCGCCGACATCACGCGCTGGAACACGTCCTGCTGCGGGATCGAGCCCAGCATCATGGTGATGCCCGCGCCAATGAAGAACAGCCAGTCGTGCGCGCTCGCGTTCTCGGGAAAGAAGCGGAACTTGCCCGCGGTGGCCGCATAGTCGATCACGCGGCCCGCGCCACCGGCGAGGTCCGCCGCATACCAGGCAATCAGCACCAGGCCGACGACGATCACGATCATCTGCACGAAGTCGGTCATGGCCACCGACCACATGCCGCCAAACAGCGTGTAGACCAGCACGATCAGCGTGCCGACCACCATGCCGGTCGTGACCGACATCGCGCCCTGGGTCAGCAGGTTGAAGACCAGCCCGAGCGCCGTGACCTGCGCGCCGACCCAGCCCAGGTAGCTGAAGATGATGATGATCGAGCACAGCATCTCGATGGTGCGGCCGAAGCGCAGGCGGTAGTAGTCGCCGATGGTGATCAGGTTCTTCTGGTAGAGCTTGTACGCGAAGAACAGGCCGACCAGCACCAGGCACATGCCGGCGCCGAACGGGTCCTCGACCACGCCGCCCAGGCCTTGCTTGACGAACTGCGCCGAGACCCCGAGCACCGTCTCCGAGCCGAACCAGGTGGCGAACGTGGTGGCCACCACCACCGCCAGCGGCAGGCTGCGGCCGGCCACCGCATAGTCGGACGTGTTCTTCACGCGCGTGGCCGCGTACAAGCCGATCGCGATGGACGCCAGCAGGTACAGGACGATGAATGTGATCAGCATGGCAGCTCTTTCCAACCCCGGGTATTGTCAAAACCGCTGCGGATTATCAAGGCAATAGGCGCCCTCCTTGCCATCCTCCGGCCATCTGTGGTGCAAATGATGCGCGCATGAAAAAGCCCTGCGCGCCGCGACCCGGGCCCGCAGGGCTTTCAAGGCAATCCCGTGCGCCTCAGTAGAAACGCACGCGCACCAGGATCTGCATCACCAGCAGTCCCAGCAGGAAACCGACGCCGCCATAGACCAGCGCCTGCAGCAGGCTGTTGGTGCGGTGCTGGGCCTTGACCAGCTCGTGCAAGGCCTTGGTCTGGTCGTCGTTGTTGTGCTGCAGCGCGCGGTACAGCAGGCGCGGCAGCTCGGGCAGCAGCTTGGCATAGGTCGGCGCCTCGTTGCGCAGTTCGCGCCACAGGCGCTGCGGCCCCATCTGGTCAAGCATCCACTTCTCGAGGAAGGGTTTTGCCGTGCTCCACAGATCGAGGTCGGGGTCGAGCTGGCGGCCCAGGCCTTCGATGTTGAGCAGCGTCTTCTGCAGCAGCACCAGCTGCGGCTGGATCTCGACCTGAAAGCGCCGCGAGGTCTGGAACAGGCGCATCAGCACCATGCCCAGCGAGATCTCCTTGAGCGGACGGTCGAAATACGGCTCGCAGACCGAGCGGATGGCCGACTCCAGCTCCTCGACGCGGGTGGTCGGCGGCACCCAGCCGCTCTCGATGTGCAGCTGCGCCACGCGCTTGTAATCGCGGCGGAAGAAGGCGGTGAAGTTCTGCGCGAGGTATTCCTTGTCGAACTCGGTCAGCGTGCCGACGATGCCGAAGTCGATCGAGATATAGCGCCCGAAGGTCTGCGGATCGAGGCTGACCTGGATGTTGCCCGGGTGCATGTCGCCGTGGAAGAAGCCGTCGCGAAACACCTGGGTGAAGAACAGCGTGACGCCGTCGCGCGCCAGCTGCGGGATGTCGACGCCGGCTTCGCGCAGGCGCTCGACCTGGCTGATCGGCACGCCCTTCATGCGCTCCATGACCATGACCTGCGGATGGCAGAAATCCCAGTAGATCTCGGGAATAAGCACCAGGTCCAGGCCTTCCATGTTGCGGCGCAGCTGCGCGGCATTCGCGGCTTCGCGGATCAGGTCGAGCTCGTCATGCAGGTAGTTGTCGAACTCGGCAATCACCTGGCGCGGCTTGAGGCGCTTGGCATCGGCCGACAGGCGCTCCACCCAGCGCGCCATCATGTGCATCAGCTGCAAGTCCTTGTCGATCACGGCCAGCATGCCGGGACGCAGCACCTTCACCGCGACTTCGTGCTCCGCGCCATGGCGGTCGCGCAGCACGGCGAAATGCACCTGGGCAATCGAGGCGCTGGCCACGGGCTCGAGCTCGAAGCTGACGAAGATCTCGGACAGCGGGCGCTGGAACGAGCGCTCGATGGTCGCCACCGCAATTTCGGGCGGAAACGGCGGCACGCGGTCCTGCAGCTTGGCCAGCTCGAGCGCCACGTCGGGCGGCAGCAGGTCGCTGCGCGTCGACAGCACCTGGCCGAACTTGACGAAGATCGGGCCGAGCTGCTCCAGCGCCTGGCGCAGGCGCACGCCGCGCGGGGTGTGGAAGCGCCGCCCCACGGTGAGCACGCGGCTCAGCAGGCGCAGCGAAGGATGCTTGAAGCCCGACAGTACCAGTTCATCGAGCCCGTACCGAAACACCACCCAGAGGATGGTCAACCCACGCAGCATGCGGCTCATGGCAGGTTCCGGCCGCCGATTTCCCCGCTGCGGGTCTTGTCTGCCGCGCGTGCGCCGACGAACTGGCGCAGCGTCTGCGCCGCCTTGCGCGCGACCTGCGATACGGTATGCGCGGGAGCATCGCCGATCACGCGCGCCAGGTCTTCCTCGATGTCCCACTGCACGTTGTCGACCAGCCAGTTGATATCGGCCGCCAGTTGCACATCGCCTTCGATGCGGATGGCCGGCTTGTCGCCGCGCAGCGCGGCCTGGGCCAGCGCCAGCGGCGAGGTGTCGGTGACTTCAAGCTGCAGGTCTGGCACGGCATCGGCTTCGGCCAGATCCAGCAGGCCCGCAGGCGTGATGGCCAGCGCCATCGTGTACGAGCGCCACTGCACGCGCGCGACACGGCCCTTTTGCCGTACCAGGCGCTCCATTGCCGCCTTTTCCTGCATCAGCACATGGTTGAGGAACAGCACCGTACGCTGCTGCACTTCGTGCACCAGCCAGGACGGAAGTTGTGGGCCTGTCACAACGCGTTCCAGGAGGCCGTTCAGGAAAGAGAAAGGGGACTGTGTTGCCATAGTCCCCGATTATTCCCTAGTTGTCGCGCCCGACAAAACCCTTGAAACGCCGTTGCGTCAGGTTCCCTCGGGCGCTTGCGCGCAAATCACTGCAAAGCCTGCACGCCGGCCACGAGCCAGCCGCTGTTGCCGCTCTTGGGCTTGGTCATGTTCCACACTTCGCGGAAGGGGCTCGGGCTGGCCGAAGCCTCCTCGCGGATCATGCCGGAGAACTCGACGCTGGCCATGTAGCCGTCGCCCAGGTCCTCGATGCCCAGCAGCTGGGCTTCGATCATCAGCACGTCGGTCTGGTTCACGGCGCCGGGATGCTCGGCTTCACGCTCGGCCAGCTGGGTGCGGATTTCCGACAGCATGCCGTCGGTCATCATCGCGCGCAGGCTGGCGATGTCGGAACGGTCCCAGGCGGCTTGCAGCGTCACGAAGTTGCGCTTGGCGGCCGTGAGGAAACCCTGGGCGTCGAAGCCTTCGGGCACGCTCCAGTTCGCCGCCAGGCCGGAACCGATCAGCGAACCGCCGGCAGCCGCGGGAGCCGCCGACTCGAAGGCCGCGGCCTGGTTTTCCCAGGGACGGGCCGAGGCATCGTTGCCGACCTTGTCCGGGCTGTACTGGCGCGCCATGGGCACTTCGGCGGCACCGCCCGCGCCAGTGCCTGCGCCGGTGCCTGCGCCCTGGAAGGCAAACGGGCTGCGGGCTGCGGGCGCATTGGCCGCCTTGGCCTTGCGGGCGCGCATCACCATGCCCACGACCACCATGATGGCCGCTGCCAGCAGGCCGAACATCAGCATGTTGGCAAACGCCTCGCCAAAGCCCAGCGAATTCGCGAGCCAGGCCAGGCCCAGGCCCGCGGCCAAGCCGCCAAGCATGGCGCCCCAGGGCTTCTTCGGCGCCGCCGCTGCGGGCGCGGGCGTGCCGGGACGGGCCGCCGCGTTGTTGGTGGCATTCTGCGTCGGCGCAGCGGAATTGCCGGGCGCGGCGGAATTGCGCTGCGTCACGTTGTTCGACTGCTGTCCCATGGACTTGCCGCCGCCCATGCGCTTGGCGTCGGCATCCAGATGCACCACTGACAGCATCGCCACCAGTACGACAGACCAAAGCTTCATCATGTCATCTTCCTTCCATTATTCATTGTAAGAAACGCCATCTCGACGCTTGCCTCCTATCCTACTCAGCACTTGATACCCACATGAAGCGCCACGATGCCGCCGGTCATGTTGTGGTAGTCGACATGGCCGAAGCCGCATTGCTTCATCAGGAGCTTGAGTTCGTCCTGGCTCGGGTGCATGCGGATCGATTCGGCCAGATAGCGGTAGCTGGCGTCGTCGCCCGCGACCAGCTTGCCCAGCGTCGGCAGCACCTTGAACGAATACCAGTCATAGGCCTTGGTGAGCGGCTTGGCGACGCGCGAGAACTCCAGCACCAGCAGCCGGCCGCCGGGCTTGAGCACGCGGCACATCTCGCGCAGCGCCTGGTCCTTGTGCGTCATGTTGCGCAGGCCGAAGGCCACGCTCACGACGTCGAAATGCGCATCGGGAAACGGCAGGTGCTCGGCATCGCAGACCAGCGTCGGCAGCAGCACCCCCTTGTCGATCAGCCGGCTGCGGCCCACGCGCAGCATGGCCTCGTTGATGTCGGTGTGCACGACCTCGCCGGTGCTGCCGACCTTCTTGGAAAACGCCAGCGCCAGGTCGCCCGTGCCGCCTGCGATGTCGAGCACCTTGCTGCCTTCGCGCAGGTTGGCCACCATGACGGTGTAGGCCTTCCAGGCGCGGTGCAGGCCGCCCGACATCAGGTCGTTCATGACGTCGTACTTGGACGCGACCGAGTCGAAGACGCCGCGCACATGGCGTGCCTTGTCCTTTTCATCGACCGACTCGAAACCGAAATGTGTGGTGCTCATATGCCATCCATGCTAAGCCGAGCATGCGCCTGGCGTACAGCGACAACCCCGTGGCGTCGCAGGGCTTGCCAGGCCTGCATCAAAATGGAAATTCGTCTACAGCGCAGGCTGATTCTGCGGCTGAAGCTACTATTAATATAGCATCCGGCGCTGCCTGCCCAGGGGATTGTCCTTAGCCCATTGGGTGACCCTGCCCCCCATTCGCGGTGAGCCTGCCCCCGTTCGTGATGAGCCTGCCCCCGTTCGCGGTGAGCCTGTCGAACCATGAACGGCCCGCGCTCACGACGAGGCCTGGCCTGCTCAGTGGCTCGAGCAGCCGTGGCCCGAGGATTTTGGCGGCATCGGCGTATCCCGGTCCACGCCCGCGGCTTCCAGCCGCTGCAGGTATTGCGCCCACAGCTCGTCCTGCTGGCTGCCCAGCTCGTAGAGGTAGGCCCAGGTGAACAGGCCGCTTTCGTGGCCGTCGCTGAAGACCGGCTTGATCGCGTAGTTGCCCACCGGCTCGACGGCCACGATCTCGACATGGCGCTTGCCGTACTGCAGCACTTCCTGGCCCGGGCCGTGGCCCTGGACTTCGGCCGAGGGCGAATAGACGCGCAGCAGCTCGAACGGCAGCCGGAACTGCGCGCCATCGGAGTAGCCGACTTCGAGCACGCGCGAGGCGCCATGCACGGTCAGCGATTTGGGGGTCGGGGTTGTGGACTTCAAGCCTGCCATGGCGTCACCTGTGTTGGTAAAAAGTTCAAGACCAGGGCTGCAATGCTGCCACGAGCAGCGCATCCACTTCGGACAGGCGCGCCGCGATTGCGGCCTCCTGCTCCAGGGGGCGTTCGCGCTGGGCCGCGGCCCAGATCGGCGCGGGAAAGTGGCTGTCCCACTCAAAGCGCGCCACCACATGCCAGTGCAGGTGCGGCACCATGTTGCCCAGCGCCGCGAGATTGATCTTGGTCGGCTGCAACTGCGCACGCAGCACGCTCTCGACGGCCGCCACGACCTCCATGCACAGCACGCGCTCGTCACGCGACAGGTCGGAGAACTCGGCCGCGTGGTCGGTCCAGACCACGCGGTAGAACGCCGGGAACCCCGGTTCGTCGGCACGGATCACGCGCAAGCGCGCGCCCTGCCAGACCAGCGCTCCGCCCGGCGTGGTGCACAGCACGCAGTTGCGCTCGCTCATACCAGCACCCGTTCGATGCCGCCGGCGTTGGCGCGCGCGACGTATTCGGGCATCCAGTTCTCGCCCAGGATCTTGCGCGCCATCTCGACCACGATGTAGTCGGCTTCGAGCAAGCCGTTTTGCAGGTCGTCGCCGTAGCGGCTCAGGCCTTGCAGGCAGCTCGGGCAGCTGGTCAGGATCTTGACGTTGTCGTCGGCCGCGAGCGCGCCGTTGGCCTTGAGTTCGGCCTCGCCCTTGCGCAGTTGCTCCTCTTTGCGGAAGCGGATCTGCGTCGAGATGTCGGGCCGGCTCACGCCCAGCGTGCCCGACTCGCCGCAGCAGCGCTCGCTCTTGAGCACCTGGTCGCCCATCAGGCCCTTGACGGTCTTCATCGGGTCCTGCAGCTTCATTGGCGTATGGCAGGGGTCGTGGTACAGGTAACCACCGGCCTGGCCCAGCGTGATGCCCTTTTCCAGCAGGAACTCGTGGATGTCGATGATCCGGCTGCCCGGGAAGATCTTGTCGAACTCGTAGCCCTGGAGCTGGTCGTAGCAGGTTCCGCAACTCACCACCACGGTCTTGATATCGAGGTAGTTGAGCGTGTTGGCCACGCGGTGGAACAGCACGCGGTTGTCCGTGATCATCTTGTCCGCGACATCGAACTGGCCGCTGCCGCGCTGCGGGTAGCCGCAGCACAGGTAGCCCGGCGGCAGCACGGTCTGCACGCCTGCGTGCCACAGCATGGCCTGCGTGGCCAGGCCGACCTGGCTGAACAGGCGCTCCGAGCCGCAGCCCGGGAAGTAGAACACCGCCTCGGTTTCCGCCTGCGTGGTCTTGGGATTGCGGATGATCGGGACGTAGTCCTTGTTCTCGATGTCCAGCAACGCGCGCGCGGTCTTCTTCGGCAGGCCGCCCGGCAGCTTCTTGTTGACGAAGTGGATCACCTGCTCCTTGAGCGGCGGCTTGCCCACCGTCGACGGCGGATGATTGGTCTGCTTGCGGCCCACGGCCTTGAACACGTCCACGGCCAGGCGCTGGGCCTTGAAGCCGACGCCGACCATGGCCTGGCGCATCACCTTGATGGTGTCCGGGTTGGTCGCGTTCAGGAAGGTCATCGTGAGCTTGTTGCCCGGATTGAAGCTCTTCTTGTCCATCTTGCGCAGCAGATTGCGCATGTTCATGGTCACGTCGCCGAAGTCGATCTTCACCGGGCAGGGATTGAAGCACTTGTGGCACACCGTGCAGTGGTCGGCCACGTCCTCGAATTCCTGCCAGTGCTTGAGCGACACGCCGCGCCGCGTCTGTTCCTCGTAGAGGAAGGCCTCGACCAGCAGCGAGGTCGCGAGGATCTTGTTGCGCGGGCTGTAGAGCAGGCTGGCGCGCGGCACGTGCGTGGCGCAGACCGGCTTGCACTTGCCGCAGCGCAGGCAGTCCTTGACCGAATCGGCAATCGCGCCGATATCGGACTGCTGCATGATCAGCGATTCATGGCCCATCAGGCCGAAGCTCGGCGTATAGGCATTGGTCAGGTCCGAATACATCAGCGATTCGCGCGCCGCCTGCCCGTCGTGCGCCATCTCGCCCGCCGTGAGGTGGGCGTCGCGGATCAGCTTGCCCTTGTTGAAGCGGCCCTCGGGGTCGACGCGCTGCTTGTAGGCGGCAAACGGCGCCAGTTCCTCGTCCGTGAGGAATTCGAGCTTGGTGATGCCGATGCCATGCTCGCCCGAGATCACGCCGTCGAGGCTGCGCGCCAGCACCATGATGCGCGCCACGGCCTCGTGCGCGGTCTGCAGCATCTCGTAGTTGTCGCTGTTGACCGGAATATTGGTGTGCACGTTGCCGTCGCCGGCATGCATGTGCAGCGCCACCCAGACACGGCCCTTGAGCACCTTCTGGTGGATGGCCTGGATCTCGTCGAGGATGGGCTTGAACGCGCCGCCCGAGAACACCTGCGCCAGCGGCGCGCGCAGCTGCGTTTTCCAGCTCGCGCGCAGGCTGTGGTCCTGCAGCTGCGGGAACAGCGCTTCGACATCGGCCAGCCAGCCGGCCCACTCGGCGCGCACGCCGGCAATCAGCTCCAGCGCCTGCTGCACGCGGTCTTCGAGCAGTTCGGCCGAAGGGATCTCGCCCGCGTCGTCCTGCTTGCCCAGCGGCAGGTTGCCGTGCGCGAAGAAGTCATGCAGCGCGTCGCACAGCTGGATCTTGTTGCGCAGGCTCAGCTCGATGTTGATGCGCTCGATGCCGTCGGTGTACTCGGCCATGCGCGGCAGCGGAATCACCACGTCTTCATTGATCTTGAAGGCGTTGGTGTGGCGCGAGATCGCGGCCGTGCGCTTGCGGTCGAGCCAGAACTTCTTGCGCGCCTCAGCGCTCACGGCCGTGAAGCCTTCGCCATTGCGCGAGTTGGCGATGCGCACGACCTCGGCCGCCACGCGCGCCACGTCGTCGGCGTTGTCGCCGGCAATGTCGCCGAGCAGCACCATCTTCGGCAGATGGCCGTTGCCCTTCTTGCTCTTGGTCGCATAGCCCACGGCCTTGAGGTAGCGGTCGTCCAGGTGTTCGAGGCCGGCCAGCAGCACGCCCGAGCGCTTTTGCTCGGCGAACATGAAGTCCTTGATCTCGACGATGCTCGGCACCGCGTCCTTGGCATTGCCGAAGAACTCCATGCAGACGGTGCGCGTGTGCTGGGGCATGCGGTGCACGACCCAGCGCGCGCTGGTGATCAGGCCGTCGCAGCCTTCCTTCTGGATGCCTGGCAGCCCCGACAGGAACTTGTCGGTCACGTCCTTGCCCAGGCCTTCCTTGCGGAAGCTCTTGCCGGGAATGCTCAGCGTCTCGCTGCGCACCGGCGTCTTGCCATCGGCTTCGAAATAGCGCAGCTCGAACGTCGCGACCTCGGCATCGTGGATCTTGCCCATGTTGTGGTCGGTGCGCGTGACTTCGAGCCACTGCGCGTTGGGCGTGACCATGCGCCAGCTGACCAGGTTGTCGAGCGCCGTGCCCCACAGCACGGCCTTCTTGCCGCCCGCATTCATCGCCACGTTGCCGCCGATGCACGACGCCTCGGCCGAGGTCGGGTCGACGGCAAACACGAAGCCGCCGCGCTCGGCCGCATCCGCCACGCGCTGCGTGACCACGCCGGCTTCGGTCCAGATCGTGCCGACTTCCTGCTCCTGGCCGGGAATGCGCAGCATCTCGACCTCGGTCATGGCCTCGAGCTTCTCGGTGTTGATCACCACGCTGCGCCAGGTCAGCGGAATCGCGCCGCCGGTGTAGCCCGTGCCGCCCCCACGCGGAATGATGGTCAGCCCCAGCTCGATGCAGCCCTTGACCAGACCGGCCATCTCGGCCTCGGTATCGGGAGTCAGCACCACGAACGGATACTCGACGCGCCAGTCGGTGGCGTCCGTCACGTGGCTCACGCGCGACAGGCCGTCGAACTTGATGTTGTCCTTGGCCGTGAGGCGCTTGAGCGTGCGCTGCACGCGCCGGCGCAGCTCGGCGGCGGCCTCGAAGGTGGTATTGAATTCAGCGATCGCGCCGCGTGCGGCCTCGACCAGCTGGCCCACCAGCGCGTCGCGCTCGGCATCCATGCCGGGCTCGCGCCGCTTGTCGACCTCGGCCAGGCGGTGCTGGAGCGCATCGACCAGCGCCTTGCGGCGGTCGGGGTTGTCCAGCAGATCGTCTTGCAGATAGGGGTTGCGCTGCACCACCCAGATATCGCCCAGCACCTCGTACAACATGCGTGCCGAGCGGCCCGTGCGGCGCTCCTCGCGCAGCTGGTTCAATACATCCCACATGGACGTGCCCAGCAACCGGATCACGATCTCCCGGTCGGAGAACGAGGTGTAGTTATAGGGGATTTCTCGGAGACGGGCAGGTTCGGCGGCCTTGGCGAGCAAGGCGGCCTGCGCAATCGGAAGATTCATGGAGGTAGACCGTGTTGGGCGTTTGGTACGCCCTTTGACCATGGGGGATATGGATTTTAAGCGGTGGACTGTTACCTTATGCATCCACCCCGGCGATGGCCCCCGGCGCCGCGGGCGTTTGCAGCGATCAAAAGCGCGCACAAAGGAGCGCAAAAGGAACGCAATCGATGCAGTCGCAATCGGTGTTTTCCCTAGGTCGTCGCGCTGGTCAACCGGGTTGCGGGCCCTAGAATGCCAACACGCCCGCGTTACGCCTCTTTCATATTTTTGCCACAAATCCTCGGCCCGCTCCAGCGGATTTCGGGTTTACGCGTTGATGTGACCAGCGGCATATGCGCACAATCAGGACACAAATCTGTCACACGTCCTGCCTAGCATGGGCGGATTGTTCCTTCGACTGACCCCAGGAGTCTTCATGCATTTCAAATCTTTGGCCATTGCTGCGGCCATCGCCGCCACCTGCGCCTCTGCCCAAGCCCAAACCGAAATCCAGTGGTGGCATTCGATGACGGCCGTGAACAACGAGTGGGTCAATGACCTGGCCAAGCAGTTCAACGAAAGCCAGAAGGAATACAAGGTCGTACCCACCTTCAAGGGTGTCTACGACGAAAGCATGACGGCCGCGATCGCCGCCTTCCGCTCGGGCAACGCGCCCCACATCCTGCAAGTGTTCGAAGTCGGCACCGCGACCATGATGGCTTCCAAGGGCGCCACCGTGCCCGTGGGCAAGGTCATGACCGACGCCGGCCTGACGTTCGACCCCAAGGCCTACATCCCCGCCGTCGCTGGCTACTACACCGCGCCCAACGGCCAGATGCTGAGCTTCCCGTTCAACAGCTCGACCACGATCTTCTATTACAACAAGGACGCCTTCAAGAAGGCCGGCCTGAACCCCGACGTCGCGCCCAAGACCTGGCCCGAAGTGTTCGAAGCCGCCAAGAAGCTCAAGGCCAGCGGCCACAGCTGCCCGATGACGCTGGCCTGGCAAGGCTGGACCCAGCTCGAGAGCTTCTCGACCTGGCACAACGTCGAGTTCGCCACCAAGTCCAACGGCTTGGCCGGCATGGACGCGCGCCTGAAGATCAACTCGCCGCTGCACGTCAAGCACATCGACGCGCTGGGCAAGGCTGCCGCCGCCGGCGAATTCGTCTACAAGGGCCGCGCCTCCTCGGCCCAGGCTTCGTTCACCTCGGGTGAATGCGCCATGATCCAGACCTCGTCGGGCTTCTACGGCGACGTGGCCAAGAACGCCAAGTTCGCCTACGCGCTGGCTCCCCTGCCCTACTACCCCGATGTCAAGGGCGCGCCGCAGAACACCGTCATCGGCGGTGCCTCGCTGTGGGTCATGGCCGGCAAGAAGGCCGAAGAGTACAAGGGCGTGGCCAAGTTCTTCGACTTCCTGTCGCAGAGCAAGGTCCAGGCCGCGAGCCACCAGCGCACCGGCTACCTGCCGGTCACCATGGCGGCTTACGACCTGACGGAAAAGTCGGGCTTCTACCAGAAGAACCCCGGCACCGATGTGGCCGTGCAACAGATGATCCGCAAGGTCACCGACAACTCGCGCGGCATCCGCCTGGGCAACTACGTGCAGATCCGCACCATCGAGGACGAAGAACTCGAACAGGTCTGGAGCGGCAAGAAGTCCGCCAAGGACGCGCTGGACTCCATCGTCAAGCGTGGCGACGAACTGCTGGTGCGTTTCGAGCGCGCCAACAAGAAGTAAGCAATTTATACAAGCTAAAGCCCTTTATTTGAGGGCCTAGCGGTTTTTACGCTGGCACAGCCGCTGCCAGCTAGGCACAATACGCGCATATTCGCTGGATTAAGCGTTTCGACTCGGTTCGTTTAGATTCGCTTTTTACACCCGTGGTGGCCAGCGCCTTCCAATCCTCCGAATCCCAAGACAAGGGGTTCGGCGGTTTTTTTTGTTTGTGAACCCCATGGAAAAACGCGTACTTTTCCGCTCTACATGGCTGCCCTGGGTCTTGCTGCTGCCCCAGCTGCTGATCATTGGCATCTTCTTCTTCTGGCCTGCAGGCCAGGCCGTGCTCCAGTCGTTCCAGATCGAAGATGCCTTCGGCATGAGCACGGAATGGGTCGGCCTGGAGAACTTCGCCAACCTGCTGGACGATCCGACCTACCTCAATTCCTTCATGCGCACCGCACTGTTCTCGGTGCTGGTGGCGGGCCTGGGGATTTCGGTATCGCTGATCCTGGCGATCTTTGCCGACCGCATCGTGCGTGCGGCCATGCTCTACAAGACCCTGCTGATCGTCCCCTACGCCGTGGCTCCGGTCATTGCCGGCGTGCTGTGGATGTTCATGTTCTCGCCCTCGCTGGGCGTCGTGGCCCACTACCTGGGCGAGCTGGGCTACAACTGGAACCACATCATGAACGACAACCAGGCCATGGCGCTGGTGGTCCTGGCTTCGGTGTGGAAGCAGATCTCGTACAACTTCCTGTTTTTCCTGGCCGGCCTGCAGTCGATCCCCAAGTCGCTGATCGAGGCCGCGTCCATCGACGGTGCCGGCCCATGGCGCCGCTTCTGGAACATCCAGTTGCCGCTGCTGTCGCCGACCACCTTCTTCCTGCTGGTGATCAACATCGTCTACGCGTTCTTCGATACCTTCGGCATCATCGACGCGGCGACGGCCGGCGGCCCCGGCCAGTCGACCTCGATCCTGGTCTACAAGGTCTACCAGGACGGCTTCAAGTCGCTGGACCTGGGCAGCTCCGCAGCCCAGTCGGTGATCCTGATGGTCATCGTGGTGGTGCTGACGGTGGTGCAGTTCCGCTATGTCGAAAAGAAGGTGCAGTACTGATGTCCGCCCTCTCTGCCGCACCTCTCTTTGTGAATCTGGAGTCCTCCCATGGTTGACCGCCGTCCCTGGATCACCGTCCTCTCCCACCTCGTGCTGATCGTGGGCGTGCTGATCGTGGCCTTCCCCCTGTACCTGGCCTTTGTCGCATCCACGCACACCGCGGATGCGATCGTCCAGTCCCCGATGCCGCTGCTGCCCGGCGCGCACCTGTGGGAAAACTACCAGGCCGCGCTGTTCGGCTCGGGCAAGCTGGGCTCGAACACCAACGTCATGCACATGATGTGGGTCAGCTTCGTGACCGCGATGGTCATCACCGTCGGCAAGATCGCGATCTCGCTGCTGTCGGCATTTGCCATCGTCTACTTCCGCTTCCCGTTCAAGATGCTGTGCTTCTGGGCGATTTTCCTGACGCTGATGCTGCCCGTGGAAGTGCGCATCCTGCCGACCTACAAGGTCGTCGCCGAACTCGGCATGCTCAACAGCTACGCCGGCCTCACGCTGCCGCTGATTGCCTCGGCCACCGCCACTTTCCTGTTCCGCCAGTTCTTCCTGACGGTGCCGGACGAGCTGGTCGAAGCCGCGCGCATCGACGGCGCGGGCCCGATGCGCTTCTTCAAGGACGTGCTGGTGCCGCTGTCCAAGACTTCGGTCGCGGCGCTGTTCGTGATCCAGTTCATCTATGGCTGGAACCAATACCTGTGGCCGCTGCTGATGACCACCAGCGAAGACATGTACCCGGTGGTGATCGGCATCAAGCGCATGCTGGCCGGTGGCGAAGCCGCTGTTGACTGGAACATCGTGATGGCCACCGCCATCGTCGCCATGCTGCCGCCCGCGGCCGTGGTGATGCTGATGCAGAAGTGGTTCGTGAAGGGCTTGGTCGATACCGAGAAGTAAGCCCTGCATCCGCTCCTTTTGAATCTACGAACGATCTGAACGAATACTCCCATGGCATCCATTACCCTCAAGAACGTCGTCAAGCGCTACGGCAGCGGCAAGACCGCAGTGCCCGTGATCCACGGCGTCAACGCCGACATCAAGGACGGCGAATTCATCGTCATCGTCGGCCCCTCGGGCTGCGGCAAGTCGACGCTGCTGCGCATGATTGCCGGCCTGGAAGAAATCTCCGGCGGCGACATCAGCATCGGCGACCGCGTGGTCAACAACCTCGAGCCCGCCCAGCGTGACATCGCCATGGTTTTCCAGAACTATGCGCTGTACCCGCACATGACGAACTACGAAAACATGGCCTACGGCCTGAAGATCGCCAAGGTGCCGGCCGACGAGATCAAGCAGCGCGTCGACAAGGCCGCGAAGATCCTCGAGCTGGGCCACCTGCTCGACCGCAAGCCGCGCCAGCTGTCCGGCGGCCAGCGCCAGCGCGTGGCCATGGGCCGCGCCATCGTGCGCCAGCCCAAGGTCTTCCTGTTCGACGAACCGCTGTCCAACCTCGACGCCAAGCTGCGCGCGCAGACCCGCATCGAGATCCAGAAGCTGCACAACGAGCTGGGCATCACCAGCCTGTTCGTGACCCACGACCAGGTCGAAGCCATGACGCTGGCGCAGCGCATGATCGTGATGAACGGCGGCGTCATGGACCAGTTCGGCACGCCCGAAGAGGTCTACAACACCCCGGCCACGACCTTCGTTGCGAGCTTCATCGGCTCGCCGCCGATGAACCTGCTGAAGAACGCTCCGGGCGGCCGCGCCGGCCAGATCCTGGGCATCCGCCCCGAGCACATCGACATCGTTGCCAGCGGCGGCTGGGAAATGGACGTCATCACCGTCGAACTGCTGGGCGCCGAGCGCCTGGTCTACGGCACCGTGGGCGGTGAAATGGTCACCGTGCGCATCGAGGAAGCCCAATCCTTCCCCAAGGCCGGCGACACCATCCGCATCCAACCCCGTGAAGAGCGCCGGCTGCACTGGTTCAACGCTGAAACAGGAAAGCGCATCTAAGCACTGCCCCGAAGAGAGCCCTAGCGGCTCTCTTTTCACATTCCCCATCGACTTTTACTGGATCTGCGATGACCGCCCCCTCTACTTCCTGGCCCTATCCCCGCTGGATCGCCCACCGCGGCGCCGGTAAGCTCGCCCCCGAGAACACCATGAGCGCCTTCCGCCTGGGCGCGGCGCATGGCTGGCGCATGTTCGAATGCGACGCCAAGCTCAGCAGCGACGGCGTGCCCTTTCTGCTGCATGACGCGACGCTCGAGCGCACCACCAACGGCCGCGGCACGGGCAGCGCGCTGAGCCTGGGAGAGATCGCCCAGCTCGACGCCGGCAGCTGGCATTCGCGCGCCTACGCGGGCGAGGCCCTGCCCACGCTCGAGGCGCTCGCGCGCTGGTGCCTGGCCAACCATTTCTTCCTGAACGTCGAGATCAAGCCCACGCCCGGCCAGGAAGCCGAAACCGGGCGCGTGGTCGCCGAGCTGATGAACCGCATCTGGCCGCGCGACATCGTCCAGCCGTTCTTCACCTCGTTCAAGCCCGCGGCGCTGCAGGCCGCCCGGCAAGCCGCGCCGCACATCCCGCGCGGCCTGCTGGTCGACAAGCTGGCTGAGGGCGACGCCGACTTCCAGACGGCGCAAGACCTGGGCTGCGTGGCCATGGTCTTCAACCACGCGCTGTGGGATGCCGGGCGCGTGCAGCAGGTCCACGACCTGGGCATGCGCTGCATCAGCTACACGGTCAACGACGACTGGGCCGTGCAGCGGCTGCTGGACCTGGGCACGGACGGCATCATCAGCGACCGGGTGGATCTGTTCAGTCCCGCGGCCTGATCACCGCCCCGCAAGAAGGAATCCCGGCCATGGCCGGGATTTTTCATGGGCGGCGCAGCGGCAGTTGCGCGCGCACATGCTCGGCCACGCCCTGCATCACCTTTTCCAGATGCGCCTGCAGCGGCGCGAAGCCGGCATTGG
Source organism: Comamonas antarctica (assembly GCF_013363755.1). NCBI lineage: Bacteria > Pseudomonadati > Pseudomonadota > Betaproteobacteria > Burkholderiales > Comamonadaceae > Comamonas > Comamonas antarctica. The sequence goes on from NZ_CP054840.1 coordinate 3,373,523, forward strand.
GCTCGCGCGTGTCTTCATCCATGTAGATCGGGCGGCGGATCTCGATCTGCAGGCTGTGACGGTTGAGCTGCGGCTGGCCGATGCGGCCGATCAGCTCCACCCCTTTGTAGGGCTCGTTGTAGGCGACGCTGTAGCCGCCGGACTGCAGCAGCTCGCCGACCAGCCGGATGAACCCGGGCGCGCAGGTCGTGCCGTCGCGGTCGCCCAGCACGAAGTCAGCCAGTTGGGCGTCCGTGCGGCCCAGCCGGCGATAGACGTCATTGGGCATCGAATGCAGGTTCAGATGCCAGACGCCGCCGAAGCGCGCGACGCTGTCGTCGATGGCCTGCTGCAGCGCGCGGTGGTACGGATGCCAGTAGCGCAGCAGCCGCGACTGCACCTCGGCCACGCCGAGCTTGCGGTCGTAGAGCGGCGTGGCCACGCCGTCGCGCACGATGCGCTGCCAGATCAAGCCCAGCCCCTGGCGCGTCTTGATGCCCGGCGCAAGCGGCGTCGGCCATTCCGACTCGAGCTGCTCCGGGTCGATATCGTCGGCCGAGCGGTTGACGTCGATATAGGTGCGCGGAAAGGTCGCCGCCAGCAGCGTCGCGCCATGCGCCGGCCAGCGCTGCCACAGCCGGTGCACATCGGTGTCCTCGCCGCGGCGCAGCAACTCCATCGGCACGCAATGGCCGAAATCTGCGGGGTAGGCGGTGCCGCTGTGCGGCGAGTCGCAGACCAGCGGCAGCGCTGGCGCGCAGGGCGCGAAGACCTCGACCGGAGTGCACGGCCGGGGTTGCAGGAAGTCAGGCAGCTGCATCAATCAATGCGGATGTTGGCGCGCTTGGCAACGGCGGTGTAGCGCTCGATCGCGGCCGTGATCTGCTTGCCGAACTCGGCGGGCGTGTTGCCCATGGATTCGCCCGAGATGCCCTTTTGCTTTTCCAGGTAGTCGGGCATGGCCATGACCTTGTGCGCCGCGGCATTGAGCTTGGCGATGATGGCCGGCGGCGTGCCCGCGGGCGCGACCAGGCCGAACCAGCCGCCGTCGCCCATGCCGGGATAGCCCAGTTCGGCATAGGTCGGCACATCGGGCAGCACCTCGCTGCGCTTGAGCGCCAGCACGGCCAGCGGGCGCAGCTTGCCGGACTTGATGTGCGGCAGCGTCGAGGGCAGGTTGTCGGTCATGGCCGAGACCTGGCCCGCGAGCGCGTCGTTGATCGCCTGGCCCGCGCCCTTGTAGGGAATGTGCAGCAGGTCGATGCCCGCGAGGTTCATGAAGTTCTCGATGTTGGCGTGGCCCAGCGAGCCCGTGCCGGGCGAGGCGAAGGTGTACTTGCCGGGGCTGGCCTTGGCCAGCGCAATGAATTCCGGCATGGTTTTCGCCGGCACGCTGCTGTGCACCACGAACACGCTGGGCACCGACATCACGTTGGTGATCGGCGCAAAGTCCTTGGTCGCGCTGTAGGGCAGCTTGGCCATGATGGCCGGGTTGGCGCCATGCGTGGACACCGTGGCCATGCCGATGGTGTAGCCATCGGGCGCGGCCTTGGCAATCGCGTCGGCGCCGATCGATCCGCCCGCGCCGCCGCGGTTCTCGACCACGATGGGCTTGCCCAGCACCTGGCCCATCTTGTCGGCCAGCAGGCGTGCGACCATGTCGGTCGAGCCGCCTGCGCCAAACGGCACGATCAGGCGCAGCGGACGGTTGGGATAGTCGGCCTGGGCATGGGCCAGAGGCGCCAGCACGGCGCCGGCAGCGCAGGCGGCAAGGCTGGACAACAGGGTACGACGCAGGGCCATCGGGGGTCTCTCTTTGGAATGTGGTTATGAAGCACAGATTCTCGGCAGCGGGCCATGCGGCGAAAAGCGACAAAATGGCAAAGCAACTATTACCAGCCGTCATAATTGCCGCGCCATGCGCATGCACTCCCCTTCCCTGTCCGAACTGCACGCCTTTGCCACGGCAGCGCGCCTGGGCAACTACTCGCTTGCGGCCGACGACCTGCATGTGACGCAAGGAGCGATCAGCCGGGCCATTGCGCGGCTGGAGGAGCATCTGGGCGTGGCGCTGTTCGAGCGCCAGGGCCGGCGCAGCGTGCTCACCGCCGCGGGCCGCGCCTACCTCGATGCGGTCGGGCCGGCCATCGTGACCATTGAATCGGCTTCGGCCCATCTGCGCCGCCCGCAGCCGGGCATGCAGCTGCGGCTGTCGGCCACACCCACGCTGTTCAGCCACTGGCTGATTCCGCGGCTGCCCGATTTCAGCGCGCGGTTTCCCGGCGTCATGCTGTCGTTTGCGCCGTACCGCCGCGACGACCCTCTGAGCGCGCCCGAAATCGACGGCTGGCTGCGCATCGGCCAGGACCCCTGGCCTGCGCACATCGCCGCCGACTACATCGTCGGACGCGAACTGGTGCCGATCTGCCGTCCCCGGGACCTGGAGGGTGCGAGCGCCATCCGCAGCGCCGCCGACCTGCTGCGCCGCCCGCTGCTGGCGCACACCAATTACCCGCGCAACTGGGCGCAGTGGGCAGCGCATGCCGGCTGGCCAGGCGAAGTGCCAGCGCCCGCGGCCGACTTCGAACTGGTGTCGATGCTGGTGCAGGCAGTGATTGCCGGCATGGGCGTGGCCGTGGTGCAGCGCTGCCTGATCGATGACGACCTCGCCGCGGGCCGCATCGTGGTGGCCATCGACCAGCCGGTGCAGATCGAGCGCGGCTACTTCCTGTGCCGGCCTGCGGGCCGCGCACCGGCGCCGGCGCTGCTGGATTTTCGCGGCTGGCTGCTGGAGCAGGCCGCGCTGCCGTCCTCAGCGGCGCCAGCCGCCCGAGAGAACCCACTGGCAGCAAGCACATAGCAGCACCAGCGCGCCATAGGTGGCGAGCTTGCCATCGCTCCCGAACCAGGCCAGCCCGGCCAGCAGCACGCCGCTGCCGACTGTGAAATTGATAGCAACCTGCTGCCACCAGCCAGTGATCTGCATGGTTTTCGGTGCCAGAAGGCGCGCAGCCGCAGCCAGCCCCAGAGCCAGCAGCAGGGCCGGAGCAACGAAATTCAGCAGATGTGCGAGCGCGGCGGCGAAACCCATGGAATGACCTAGATCAAGGCTTATGAAAGCGGAGGATGCCAAGCTGGCGCATAAATTTTATAATGGCGTTCTATGGCAGTCTGGGCGTTAGGCATCAACCACCACACGGCTCCGCTTGATTTGCGGGGTCGTTTTGCGTTTGCGCTCGACCAGATCGCGCCGACGCTGCAAGGCCTGCGCCAGTCGCTGGCGGGTGGCGGCCAGCACGACAGCGTCGAAACCGCCATCCTGTCGACCTGCAACCGCACCGAGATCTATTGCGCCGCCAACACGCCGGCCATCGGCCATACGCTCGATTGGCTGGCGCGCAGCGGCGGCGTGAGCCCCGACGTGCTGCGCTCGCACTCCTACCAGCTCGAAGAAGGCCTGGCCGCGCGCCATGCGTTCCGCGTGGCCAGCGGCCTCGACTCGATGGTGCTGGGCGAGGCGCAGATCCTGGGCCAGATGAAGAACGCGGTACGCGCCGCCGAGACCGCGGGCGCCTTGGGCACCACGCTCAACCAGCTGTTCCAGCGCAGCTTCGCGGTCGCCAAGGAAGTGCGCAGCTCGACCGAGATCGGCGAGCACAGCATCAGCATGGCCGCAGCCGCCGTGCGCCTGGCCGGCCAGCTGTTCGAGGACCTGGGCAAGATCCGCATCCTGTTCGTCGGCGCCGGCGAGATGATCGAGCTCGCCACCACGCACTTTGCCGCGAAGAACCCGCAGCACATCACGATTGCCAACCGCACCATGGAGCGCGGCGAGAAGCTGGCCGCGCGTTTCGGCGCCGAGGTCATGCGCCTGTCCGAGCTGCCCGACCACCTGCATGAATACGATGCGGTGATCAGTTGCACCGCCTCGAGCCTGCCTATCATCGGCCTGGGCGCGGTCGAGCGCGCGCTGAAGAAGCGCAAGCACCGGCCGATGTTCATGGTCGATCTGGCCGTGCCGCGCGACATCGAACCCGAAGTCAAGGCGCTGCGCGACGTCTACCTGTATACCGTCGACGACCTGGCGCATGTGGTGCAGACCGCCCAGGCGCACCGCCAGGCTGCCGTGGCCCAGGCCGAAGCCATCATCGACAGCGGCGTGCAGAGTTTCCTGCACTGGATGGACCAGCGCAGCCCGCAGGCCGGCGTGGTGCCTTTGATCCAGCAACTGCACGAGCAGACCGATGTCTGGCGCGCCGCCGAGATCGCGCGCGCCCGCAAGCGCCTGGCCAAGGGCGAGGACATCGATGCCGTGCTTGAAGCGCTGTCGCGCGGCCTCACGCAGAAAATGCTGCATGGCACGCTGGCCGAGCTGCATTCGGGTGACGCCGAGCAGCGTGCCCAGACCGTGCAGACCGTCTCGCGGCTGTTCCTGCGCGCGCAAAGCAAGAGCACGCTGTAGCGACGCGGCCTGCTGCGGCGCACCCGCGCCGGCTTTTCTGCGCCGCGCGCGCCTGTCCCGTTGCCCTTTTCTCCAGCTATGCCCGGCATAGCGCAACCGCCCTGCTTCGCCATGCAAACCTTTCTCCGCAGCCAGCTGCAACGTTTCGCCCAGCGCCTCGAGGAGCTTGACTTCCTGCTGTCGCGCGAGGACATCATGGCCGACATGGCCCAGTACCGGAAGATTTCGCGCGAGCACGCCGAGGTCACGGCCGTGGCCGGGCGCTATGCGCGCTTCGTGCAGCGCGAGGCCGATCTGGCCGCGGCGCAGGAAATGCTCGGCGACCCCGACATGGCCGAGATGGCGCAGGAGGAAATCGCCGGCGCCACGGCCGAGCTGGCCCAGCTTGAAGACGAGCTGCAGCGCCTGCTGCTGCCCAAGGACCCCGACGATGCGCGCGATGCCTACCTGGAAATCCGCGCCGGCACGGGCGGCGACGAATCGGCGCTGTTTGCGGCCGATCTGGCGCGCATGTATACGCGCTACTGCGAAAGCATCGGCTGGAAGGTCGAAGTCATGAGCGCCAACGACAACGAGATCGGCGGCTACAAGGAAATCGTGCTGCATGTGTCCGGCGAGCAGGTCTACGGCACGCTGCGCTTCGAGTCGGGCGGCCACCGCGTGCAGCGCGTGCCGGCCACCGAAACCCAGGGCCGCATCCACACCAGCGCCTGCACCGTGGCCGTGATGCCCGAACCCGACGAGGCCCAGGCCATCACGCTGAACCCGGCCGACCTGCGCATCGACACCTTCCGCGCCAGCGGCGCCGGCGGCCAGCACATCAACAAGACCGACTCCGCGGTGCGCGTGGTCCACCTGCCCACGGGCATCGTCGCCGAATGCCAGGACGGCCGCAGCCAGCACGCCAACAAGGCCAAGGCGCTGCAGGTGCTGCAGGCGCGGATCCAGGAAAAGGAGCGCAGCGAACGCGCCGCCAAGGAAGCCGCCCAGCGCAAGGGCCTGATCGGCAGCGGCGACCGCTCCGACCGCATCCGCACCTACAACTTCCCCCAGGGCCGGCTCACCGACCACCGCATCAACCTCACGCTCTACAAGCTGCTGTATGTGATGGAAGGCGATCTCGGCGATGTGCTGCAGGCACTGCAGCATGCGCGCGAGGCCGAACAGCTGGCCGAGCTGGAAGTCAACGCATGACGTTGCAGCAAGCCCTGCGCCAGGCGCAGCAGGCCGGCCTCGAGCGCATCGACGCCCAGTTGCTGCTGCTGCATGTGCTGGGCCGTCCCGAAGCCGGACGCGCCTGGTTGTTGACCCACGACACCGATGCCCTGCCCCCCGCGCAGCAGCAGGCCTTCGATGCGCTCTGCGCACGCCGGCTGGCGGGCGAGCCCGTGGCCTATCTCACGGGCCGCAAGGAGTTCTACGGCCTGGCGCTCCAGGTCGATGCGCGTGTGCTCGACCCGCGCCCCGACACCGAGACGTTGGTCGACTGGGCCCTGGAGGTGCTGGGCGACTGGCCCGCGCCGCGCATCGTCGACCTTGGCACGGGCAGCGGCGCGATTGCGCTGGCGTTGCAGCATGAGCGCCCGGATGCCGAGGTATGGGCCGTGGACGCCAGCGCCGATGCACTGGATGTGGCGCGCGCGAATGCCCAGCGCCTCGACCTGGGCGTACAGTTTGCCCTGGGCTCATGGCTGGAAGCGCTCGCCCCCGCGCAGGTTTTTGACATGATCGTCACCAACCCCCCTTATATTGCCGCCAACGATCCCCATCTGACCCACCTGACGCACGAACCCCTGTCGGCTTTGGCCAGTGGCCGCGATGGCCTGGACGATATCCGCGCCATTGTCGAGCAGGCGCCCGCGCACCTGGCATCCGGCGGCTGGCTGCTGATCGAGCATGGCTGGGACCAGGCGCCGGCGGTGCAGCTTTTGCTGCAAACTGCGGGTTTTGCGCAGGTGCAAAGCCGCAATGATCTGGCGGGCATTGCCCGTTGTACCGGCGGGTGCATGACGGATCTGGGCAGACAGTGAAATAATCCCGGGTGTACCCATGCCGCACGCGCGGCCGCCCACTTTTGGAGCCAACCATGAGCACTACCCACCAACGCATCGACGAACTCGTCAAGACCAACGACATCCTGCTGTTCATGAAGGGCAACGCCAGTTTCCCCCAGTGCGGCTTCTCGGGCCGCGCGCTGCAGATCCTCAAGGCCTGCGGCGTGGACACCAAGACCATCGCCACCGTCAATGTGCTCGAAGACCAGGAAATCCGCCAGAGCATCAAGGAATACAGCCAGTGGCCGACCATTCCCCAGCTCTATGTCAAGGGCGAATTCATTGGCGGCTCGGACATCATGATGGAGATGTACGAATCGGGCGAGCTGCAACAACTGCTCGACAGCAAGGCCTGAGCCCGGCCTGTTCCTGCTAACCGCCCTCCAGGGCGGTTTTTTTGTGCTTGCGCTGCGCGCCTTCACGGCAGCTACCGCTTTTGTGATGCAATGGCGCCAATGTCCCTGCTGCGAGGGCTGTTTCGCAGCATCTCGTTCTTTTGCCTATGAGCCTGTCCCAAAGTCTGTTCACCGTTGCCGTGCTGATTGCCCTCAGCGCCTTCTTCTCCATGGCCGAGATCTCGCTGGCGGCCTCCCGGCGGCTGCGGCTGCGGCTGCTGGCCGACGAGGGCGACACGCGCTCCGACGCCGTGCTGCGCATGCAGGAGCAGCCGGGCAACTATTTCACGGTGGTGCAGATTGGACAGAACGCGATCGCCATTCTCGGCGGTATCGTCGGCGAGGGCGCTTTCAGCCCTTACTTCACGCGCGTGCTCGAACTCTGGTTTGCGGCGAGCACGGCTGCAACACTCGGCTTCCTGGCGTCATTTCTCATCATCACGTCGTTGTTCATCGTGTTTGCCGACCTGATTCCCAAGCGCCTGAGCATGGCCGAGTCCGAAGCCGTGGCGTTGCGCGTGGTCGGACCCATGCAAACCTGCATGACGCTGTTCAAGCCCATCGTCTGGCTCTACAGCCGCAGTACCGACGGCATCTTCAAGCTGTTCAAGCTGCCGACGCAGCGCGACGAGCGCATCACTTCCGACGACATCCTGGCCATGACCGAAGCCGGTGCGCGCACCGGCATGATGGGCCAGCGCGAGCAGCAGATGATCGCCAATGTGTTCGAGCTCGAGTCGCGCACGGTGTCTTCGGCCATGACCCAGCGCGACCGCATTGCCTATTTCCTGCGCGACGACTCCGACGAGGTGGTGAGGCTGCGCATTGCCGCCGAGCCATTTTCGACCTACCCGGTCTGCGATGGCGATATCGACCATGTGGTGGGCTATGTCGATGCCAAGGACCTGTTCCAGCGCGCGCTGACCAACCAGCCGATCTCCCTGCGCGACGAGGGCCTGGTGCACAAGGCCCTGGTGGTCCCCGACCGGCTCACGCTGACCGAGGTGCTCGACCAGTTCCGCCAAGTGCGCGAAGACTTCGCCATCATCGTCAACGAATACAGCCTGGTGGTCGGCGTGGTCACGCTCAACGACGTGATGAGCACCGTGATGGGCGACATGATCGACTCCGACGACGAGGAGCAGATCGTGCGCCGCGATGCCAACTCCTGGCTGATCGACGGCGTGACGCCGGTGCAGGACGTGCTGCGCGCGTTGTCGCTGGACGAGTTGCCGCACGAGGAAGAATACGAGACGCTGGGCGGTTTCCTGATGGTGATGCTGCGCCGCGTGCCGCGGCGTACCGACAGCGTGAACTGGGGCGGCTACAAGTTCGAGGTGCTGGACGTCGACAGCTACCGCATCGACCAGGTGATGGTCTCGCGCATCGATCCCGAGGCGCCCGCGCCTGCGGCGGCGTCGAACTGATCAGGCCCGGCCTGCAGGATCGAACGCCCACTTGCGCTGCGCCGCGAACACCGCATTCGGATAAGGCGGCCGGCCGCGGCTGCCGTTGTAGCGGCCCAGCGCCATGAACATGTCGCCGCGCTCGCGGTCCAGGTAGTGGCGCAGGATCACGCAGCCGAAGCGCAGGTTGGTCTGCATGTGGAACAGCGTTGCGGCGTCGCCATCGCCGATCACGCGCGTCCAGAACGGCATGATCTGCATATAGCCGCGCGCGCCGACGCTGGAGATGGCGAATTTGCGGAACGCGCTTTCGACCTCGACCAGTCCCAGCACCAGGCTCACATCCAGGCCCGCGCGCCGCGCTTCGTACCAGATGGTCTGCAGGAATTCGCGCCGCGACGCATCGTCGGGCTTGCGCCGGTACAGACGGTCGCTCATGGCCGTGAGCCAGCGCAGATAGGACAGCCTGGCTTCGGTGGACGCGAACTGCAGCTCGGGCGGCCCGGCGCTGGCCACGGCCGCGCGCAGCGCACTGCGCACCGAGTCGGCCAGCGGTTCCTCGAGCTGGCCGCCCGCGTGCGCAGGCTGCGCCGGCAAGGCCAGCCAGGCCGGCACCGCGGCAAGCAGGCCGCGCCGTCGCAATCCCGCGGCTTGGGGCCGCAGCGCTGCGATGGTGCGGCCGGCGGGGTTCACAGGCCCAGGCGTCCCTTGAGATGGGCGAGGATGCCGTCCTGCGCCACCTTGGTGGCTTCGGTATCGCGGCGGTGCTGGTATTCGACCGTGCCTTCCTTCAGGCCGCGGTCGGAAATCACCACGCGGTGCGGCACGCCGATCAGTTCCCAGTCGGCCAGCATCGCACCCAGGCGCTCGTCGCGGTCGTCGAGGATCACATCGACACCCAGCGCGAGCAGCGCGTCATAGAGCGCGCTGGCGCTGGCCTGCACGGCTTCGCTGCGCGCCATGCCGATGGGGCACAGCACCACGGTGAACGGTGCGATCGCGTCGGGCCAGATGATGCCGCGCTCGTCATGGTTCTGCTCGATGGCCGCAGCCGGCAGGCGCGTGATGCCGATGCCGTAGCAGCCCATCTCGAAGAACGCAGGCTTGCCGTTCTCGGCGAGGAACGTGGCGTTCATGGCCTTGGAGTATTTGTCGCCGAGGTAGAACACATGGCCGACTTCGATGCCGCGCTCGATCGCCAGCTGGCCCTTGCCGTCCGGCGACAGGTCGCCCGCCACGACATTGCGCAGATCGGCAACGACGCTGGGCTCGGGCAGGTCGCGGCCCCAGTTCACGCCGATCATGTGGAAGCCTTCGGCATTCGCGCCGCAGATCCAGTCGGCCATGATCGCCACATCGCGGTCGACCACCAGGTTCACCGGCTGCAGCAGGTTCAGCGGGCCCAGGTAGCCGGGCTTGCAGCCGAAGTGCGATTCGATCTCGGCCTGTGTCGCGAAGCGGAAACCGGCGTCGAGGCCGGGCACCTTGCCGACCTTGATCTCGTTCATGTCGTGGTCGCCGCGCAGCAGCAGCAGCCAGACCTGGCTCTTGACCACGATGCCCTTGTCGTCGAGCTCATCGGTGGCCAGCACCAGCGACTTGACGGTGGTTGACAGCGGCACGCCCAGCAGCTCCGCCACATCGGGGCAGGTGCTCTTGCCCGGTGTCGCCACCTGGCTCATGGGCAGCGAGGCCGCAGGGCGCGTGCCCGTGGGCGCGAGTGCCTCGGCCTTTTCGAGATTGGCCGCGTAATCGCTGTCGGGGCAATAGACGATCGCGTCCTCGCCGGTCGCGGCAATGACCTGGAACTCCTCGCTCAGGTCGCCACCGATCGCACCGCTGTCGGCGCGCACGGCGCGGTAGCGCAGGCCGAAGCGATCGAAGATCTGCTGGTAGGCCTGGCGCATGTTCTGGTAGCTCACTTGCGCCGCATCGCGGCTCTTGTCGAAGCTGTAGGCGTCTTTCATGGTGAACTCGCGGCCACGCATCAGACCGAAGCGCGGGCGGCGCTCGTCGCGGAACTTGGTCTGGATCTGGTAGAGGTTCTTGGGTAACTGCTTGTGGCTGCGGAGTTCCTGGCGCGCGATATCCGTTACCACTTCCTCGCTGGTCGGCTGAATGACGAAGTCACGGCCATGGCGGTCCTGGATGCGCAGCAGCTCGGGACCCATCTTCTCGAAGCGGCCGGTTTCCTGCCACAGCTCGGCGGGCTGGACCACCGGCATGGTGATCTCCACGGCACCGGCGCGATTCATCTCCTCGCGCACGATGGCCTCGACCTTGCGGATCACGCGCAGGCCCATGGGCATGTAGTTGTAGATGCCCGCACCCAGGCGCTTGATCAGGCCCGCACGCATCATGAGCTTGTGGCTGACCACCTCGGCATCGGCCGGAGCTTCCTTGAAGGTGGAGATGAAGAATTGAGAGGCTTTCATGGGGCGACAGTACAGCGGAAATCAGGCGGGCGCGCTTGCCGGGGGCATGGCACCATGCATAATGGACGCAATTCAAAAAATTGGGGTTCGATTATGCTTGACCGGGACGGATTTCGCCCGAACGTCGGCATCATCCTGCTCAACCACAAGAACCAGGTGTTCTGGGGAAAACGCATTCGCACCCACAGCTGGCAGTTCCCGCAAGGCGGCATAGACCGCGGGGAATCTCCTGAGCAGGCGATGTTTCGGGAATTGCATGAAGAAGTGGGTCTGAGGCCCGACCACGTCCGCGTGGTCGCCCGAACCCGGGACTGGTTGCGCTACGAGGTGCCAGACCGGTATATCCGACGCGATGCGCGTGGGCATTACCGCGGACAAAAGCAGATCTGGTATTTGCTGCAATTGCTGGGCCATGACTGGGACTTGAACCTCAGGGCCACAGACCATCCGGAATTCGACGCCTGGCGCTGGAACGATTACTGGGTTCCGCTCGAGGTGGTTGTCGAATTCAAGCGCGGCGTCTATGAAATGGCGCTGACCGAGCTGGCGCGCTTTGTGCCGCGCCAGGAGCAGCGCAACCGCTACCTGCGCAGCGGCATGCGCAACCGCGAGCAAGACGGCACCACGGCGCCGGCCACCGCCCTGCCGTCACGCACCGCATTGGGCTTGCTGCATCCAGGCCTTGAACTGCCGCCCGGTGCCAGCTTCGACCCCGACCCGCAGACCGATCTGAGCGCGGCGAGCCAGCGCAAACCATCCTGAGCCTGGCGCCAGGCCCTGCCCTGGCGCATGGCCTCAATGTCCGGCAACGATCATATTGTCGCGGTGGATCATCTCGGATTCGGCGCTGTAGCCCAGCAGGTGCTCGAACTCCGACGAGCTCTTGCGGCACAGCAGCCGTGCTTCGGCGCTGGCGTAGTTGGCCAGGCCGCGCGCGATTTCGCGGCCCTGCGGATTGCGCACGGCAATCACGTCGCCGCGCGAGAAATTGCCTTCCACGCCCGTCATGCCGATGGGCAGCAGGCTCTTGCCTTCCTCGAGCAGCTTGTCGGCCGCGCCCTGGTCGACACTGACCGCGCCCTTGAGCTGCAGATGGTCGGCAATCCACTGCTTGCGCGCCTGCTTCTTGCCGGTCTGTGCCACCAGCAGGCTGCCGATGGCTTCGCCCGCGACCAGCCTCCCCAGCACGTTCGGCTCGCGGCCCCAGGCAATTACCGTCGAGGCGCCCGAGCCCGCGGCGCGCTTGGCGGCAAGGATCTTGGTGATCATGCCGCCGCTGCCGATATTCGAGCCCGCGCCGCCGGCCATGGCCTCGAGCGCCGGATCGCCGGCCTGGGCTTCGTCGACGAAGCGTGCATCGGGGTTCTTGCGCGGATCGGCCGTGTACAGGCCCTTCTGGTCGGTCAGGATCACCAGCGCATCGGCATCGACCAGATTCGCCACCAGCGCGCCCAGCGTGTCGTTGTCGCCGAACTTGATTTCATCGTTGACGACGGTGTCGTTCTCGTTGATGACCGGCACCACGCCCAGCCCCAGCAGCGTCAGCAGCGTGGTGCGCGCATTCAGATAGCGCTCGCGGTCGGCAAGGTCGGCATGGGTCAGCAGCACCTGGGCGCTGCCCACGTTCTGCTCGCGCAGCTTGGTCTCGTACATCTGCGCCAGGCCCATCTGGCCCACGGCCGCGGCCGCCTGCAGTTCATGCACCTGCTTGGGACGTGTTTTCCAGCCCAGGCGCTTCATGCCTTCGGCAATCGCGCCGCTCGAGACCATCACGACTTCGCGGCGCACGCCATCGCCATCGCCGCGCACCAGTGCCGCCAGCTGCTGGCTCCACTGCGCGATCGCCTCTTCATCGAGCCCGCGGCCTTCGTTGGTCACGAGGCTGGAGCCGACCTTCACCACGATACGCCGCGCATCACGCAAAACACTGGAAGCCATGATTCAGATTGTTCTTGGGCGCCTGCCCCGCAGGCCGCAGGCGCTGGTCAGTCAACGGCCCGAGGGCCCCTCCCCCGGCAGGCCTTGCGGCCCGCCCGGCCCTGTCACTCGTCGCCGCCCGCAAAGCGCGGGTCGCGCGGATCGGTTTCCGCGGGCGCATCGCCCACGAAGCGCTGGTCGACTTCGACCGGCATGTTCTCGGCGCGCTGCTCGGCCTGCACATGCTGGAAGATGGTCTTGATCAGCGGCTCGCAGCCTTCACGCGTCAGCGCCGAGATCTCGAACACCGGGCCCTTCCACTTGAAGCGCTTGACGAAGTCCTTCACGCGCGCTTCGCGCTCGTCCTCGGGCACCATGTCCAGCTTGTTGAGCACCAGCCAGCGCGGCTTTTCATACAGCGCAGCGTCGTACTTCTTGAGCTCGCCGACAATCGCCTTGGCCTGTGCCACCGGGTCCACGGCGTCGTCGAACGGAGCCATGTCGACCACATGCAGCAGCAGGCGCGTGCGCTGCAGATGGCGCAGGAACAGATGGCCCAGGCCCGCGCCTTCCGAAGCACCTTCGATCAGGCCGGGAATGTCGGCAATGACAAAGCTCTGCTCGGGACCGACGCGCACCACGCCCAGGTTGGGGTGCAGCGTGGTGAAAGGATAGTCGGCGATCTTCGGGCGCGCGTTCGAGACCGCCGAGATCAGCGTCGACTTGCCCGCGTTGGGCATGCCCAGCAGGCCGACATCGGCCAGCACCTTGAGCTCGAGCTTGAGGCTCTTGCGCTCGCCGGGCCAGCCCGGTGTCTTCTGCCGCGGCGCGCGGTTGATCGCGCTCTTGAAGCGCATGTTGCCGAAACCGCCATCGCCGCCCTTGGCGATGGTCACGACTTCGCCCGGTGTCAGCAGCTCATAGAGCACTTCACCCGTTTCCTGGTCGGAAAAGATGGTCCCGACCGGCACGCGCAGCGTGATGTCGGCGCCCGCGGCGCCAAACATGTCCGAGCCCATGCCGTGCTCGCCGCGCTTGGCTTCGTGGCGGCGCGCATAGCGGAAGTCGACCAGGGTGTTGAGGTTGGAATCCGCTACCGCGAAGACGTGGCCGCCGCGGCCGCCGTCCCCCCCATTGGGGCCGCCGAATTCCTTGTACTTCTCGTGCCGGAACGAGACGCAGCCATTGCCGCCATCACCGGCAGCAATGTCAATATAAGCTTCATCGACGAACTTCATGAGGCATCCAGTTTACAAAACAGTGTGCTTTCGTGCAGCAGTCGGCGTATCCGCCCTGCGCAAAAGCATAAGGCCCCGGCGAACGGGGCTCTGAAAGAGGGAGCATATCCCTCAAACGGAAAAGCCCCGACATGTCGGGGCTTCGCCGTGCGTCGAAGTGACAGGCCTTAGGCAGGCGTCACATTGACCGTGTGCTTGGACAGTGCGCCCTTGGTGGAGAAGGACACATGGCCTTCGACCAATGCAAACAGCGTGTGGTCCTTGCCCACGCCGACGTTCTCGCCGGGATGGAACTTGGTGCCGCGCTGGCGAACGATGATGGAACCAGCCGTGATCAACTCACCGCCGAAAGCCTTCACGCCGAGCATCTTGGGCTTGGAATCGCGCCCATTTCGCGTAGAGCCGCCGCCTTTTTTCTGTGCCATGACTCAGCTCCTATTAAGCAACGATTGCCACGATCTGCAGTTCGGTGAACTGCTGACGGTGACCCTGACGCTTCTGATAGTGCTTACGACGGCGCATCTTGAAGATGTGCACTTTGTCGTGTTTGCCGTGAGCAACCACAGTTGCCTTCACAGTTGCGCCGGACACCAGGGGTGTGCCGACCTTGAGTTCAGCGCCGTTGCCGACTGCCAGAACCTGGTCGATCACAATTTCCTGGCCTACGTCCGCAGCAATCTGTTCTACTTTGATGTTTTCGCCGGAAGCAACGCGATACTGCTTGCCGCCGGTTTTTATGACCGCGTACATGTTGACCTCTTTAATTGAGAGTTTCCGCAGACGAATTTCCGCAGAGCCGGCGATTGTACCATGGCAGAATTTCCTGTGCATGCGGCACGCCCGGCCCGGCCACCGACGGTGGCCAACGCGCGCTGCCGTCATTTGCGGCCGACAGTTCCTATAATCAGCGGCTCACAGGGCGGCCACAATCTTGACCACAGCTATCACCCCCAACAATCCCCTTTCCCTGATCGCCCACGACATGCGCGAGGTGGACAGCGTCATCGCCGACCGCCTGCATACCAGTGTTCCGCTGATCTCCCAGATTTCCCAGTACATCATTGCCGCCGGCGGCAAGCGGCTGCGCCCGGCGCTGTTGTTGATGATCTGCAAGGCCCTGGGCTACGAGGGAAGCCAGCGCTTCAACCTTGCGGCCGTGGTCGAGCTGATCCATACCGCCACGCTGCTGCACGACGACGTGGTCGATGAATCGACCATGCGCCGCGGCCGCGCCACCGCCAACGAGGCCTTCGGCAACCCGGCCAGCGTGCTGGTCGGCGACTTCCTGCATACCCGCTCGTTCCAGATGATGGTCGCAGCCGGCAGCACGCGCGTGCTGCAGATCCTGTCAGATGCCACCAACATCATTGCCGAAGGCGAAGTGCAGCAACTGATGAACATGCATGACGCCTCGCTCGACGAGGACGGCTACCTGCATGTGATCCGCTCGAAGACCGCCAAGCTGTTCGAGGCCAGCGCCCAGCTGGGCGCGGTGCTTGCCGGCAGCAGCCCCGAGGTCGAACAGGCCTGCGCCACCTATGGCCAGGCGCTGGGCACGGCGTTCCAGATCATCGATGACGTGCTGGACTATACCGGCGACACCACCGAGATGGGCAAGAACCTGGGCGACGACCTGCGCGAAGGCAAGTGCACGCTGCCGCTGATCGCCGCGATGCAGCGCGCAACGCCCGAGAAAGCCGCTGTGGTGCGCGAGGCCATCGAGCAGGGCTCGACCGAGCAGCTGGCCGCGGTGATTGCCATCGTGCAAGCCACCGGCGCCCTGGATGTGGCGCGTGCCGCGGCGCACGCCGAGGCCGAGCGCGCGATCGATGCATTAAAAATGCTGCCAGACAATTTGCACACCGCAAATTTGCTACAATTGGCGGCTCAGCTACTCGACAGACGCACCTGAGGCGTTTGCCGGAACTGACATTCGGGGTGTAGCTTAGCCTGGTAGAGCGCTACGTTCGGGACGTAGAGGCCGGAGGTTCGAATCCTCTCACCCCGACCAGGATTTTCCTTGAAATTCAAGGACTTACAAAGCCCCAGCCATGGGGCTTTGTTGTTTCTACAGCGCTGTTGGTGGGCATTTGGTGGCAAACCTTGTTGCTTTACCGACGTAAAGCGTCGTTCAGACAAGCCATGTCGGCAGGCGCATACCCAGGGACCAGCAACGCCGTTGCTTCAGTCTTCCCCATCTTGAATACCATCCGGCAAAAAGCTGCGCGCTAGGTAAAAGCTTCTTGAAGGTCGCCTGTACGACACGGATGTTCGTCGAATGGCGATGCGCCTCCGATCTTGTCCCACACATGGCACGCCCTCGACAGAGGGTCGGCGTGGGCACGGGTCTTCAGAATCCAGTCGACCTCCAGGCCATTGTCTTGGACGCAGGCCAACAGGCAGTCGGCGCAAGCGGTGCTGGTGCGTCCCGGCTTCAGGTCGAAGTCCACGATCGGGTCAATGACCACGGCCCACCTGGTCGCGTGGTCCCATGCGACGTCAGAAACGGTCCACGTCCAAAGGGTCGAAGAAGCTCTGGGCCGTGGTGCGGTTCGCCATGAGTGCATCAGGCAGCGTGAAGATGAAATCTATTGGCTAACAATATATATTTATATATAATATATCTATATAAACCGTCTAGCATCCAATGAAACAGTCACCAGTTATCGATCCACAGGCCCTGCGCGGCGCCGCGGGCACCGCAGTGGCGGCGCTCAAGGTGCTCGCCAATGAAGACCGCCTGCTCCTGCTGTGCCAGCTGTCACGGGGAGAGATGTGTGTCAGCGACCTTGAAGAAACCTTGGACATTCACCAACCGACGCTATCGCAACAGCTGGGTGTATTGCGCAACGAGGGGGTGGTCAGCACGCGCCGTGAAGGCAAGAACGTCTTCTACAGCGTGGCCAACCCTGCGATGCTCGAAATTCTCGCCCTGCTCTACAGTCTCTACTGTCCAAAGGAAGAATGATGTCCATCGACTGGAGCCACTTCACGCCGCTCGCCGCCCTGGCAGGAGGCGTGCTTATCGGAACTGCGGTGGCGATGCTCGCTCTGTTCAACGGACGCATCGCGGGTATCAGCGGAGTGCTCGGGGGGCTGCTCAGGACCCGCAAGGGCGACACGCTTTGGCGCGTCGCCTTTATCCTCGGACTGATCGGCGCACCTTGGGTCTACGCGCTGTTCGCGGCGTTGCCTCAACCAGAGATCGACGCAAATTACGGCGCGCTGATTCTGGCTGGCCTACTCGTCGGCATCGGCACACGGTATGGCTCCGGTTGCACCAGCGGGCACGGGGTCTGCGGGCTATCTCGACTTTCGCCGCGCTCGCTCGTTGCCACGGCTGCCTTTATGGGCGCCGGTTTCGCCACGGTATTCGTGACGCGCCATCTGCTGGGTCTCTGAGGAGGTCGTCATGACTGTCATTGCTTCGTTGCTCGCCGGCTTGGTGTTCGGCCTCGGCCTTCTCATGTCGGGCATGGCCAATCCGGCCAAGGTGCTCGGATTTCTGGACTTGGCTGGTCACTGGGACCCGTCCCTTGCGTTCGTCATGGGGGGCGCCATTGCCGTCGGCGTAGTCGCCTTCGCGTTGGCTGGCCGACGCACCGCCTCCTTGCTGGGCGCTGAAATGCGCCTGCCGTCGGCGCGCCATGTTGACCGCCGCCTAGTCGCGGGAAGCGTGCTCTTTGGCATCGGCTGGGGCATCGCGGGCTTCTGCCCGGGGCCAGGTCTCGTCTCGCTGGGAATGGGTGAGGTCAAGGCCCTTGTCTTCGTGGCCGCGATGCTGGCAGGCATGGGTGTGTTCGAACTTTTCGAGCGCCGGGCTTCATGCTGAAGATAGCAGCGTCTGCACCCGGCGAACATCCGCCGGCTTGGCGGGGTTGAATACCACCACGCCCAGCTCCGGACGACCTTCTACCGAGAAGTTCGAGAACTCCAGGTTGATGATGCCTGCGACAGGATGACGCAGGCGCTTCACCCCTTCGCTCATACCCACCACATCGGTATCGGCCCACAACGCCTTGAACTCGGCGCTCACAGTGGACAGTTCATCGATGAGCCGCGATGCCTCCAGGCTGCTTCCAGCGCGGGTCACGTCGGCGCGAAACGCACCGACGACCACGCGGGCCACCTTGCTCCAATCCTTCTGCGCCTGTCGGGCCTTTGGGCTGCAGAAGAGGAGTCGCAGGATGTTTCGCTCTGGTGGGGAGAGCTTGCCGTAGTCGGTGAGCAGCACGGTCGCGACGCGGTTCCACGCAACCACGTCCCAGGTGACGGTCTTGACGATGGCGGCGCTGGCGGGAAAGGCATCCAGCACCCGTTGCAGGCGCGGCGTGATGCCTTCGACCGGACGGTAGCGCCACTCGGGCGGCCTGCCCAGCGCCAGCATGAACAGATGCTGGCGCTCCAGTTCGGTGAGCAACAGACTTTCTGCGAGCCGGTTGAGCACGCTGGCCGAAGGCGCTCCGCCGCGCCCCTGTTCGAGCATCCCTATGGCAAAGGCGTTTTCCCGGTGTTTTGGGATGCCATCCGACACATAGTTCACATCTTGTGAGGCAATGTCCTCCGAAAGCAAAGGTCAGGCGACGGACTCCGGGGAGCAATCCACCGCGGGTGCGCTCCACAACGCCAAACCGCCTGCGAGGCTCCAGGCGGATGCATGGCCCAGGCGGCGCAACGCGCGGGCGGCCTGGGCGCTGCGGTTGCCGCTGCGGCAATAGAACACCACGGGCGTATGCACCTCCTGCTCCAGCCACTGCGGCAAAGCCGAGAGCAAGCCCGACAATGGCACCGACCGCGAGGCCGCAATCCCCCGGCCCGGCACCTGCACGTCGCGCTCATGGGCTTCACGTACATCCACCCACAGCCCTGCGCCCTGCGCCAGCAGGGCGGTTGCCGCCGCGCCGTCCAGCATGACCGCGGTGTCATCGCCCATGCAGGTCGAGGCGCTGCCCGCGGCACCCAGCCGCGCGGCAAACAGTCCGGCGCCATCAGCGCGCGGCAACAGCAGAGTCCCGGAAACCGCGCCGAGTGCGGCCCAGTGGTCGAGCCACGGCATGCGCGTCGGCGCAGCGCTCTGCGGCAGGTCGCCCGCCAGCACGTAGCGCAGCTTGGCGTCCTGGCGCAGCCCCCAGGCTTGCCGGCCGCGTGGCAACCCCGGCAGCACAATCAACTCATGCCCCGCGAGCACGGGCCGGTCCGCGTCAGCGGACCAGGCGTGCGCCGGTCCGGTGCCGGCGCGGCACCGGCCGGTGGCTTCGCGCAGCCGCCAGGCCGCGGCGTCGATCGCTGGAGCCTCCTCGGTGCACAGCACCGCGCGCAGCGCCAGATGCCGGCCATGCAGCCAGCGGGTGATGGGCTCGACCAGTTCAGCGACCGGATCCACCACGATGCATTCGCCGCTGTCGCCATCGGCCAGCAGGTAGCAGCAGGCGCTGCCATGCTGCATGCGCGTGACCAGCGGCGGCGCATAGGCCTGGGCCGGCGACTCGCTGCTCAGGCCGCGCGCGCGCAGCACCTGGCCGCAGCGCCGCAGCCGGGCGCAGGCCGCGGCAATGAATTCGGGGCCGTCCAGGGCGCCAAAGGACAGGCGCACCGCGGCCTGGGTCTGCCATTCGGGCAAGCCCATGGCCTGCAGCACATAGCTGGGTTCGGCCTTGGCGGCGCTGCAGGCCGAGCCGCCGCTGACGCGTACTTCGGCAGCATCGAACAGGTCGAGCAGCAGCCGGGAGCCGACGCCGCGCACCGCAAAATTGAGGGTGGTCGGCAGGCAGGGCGCGTCGCCGCAGTTGAGCACCAGCCCGGGAAACGATTCGCGCAGCGCCTGGACCAGTTGCGCGCGGTGCGCGGCCAGCGCCGCCGGCGGCTGGAACAGGTCTCCCGCCTCCCAGGCGCTCAGCACCGCACCCAGCGCCGCGATGCCGGCAATGTTTTCCGTGCCGCCGCGCCATCCGGCTTCCTGCCCGCCGCCCGTCAGCAGCGGCGTGAAGGGCGCGCCGGCGCGCACGTACAGCAGCCCGATGCCCTTGGGAGCGTAGAACTTGTGGCCCGAGAACGGCGCGTAGTCGATGCGCCGTTCGATCAGCTGCAGGGAGAGCTTGCCCAGCGCCTGCACGCCGTCGACCAGCCACAGCGCCGCGCTGCCGCGCAGGGCATCGGCAATGCCGTCGAGGTCGCTGATGACGCCGGTCTCGTTGTTCGCGGCCATGGTGCAGACCAGTCCGGCCTTGGGCGCCTGCGCGCGCAGCCAGGCCAGGTCATGGCGGCCATTGCCATCGACGGGAATGGCCAGCACCGGGAGATCCAGCCCGAGCAGCGCATTCCAGTGGTGCAGCGCCTGCGGCACCGCCTTGTGTTCGGTGGCGCCATAGAGCAGCGCCTGGGCCGCGCACTCCCCCGCGTCGCGCCGGCGGCGCAGCTCGCTCAGTGCCGACAGCACGCTGGTATGGATGCCTTCGGTGGCGCCGCTGGTGAAGAACAACTGCCCGGTGGGCGCCCCCAGCACGCGCCGCGCACTGGCGCGCACCTGGTCGACCAGGAACCGGGCCTTTAGGCCGCTGCCGTGGATGCTGCTGGGATTGCCGAAGCCGTCGGCCATGGCGGCCAGCGCGGCCTGCTGCGCAGCGGGAAGAACGGGCGTAGTGGCGTTTGCGTCGAGATAGATTTCCATGGCTGGAAATTTTCCAGCACCAACCCCGGATGGGTCTTGCAAAACACCGCTTCATTGCGCACATTTGCGCAATGATTTTCCGAGCTTGAATGCATAAATGAAAATTGACTCCATCGATCGGCAGTTGCTGGAAAAACTCCAGCAGAACGCCGACATGCCGCTGGCCGATCTGGCCGCCGAAGCCAGCCTGTCGCAGACCTCGTGCTGGCGGCGCATCCAGCGCCTCAAGGAGGCCGGCGTGATCACGCGCAACGTGGCGCTGCTCGACCGCAGCCACGCCAATGTCAGCGTCACCGTGTTTGTCGCGGTGCGCACCAGCACCCACAGCCAGGAATGGTTCGACAACTTCCGCGCCACGGTCGAGGCGATTTCCGAAGTGGTGGAGTTCTACCGCATGAGCGGCGACGTGGACTACCTGCTGCGCGTGGTGGTGCCCGACATAGCCGCCTATGACAAGGTCTACAAGCGCCTGATTGCCGGCACCCAGCTGCTGGATGTGTCCTCGAGCTTTGCAATGGAGGAGCTCAAGTACACCACCGCCCTGCCATTGACCTATGTGCGCTGACGCGACGCGCCATCACAGGTTTCCTGGGTATGGGCCGCAAAATTTGCCGCGCGTCTATGCAGCCTACCGCGAATGAGGGATGATAGGAAGACTTCACTTCCGCCGCCCCTCTCCTGCTTCATGCCCGCTGCTGACTCCGTCACTCCGTCCACATCCAGCATGGCGCTTCCCGGCCTGGGACGCGCGTTGATTTCCGCCGGCACGATCACGGCCCAGGTGGCCGAGGATCTGCACCGCAAATCCCAGGCTGCGCGCACCAGCTTCATCTCCGAACTCATAGGTTCCGGCACCGTGACGTCGGCGCAGGTGGCGCATACGCTGTCGAGCGTCTTCGGCGCGCCGCTGATCGATCTCGACGCCATCGATCCCGCATTGCTGCCCCAGGGGCTGCTTGCGCCCAAGCTCTGCCTGAACTACCGCGTGGTGGTGCTGAGCAAGCGCAACAACCGCCTGACGATTGCCGCCGCCGATCCCACCGACCAGGAGGCCGCGGAACGCATCAAGTTCACCTCCCAGATGGGGATCGACTGGATCATTGCCGAGTACGACAAGCTGGTGCAACTGTGCGAGTCGATGCACAAGAGCGTTTCCGAATCGCTGCAGTCCTATACCTCGTCGGGTGACTTCAATTTCGACGACATCAAGGCCGAGGAAGCCGAGGAAGCCAACGACAGCGCCAATACCGCAGGCTCCGATGTCGAGGATGCGCCGGTCGTCAAGTTTCTGCACAAGATGCTGCTGGACGCGTTCAACATGCGCGCCTCCGACCTGCACTTCGAGCCCTACGAGCACAACTACCGGGTGCGTTTCCGCGTCGATGGCGAGCTGCGCGAGATCGCCTCGCCGCCAATTGCGATCAAGGACAAGCTGGCCTCGCGCATCAAGGTCATCTCGCGCCTGGACATTTCCGAGAAGCGCGTGCCGCAAGACGGGCGCATGAAGCTCAAGGTCGGCCCCAACCGCACCATCGACTTCCGCGTGAGCACGCTGCCGACGCTGTTCGGCGAGAAGATCGTGATCCGTATCCTCGATCCCGAAAGCGCCAAGATGGGCATCGAGGCGCTGGGTTACGAGCCCGAGGAAAAGGACCGGCTGATGCATGCGATCAGCCGCCCCTACGGCATGATCCTGGTCACCGGCCCCACGGGCTCGGGCAAGACCGTTTCGCTCTACACCTGCCTGAACCTGCTCAACAAGCCCGGCGTCAACATCGCCACGGCCGAGGACCCGTCGGAAATCAACCTGCCCGGCGTGAACCAGGTCAACGTCAACGAAAAGGCCGGGCTGACCTTCGCCACCGCGCTCAAGGCCTTCCTGCGCCAGGACCCCGACATCATCATGGTCGGTGAAATCCGCGACCTGGAAACCGCCGATACCTCGATCAAGGCCGCGCAGACGGGCCACCTGGTGCTGTCCACGCTGCATACCAACGACGCGCCCACCACGCTCACGCGCATGCGCAACATGGGCATCGCGCCGTTCAACATTGCCTCGAGCGTGATACTGATCACCGCGCAGCGCCTGGCCCGGCGCCTGTGCCCGCAGTGCAAGCAGCCAGCCGACATCCCGCGCGAGGCGCTGCTCGATGCCGGCTACGACGCCAACGACCTCGATGGCAGCTGGGTCACCTACAAGCCCGTGGGCTGCAAGGCCTGCAACAACGGCTACAAGGGCCGGGTCGGCATCTACCAGGTCATGCCGATCTCCGAGGAAATCCAGCGCATCATCCTGCGCGACGGCAGCGCGCTCGAGATCGCGGCCCAGGCCAAGCTCGAAGGCGTGCGTTCGCTGCGCGACTCCGGCTTGTACAAGGCGCGCCTGGGACTGACTTCGCTGGAAGAAGTGCTGGCCGTGACCAACGAATAAAAAAACGAGGGAACGGCATGGCGACTGCAGGTATCCAGGATTTTGTCTTCGAGTGGGAAGGCAAGGACCGGCATGGCAAGATCGTGCGCGGCGAGACGCGCGCTGGCGGCGAGAACCAGGTGCAGGCCACCTTGCGCCGCCAGGGCATCTTCCCGACCAAGATCAAGAAGCGCCGCATGCGCTCGGGCAAGAAGATCAAGCCCAAGGACATCGCGCTGTTCACACGCCAGCTGGCCACCATGATGAAGGCCGGCGTGCCGCTGCTGCAGTCGTTCGACATCGTCGCGCGCGGCAACACCAACACCAGCGTGACCCGGCTGCTCAACGACATCCGCGCGGACGTCGAGGTCGGCACCTCGCTGAACGCGGCGTTCCGCAAGCATCCGATGTATTTCAACAGCCTCTACTGCAACCTGGTCGAGGCCGGCGAGTCGGCGGGTATCCTGGAGACGCTGCTGGACCGCCTCGCGGTCTACATGGAAAAGACCGAAGCCATCAAGGGCAAGATCAAGTCGGCGCTGATGTATCCGAGCGCGGTGATCGTTGTGACCTTCGTGGTCATCGCGGTGATCATGATCTTCGTGGTGCCGGCGTTCAAGGAGGTGTTCAGCTCGTTTGGCGCCGACCTGCCGGCGCCCACGCTGCTGGTCATGGCCATCAGCGAGATCTTCGTGCAGTGGTGGTGGCTGATCTTCGGCCTGCTGGGCGGCGGCATCTACTTCTTCATCCAGGCCTGGAAACGCAGCCCGCGCATCCAGATGACCATGGACCGGCTGCTGCTGAAGCTGCCGATCTTCGGCGTGCTGATCGAAAAATCCGCCGTGGCGCGCTGGACGCGCACCCTGTCGACGATGTTTGCCGCGGGCGTGCCGCTGGTCGAGGCGCTGGATTCGGTCGGCGGCGCGGCGGGCAATGCGGTCTATGCACAGGCCACCGAGAAGATCCAGCAGGAAGTATCGACCGGCACCAGCCTCACCGCGGCCATGACCTCCACCAATGTCTTTCCCTCGATGGTGCTGCAGATGACCGCCATCGGCGAGGAGTCGGGCTCGATCGACCACATGCTGGGCAAGGCTGCCGACTTCTACGAGGAGGAGGTCGACGAGATGGTGGCCGGCCTGTCCAGCCTGATGGAGCCGATCATCATCGTGTTCCTGGGCGTCATCATCGGCGGCATCGTGGTGGCCATGTATCTGCCGATCTTCCAGTTGGGCCAGGTGGTCTGATGTCCATGGGTTGGGAAATGGCCGCCCTGGGCGGCGTACTGGGTCTGCTCATCGGCAGCTTTCTGAATGTCGTGATCCACCGGCTGCCGAAGATCATGGAGCAGCAGTGGGCCGAGGAATGCCGCGAACACGCGCGGGAGCAGGCGCTGGCCGCAGGCCAGCCCTTGCTGGCGTCGCCTGACGACGCCGGCCCGCGCATCAGCCTGAGCAAGCCGCGTTCGCGCTGCCCGCACTGCGGCCATGCGATCCGCTGGTACGAGAACATTCCGGTGCTGAGCTATCTCGCGCTGCGCGGGCGCTGTGCTTCGTGCCAGGCGCGCATCAGCGCGCGCTATCCCGTCGTGGAGCTGGCCACCGGCGCGCTGTTCGCCTTCTGCCTGGCGCACTGGGGGCCCACCCCGGCCGGCCTTGCGTGGTGCGGCTTCAGCGCCGCGCTGCTGGCGCTGGCGCTGATCGACTGGGACACCACCTTGCTGCCCGACGACATCACCCTGCCCTTGCTCTGGGCCGGCCTGCTGGCCGCGGCGCTGCGCTGGACGGACGTGGCGCTGGCCGACGCCGTGTGGGGCGCGGCCGCGGGCTATCTGTCGCTGTGGCTGGTGTTCTGGGGCTTCAAGCTGGCCACCGGCAAGGACGGCATGGGCTATGGCGACTTCAAGCTGTTTGCCGCGCTCGGCGCCTGGTTCGGCTGGCAGGCGCTGGTGCCCATGATCCTCGCGGCTTCGGTGATTGGCGCCATCGTCGGCATTGCCATGAAGCTGCGCAGCCAGCTGCGCGAAGGCGGCTACATTCCTTTCGGCCCGTTCCTGGCGGGCGCCGGTTTCGCGGCGCTGCTGTTCGGGCCGCAGCGCATGCTCGAGCGCTTCCTGGGCGTGCTGGGACTGTGATGGCCGCGGCGCAATTGCACCATCTGCGCTGGCGTACGCCGCGCCTGGGCGTGACCGGCGGCATCGGCAGCGGAAAGAGCAGCTTCGCGGCAATGCTGGCCGCGCGCGGCGCGGTGCATGTCGATGCCGACCAGATCGCGCGCAGCGTTACCACTGCGGGCGGCCTGGCCATGGCGCCGATTGCCGCGGCGTTTGGCCCCGAGCTGATCGACGAGCGCGGCGGCCTGCACCGCGAGCGCATGCGCGCGCTGGCGTTCGCCGATGCGTCGGCACGCGCGCGCCTCGAAGCCATCGTCCACCCGCTGGTGGGCCAGGCCACGGCCGAGCGCATCGCGCTGGCCGAACAATCCGGCGCCGCCCTGGTGGTGCTGGACATTCCGCTGCTGGTGGAGTCCGGGCGCTGGACCTCCCAACTGGACCAGGTGCTGGTGGTCGATTGCCGCGAGGCGACACAGATCCAGCGCGTCATGCAGCGCAACCAGCTGGCGCCCGAAGCCATCGAGCGCATCCTTGCGGCCCAGGCCTCGCGCCAGGCGCGCCGGGCCGCGGCCGATATGATTATTTACAATGACACGCAAGATCTGGAGCATTTGCGCGCGCATGCGGTTCGGATCGCCGCGTTGTTCGGGCTATGATGGGCCATGGCTTGGCCTCCCGCCGCACGCCGCGTGGGCGTCGTCCCGCACCAGGATTGGCGCGGTTTTGTCCCGTTCCCACCGCTGAGAACAAGGTGAACAGGCCCTAGGAGCCCTGCAAGCGTGATCCTCTACGAATATCCTTTCAACGAACGCCTGAGAACCTATCTCCGGCTCGAATGCCTGTTTCGCCGCCTGGGCGACCTGATTGCGCGCCCGTCTCCCACCGACCACCATTTCGCGCTGGTCACGATCTTCGAGATCATGGATGTCGCGGCCCGGGTCGATCTCAAGGCCGATGTGCTCAAGGACATTGAAAAGCAAAAGGCCTTGCTCGACAGCTACCGCGGCAACCCCTCGATCGCCACCGAAGTGCTGGACCAGATCATCGGCCGCCTGGACGAGTGCTTCGCCGCGCTCAATGCGCAAAATGGCAAGACCGGCCAGGTGCTGACCGAGAACGACTGGCTGATGGCCATCCGCAGCCGCATCAGCATTCCGGGCGGCACCTGCGGCTTCGACCTGCCGGCCTATCACGCGTGGCAGCACCAGGACGCCGCAGTGCGGCAACAGGCGCTCGAAGGCTGGACCGCGGCCCTGAGTCCGCTGGCCGATGCGCTGTTCGTGCTGATGCAGATGCTGCGCGACACCGGCGTGCCGCAGCGCGTCGTTGCCGAGAACGGCCAGTTCCAGCAGAACCTGCCCACGGGACGCTCGTTCCAGCTGCTGCGGCTGCGCATCGACCCGACACTCGACCTGGTGCCCGAGATCAGCGGCAACCGGCTGCTGGTGTCGGTGCGCATGATGCGCGCGGATGAAAACGGCAAGCTGCAGCCCTGCCCCGAAAACGCAGCCTTTGAAATCACCCTGTGTGCCTGATGCCCCGATGACCGATACGACCCCGTCCACCGCACCCATCGTGCGCTGCCCGACCTGTGGCGGCCCGAGCGTCTTTGGGCCGCAAAACCGCTGGCGGCCGTTTTGCAGCGAGCGCTGCCGCCAGATCGACCTGGGCGCCTGGGCCAATGAAGAGTTCCGCGTGCCTTCGGCGACCCCGCCCGAGGGCGCGCCCCACGGCGACCCGCGCGAGCAGGATTGAAGCCAGGCTTCAGGCCTCCACGGGCAGATGCCGGGTGTAGTGCTCGGCATCAAATGCCAGGCCACGCTCCTGCGCCAGCCATTCCAGCACCGGCAGCGCGCCCGGCAACACCGGCTTGACATCGAGCGGCAGCTGCTGCCAGGCCATGCACTGGCCTTCGCGCATCTCGAAGCTGCCTTCCCAATCGCGTACCTTGCACCAGTGCAGCCGCACCAGCGCATGCGGATAGTCATGCTCGGTGACCTTCCAGACCTCGGCCGCGCCAATCGTCACGCCCAGCTCCTCGATCAGTTCGCGGCGCAGCGCCTGCTCGACCGATTCGCCGGCTTCGAGCTTGCCGCCCGGGAACTCCCAGAAGCCCGCGCAAGGCTTGCCTTCGGGGCGCGAGGTCAGCAACAGCGCGTCATCGGCGCGGATCAGCACGCCCACCGCGACTTCGGTGTGCTTGCGCGGCGTGGAATGCGCGTTCACAGCTCGGCTTCCTCGGTCAGGTCGTTGACATCGGCAATGCCTCTGGTGGCTGCGGCGTGCGTTTCGCGGCCCGCATAATCGCGCGCGAACTGGTGCGCGACACGGCCGCTGCGTGAGCCGCGCTCCAGCGCCCAGACCAGGGCTTCGGGGCGCGCGGCGGCTATCGCTTCTTCATTGACGCCCAACGCCGACAGCCACTGCGCGACCACGGCCAGGTATTCGTCCTGGCTGAACGGGTAGAAGCTGACCCACAGGCCAAAGCGTTCGGACAGCGAGATCTTTTCCTCGATCACCTCGCCGGGATGGATCTCGCCATCGTCGCCGCGCTGCACCGACAGGTTGTCTGTCATGTACTCGGGCAGCAGATGGCGGCGGTTGCTGGTCGCGTAGACCAGCACGTTGGGGCTCGCAGCAGAGACCGAGCCGTCGAGAATCGACTTCATGGCCTTGTAGCCGGGCTCGCCTTCCTCGAAGCTCAGGTCATCGCAGTAGATGATGAACTTCTCGGGCCGGCCCGCGACCACATCGACGATGTCGGGCAGGTCGGTGAGGTCCTGCTTGTCGACCTCGATCAGGCGCAGGCCCTGCGGCGCGTAGGCATGCAGGCAGGCGCGGATCAGCGACGACTTCCCCGTGCCGCGCGCCCCCGTGAGCAGCACGTTGTTGGCGGTGCGGCCCTGCACGAACTGCTCGGTGTTGCGCGCGATCTTTTCCTTTTGCCCGTCGATGTTCTGCAGGTCGGACAACTGCATCGCGCCGATATGCCGCACCGGCTCGAGCAGCCCGCAGCCGTTGGCGCGCTTGCGGTAGCGCCAGGCAATGGCCTCGCTCCAGTCCTGGGGCGATTGCAGTGGCTGGGGCAGCACGGATTCAATGCGCTGCATCAACTGTTCGGCGCGCGCCACCAGGCGCTCGAGGGGGTTGGTATCGGCGGGCAGGGTCATGACGGGTTCTTGTCTCTCAGACTGTCTTTATGGGTAGCCCCTGCCGAGGCCATGACGGTAGGAAGTTACCGTTCGGTTACCGTTCGGTTACCTTTCGTCCTGAGCCTGTCGAAGGATGGACGTCCATGGTTCGACAGGCTCATCACGAACGGTTCAACCCACTGGCTCCATCGGGCAGGGTCGTCGCTGGCTCAAGACCTATAGTCAGCGTTGATGGTCACATAGTCGTGGCTGAAATCGCAGGTCCAGACCGTATCGACGGCATCGCCGCGGCCCAGCAGCACGCGCACCGTGATTTCCTGCTGCTGCATCACGCGCTGGCCGTCTTCCTCGCGGTAGTCGGGGTTGCGGCCGCCCTTGACCGCCACGTGCACGTCGTCCAGGTAGAGATCGATGCCGGTCTGCTCCAGGTCGGCAATGCCCGCATAGCCCACGGCGGCGAGAATGCGGCCCAGGTTCGGGTCGCTGGCGTAGAACGCGGTCTTGACCAGCGGCGAGTGCGCGATGGCATAGGCCACCTGGCGGCATTCGGCGCCGGTCTTGCCGCCTTCGACGCGCACCGTGATGAACTTGGTCGCGCCTTCGCCGTCGCGCACGATGGCCTGGGCCAGCTTTTGCGAGACTTCGAGCAGCGCGGCCTGCAGCGCCTGGCCTTCGGCGCTGGTGAGCGACGTGATCTGCGCGTGCTGGGCGCGGTTCGTGGCAATCAGCACGAACGAATCGTTGGTCGAGGTGTCGCCATCGATGGTCACGCGGTTGAACGAGCCTTCGGCCAGGCTGGTCACCAGCGGCTGCAGCAATTCGGGCGCGATGTTGGCATCGGTGGCCAGGAAACCCAGCATGGTGGCCATGTTCGGACGGATCATGCCCGCGCCCTTGCTGATGCCCGAGATCGAGACCGTCGCGCCGCCGATCTGCAGCTGGCGGCTGAAAGCCTTGGGCAGGGTGTCGGTGGTCATGATGCCTTCTGCGGCGCGCGCCCAATGGTCGGGCTGGGCGTCGGCCAGCGCCGCGGGCAGGCCGGCGGCAATGCGGTCGACGGGCAGCTGTTCCATGATCACGCCGGTGGAGAACGGCAGCACCTGGTGCGCAGCCACGCCCAGCAGCTCGGCGAGCGCGGCGCTGGTGGCGCGCGCGTTGGCCAGGCCCTGCGCGCCCGTGCCGGCGTTGGCGTTGCCGGTGTTGATGACCATGGCGCGCACTGCCGCGCCCTGCGCCAGATGCTCGCGGCTGACCTGCACCGGCGCGGCGCAGAAGCGGTTCTGCGTGAACACGCCGGCCACGGCCGCGCCTTCATCGAGCAGGAACACCGTCAGGTCCTTGCGGTTGGCCTTGCGCACGCCAGCTTCGGCGACGCCAATGCGGACACCGTCGATGGCAAGCAGCTCGGCGGCAACGGGGGCGGAGAGATTCACAGGCATGCGAATGTCTTTCGTGAAAAGGGAGTCAGACGGATTATGCGGAAGAACGCAGTGCTTCAATGCAAAACACGGGCCGCAGCCCGTGCCTTGCGATGGTCACAAGATGCTCAAGCCAGTTTGCCGTGGCATTGCTTGAACTTCAGGCCACTGCCGCAGGGGCAGGGATCGTTGCGGCCGACGCGCACCATGGGCGCGCCTTCGCTGGCGGCGGCTTCGTCGGCGCGCACCGTCGTCTGGCTGCCGTCCTCGGTGGGCGAGGTATAGGTGACGTTGGAGATATGCTCGGCGCGCTGGCCCAGCACCTCGGTGGCCTGGTCGAGCTGCTCGTTGGATTGCACCTGCACCGTCATCAGCACGCGCGTGACTTCGGTCTTGACCTGGTCGATCAGCTGGCGGAACAGCTCGAACGCCTCGCGCTTGTACTCCTGCTTGGGCTGCTTCTGCGCATAGCCACGCAGATGGATGCCCTGGCGCAGGTAGTCGAGCGCGGCCAGGTGGTCGCGCCAGTTCGTGTCGAAGCTCTGCAGCAGCACCGCGCGCTGGAACTGGGTGAAGTTCTCCCGGCCGATCAGCTGCAGCTTGGCATCGAACGCGGCTTGCGCGGCCTGCAGCACCTTGTCGAGGATTTCCTCGTCGGTGATGGATTCGGCGGTGCCGGCTTCCTGCACCAGCGGCAGCTCCAGGCGCCACTCGTCGAGCAGATGCTTTTCCAGCCCGGGCAGGTCCCACTGCTCTTCCATCGAGTCGGCGGGCACGTACTGGCGCACGATGTCGGTCACGGTCTCTTCGCGCATCACGCCAATGAGGTCGTTCAGGTCGACCGCATCGAGAATCTCGTTGCGCTGCTGGTAGATCACCTTGCGCTGGTCGTTGGCGACGTCGTCGTACTCGAGCAGCTGCTTGCGCACATCGAAGTTGCGCGCCTCGACCTTGCGCTGCGCCGATTCGATCGAACGCGTCACGATGCCGGCTTCGATGGCTTCGCCATCGGGCATCTTCAGGCGTTCCATGATGGCCTTCACGCGGTCGCCGGCAAAGATGCGCAGCAGCGTGTCGTCCAGGCTCAGGTAGAAGCGCGACGAACCGGGGTCGCCCTGGCGGCCCGAACGGCCGCGCAGCTGATTGTCGATGCGGCGCGACTCATGGCGCTCGGTGGCAATGATGCGCAGGCCGCCCAGGGCCGCGACCTTCTCGTGCTCGACCTGCCATTGCGCACGCACTTCGGCGATGCGCTGGGCGCGCGTGGCTTCATCCAGCGAGGCATCGGCCTCGACTTCGGCAACCAGCTTCTCGACGTTGCCGCCGAGCACGATGTCGGTGCCGCGGCCAGCCATGTTGGTGGCAATGGTGATCATGCCCGGGCGGCCGGCCTGGGCCACGATGTCGGCCTCGCGCGCATGCTGCTTGGCGTTGAGCACCTGGTGCGGCAGCTTGGCTTCGTTGAGCAGCTGGTCGATGATTTCCGAGTTCTCGATCGAGGTCGTGCCGACCAGCACCGGCTGGCCGCGCTCGTGGCACTCGCGGATGTCCTTGATCGCGGCCGCGTACTTCTCGGCCGTGGTCTTGTAGACGCGGTCGAGCTGGTCTTCGCGGCGGCTCTGGCGGTTTGGCGGAATGACCACGGTTTCAAGACCGTAGATTTCCTGGAATTCGTAGGCTTCGGTATCGGCCGTGCCGGTCATGCCGCCGAGCTTGTTGTAGAGGCGGAAATAGTTCTGGAAGGTGATCGAGGCCAGGGTCTGGTTCTCGGCCTGGATGGTCACGCCTTCCTTGGCTTCGACGGCCTGGTGCAGGCCGTCGCTCCAGCGGCGGCCGGCCATCAGGCGGCCGGTGAATTCGTCGACGATCACGATCTCGCCGTTTTGCACCACGTAATGCTGGTCGCGGTGGTACAGGTGATTGGCACGCAGCGAGGCGTACAGGTGGTGCATCAGCGTGATGTTGGCCGGATCATAGAGCGAGGCGCCCTCGGCGATCAGCTTGGCATTGGCCAGCACGCGTTCGGCGGTTTCATGGCCCTGCTCGGTCAGGAAAACCTGCTGCGTCTTCTCGTCCAGCGTGAAGTCGCCGGGCGTGGTCACGCCCTCGCCGGTGCGCGGATCGGCTTCACCGATCTGGCGCGTGAGCATCGGCACGATGGCATTCATCGCCAGGTACATGGCGGTGTTGTCGTCGGCCTGGCCGCTGATGATCAGCGGCGTGCGCGCTTCGTCGATCAGGATCGAGTCCACCTCGTCGACGATGGCGAAGTTGAGCTGGCGCTGCACGCGGTCGCCCGACTCGTAGACCATGTTGTCGCGCAGGTAGTCGAAGCCGTATTCGTTGTTCGTGCCGTAGGTGATGTCGGCGCGGTAGGCGGCCTGCTTTTCCTCGCGCGGCATGTTGGGCAGGTTGATGCCCACCGTCAGGCCGAGGAAGTTGTACAGCCGCGACATCCACTGCGCATCGCGGTTGGCGAGGTAGTCGTTGACGGTCACCACATGCACGCCGACACCGGCCAGCGCATTCAGGTAGACCGGCAGCGTGGCGGTGAGCGTCTTGCCTTCGCCGGTGCGCATTTCCGCGACCTTGCCGTGGTGCAGGGCCATGCCGCCCAGCAGCTGCACGTCGAAGTGGCGCATCTTCATGACGCGCTTGGAACCTTCGCGCACGACGGCAAAGGCCTCGGGCAGCAGATCGTCCAGGCTTTGCCCCTGGCTCACGCGCTCCTTGAACTCCTGCGTCTTGGCACGCAGCGCCTCGTCGCTGAGCTTTTCAAGTTCGGGCTCCATCGCATTGATGCGGGCCACCGTCTTGCGGTATTGCTTGAGAAGCCGATCATTGCGGCTGCCGAATAGTTTGGTGAGGAAGTTGGTAGCCATGCAAACAGATTCACCTTGCCTGCACCAGGGCATTCAAGGAAACCAGAGTCCCTAAGAAGAATGGATTTCAGATGGGGCCGCCCCATGGAATTTCTACAGCAAGAATCCATAATGCGGAGACTGATTGATTCAATGATTCTAACTGCCTCATTCCGTGCGGGGCATGCCTTGCCCAATGAACCGACGCAACTACCCCATTTCCCTGCAACAGGCGGCCGCGTCTTCGCCCACGCTGGCCAAGCTGGTGGCAATGACGCAGGATTCCTCGGCCCGCCTGCAGGCCATCCAGCCGCTGATGCCCATCACCTTGCGCAAGGTGGTGCAGGCCGGGCCGATCGAGGGCAGCTGCTGGTGCCTGCTGGTCAACAGCAATGCCGCGGCCGCCAAGCTGCGCCAGCTGCTGCCGGCATTTGCGGCGCATCTGCGCGTGAAGGGCTGGGATGTGACGGAAATCCGCCTGAAGGTCAATGCATAGGTGCGGCCGGCAAGGTGCGGCCGGCAAGGCGCAGCCGGTGAGGCTCAGCCAGCGAGGATCGAGCGGCAAGAAAACAAAAAACCCGCATGCGTGCGCATGCGGGTTTCTGTTTCTGGTGCCGGTTGTCGGAATCGAACTGACGACCTACCGCTTACAAGGCGGGTGCTCTACCAACTGAGCTAAACCGGCGAAGCCCGGATTCTAGCCTATGGAAAACGGGGACCCATCCAAAACGCGGATTTTTATTTGACGCGTTTGAGCGCCGGGCGCGCGCCTGCCGGTGTGGGCGGGCGCGGCGGCACGGGCGTGTCGTCGTCCGGCGTCACGAGTTGCATCACCGGTGCCTCGGCATCGCTTTCGGCGGGCGCGGCGTCCCGGCCCTCGTCGGCGGCTTCGACCTGCTGCGCGGTTTCCTCCGACAACGGGAAGGCCATGCCTTCGCCGGTTTCACGCGCATAGATCGCGATGACCCGGCCCACGGGCACCATGATGTCGCGCGGCTGGCCGCCGAAGCGGGCCTTGAACGCGATGAAGTCGTTGCCCAGCTGCAGGCTGCCGGTGGCGTCGTAGCTGGTGTTGAGCACGATTTCGCCGTCCTTGACGAACTCGCGCGGCACCTGGACCGTGTGGTCAACGCGCACCGCGAGATACGGGGTCAGGCCGTTGTCCGTGCACCACTCATGCAGCGCGCGGATCATGTACGGACGGGTGGAGCTGGATTCCGAGGCAGTCATGGCGTGGATCTCCAGCTTACTTGCGCATCACCTTTTCCGAAGGCGTCAGCGCTTCGATGTAGGCGGGACGCGAGAAGATGCGCTCGGCGTATTTCAGCAGCGGCGCGGCGTTCTTGCTCAGTTCGATGCCGTAGTAGTCGAGGCGCCACAGCAGCGGCGCGATCGCGACGTCGAGCATGGAGAAGTTCTCGCCCAGCATGTACTTGTTCTTCAGGAACACCGGCGCCAGCTGCGTCAGGCGGTCGCGGATGTGCGCACGCGCCTTCTCGATGGCCTTTTCGTTGCCCTTGACGTTGCGCGCCTCGAGGATGTTCACGTGCACGAACAGTTCCTTCTCGAAGTTCAGCAGGAACAGGCGCACGCGCGCGCGGTCCACCGGGTCGCCGGGCATCAGCTGGGGATGGGGGAAGCGCTCGTCGATGTACTCGTTGATGATGTTCGACTCGTACAGGATCAGGTCGCGCTCGACCAGGATGGGCACCTGGCCGTAGGGGTTCATCACATTGATGTCTTCGGGCTTGCTGTACAGGTCCACATCACGGATCTCGAAGTCCATGCCCTTTTCAAACAGCACGAAGCGGCAGCGGTGGGAAAAGGGGCAGGTCGTTCCCGAATAAAGCACCATCATGGTGAAGGCTCCTAAAAATCAAAAAGAGTGGGACGCCTGAAGCGCCCACTCTGCACCGATCCGGCGGGGAACACGCAAGCGTCCCCGGGCATGGACCGTCCGTTACTTGACGTCTTTCCAGAATGCGGCGTTCAAGCGCCAGGCAATCACGATGAAGACTCCGAGGAAAAGCAGCACGCCGACACCGATGCGAATACGGCTGTTCTGTGCGGGCTCACCCATCCACTGGAGGTAATTCACCAAGTCGCCAACGGCCTGATCGTACTGCACGGGCGTCATCGCGCCCGGAGATACCTGTTCCCAGCCCTTGAAAACCTGGGTTTTCTTGCCGTGGACGTCGTGCTCTTCAAACACTGCGCGGCGCTCGCCCTGCAATTGCCACAGCGCATGCGGCATGCCGACGCTGGGGAAGGCCAGGTTGTTCCAGCCCGTGGGCTTGGTTTCGTCGCGGTAGAAGGTGCGCAGGAAGGTATAGAGGTAGTCGGCGCCCGAGCCGCCGGAGCCGGCACGCGAGCGCGCGATCACCGTCAGGTCGGGCGGATTGCCGCCGAACCAGTCCTTGGCCTGGCGCGGGTCGATCGCGGCCTTCATGGTCTCGCCGACCTTGTCGGTCGTGAACAGCAGGTTGTCCTTGATCTCCTGGTCGGTCAGGCCGATGTCCTTGAGCCGGTTGTAGCGCATGAACGCCGCCGAGTGGCAGCTCAGGCAGTAGTTGACGAACAGCTTGGCGCCGTTTTGCAGCGAGGCCTGGTCGTTGGTCTTGACGGGCGCCTTGTCCCAGGCGATGCCGCCTTCGGCAGCCTGCGCGCCGGCAACGAATCCCAGGGCGGCGATCAGCGTGAGGATCAGTTTTTTCATTCTTGTTCTCCGGCTCAGTGCGGCTTGAAGGTCACGCGGTCGGGCACGGGTTTGGGCGTGCCCAGGCGGCTCCACCAGGGCATCAGCAGGAAGAAGCCGAAATAAAACAGCGTGCCCACCTGCGAGATGCGCTCGAACACCGGCGACGGCGGCTTCACGCCCAGGTAGCCCAGCACAATGAAATTCACGACGAACACCGCGTAGACATACTTGTGCCAGTCGGGACGGTAGCGGATCGACTTGACCGGGCTGTGGTCGAGCCAGGGCAGCGCGAACAGGATCACCACCGCGCCGCCCATCACGACCACGCCCCAGAATTTGGCGTCGATGGCCAGCATCAGTGCGATGGCCACGACTGCGACCACGGCCACCCCGCCCTTCACGACCGACGGCAGGCGCGACTTGAACACGCCGAAGCCGGCGCCCAGCGCCACGCAGGCAATCAGCACATACATCATCTCGGTGGTGATCGCGCGCAGCATCGAATAGAAGGGCGTGAAGTACCACACCGGCGCGATGTGCGACGGCGTCTTCAGCGGATCGGCCGGGATGAAGTTGTTGTATTCAAGGAAGTAGCCGCCGAACTCGGGCGCGAAGAACACCACGGCCGAGAACAGGAACAGGAACACGCAGACACCGAGGATGTCGTGCACCGTGTAGTAGGGATGGAAGGGCACGCCGTCGAGCGGGCGGCCTTTTTCGTCCTTGGGTGCGTTCGGTCCCTTGATCTCGATGCCGTCGGGGTTGTTCGAGCCGACGTCGTGCAGCGCCAGCAGGTGGGCCACGACCAGGCCCAGCAGCACCAGCGGCACGGCAATGACGTGGAAGCTGAAGAAGCGGTTGAGCGTGGCATCGCCCACCACGTAGTCGCCGCGGATCAGCAGCGCCAGGTCGGGACCGATGAAGGGAATCGCGGCAAACAGGTTGACGATCACCTGCGCACCCCAGTACGACATCTGGCCCCAGGGCAGCAGATAACCCATGAAGGCTTCGGCCATCAGCGCCAGGAAGATCGCGCAGCCGAAGATCCAGACCAGCTCGCGCGGCTTGCGGTACGAACCGTAGAGCAGGCCGCGGAACATGTGCAGGTAGACCACGACGAAGAACGCCGAGGCGCCCGTCGAGTGGATATAGCGGATCAGCCAGCCCCAGGGCACGTCGCGCATGATGTACTCGACCGACTCGAAGGCCTTGGCCGCGTCGGGCTTGTAGTGCATCACCAGGAAGATGCCGGTGACGATCTGGATCACCAGCACCAGCAGCGCCAGCGAGCCGAAGATGTACCAGAAGTTGAAGTTCTTCGGAGCGTAGTACTCCGACATATGGACGCGGTAGGCATCGAAAGCCGTGGGAAACCGGTTCTCGAACCAGTTCGTGACTTTCGCGCCCGTCGTGGCGTTGGGGGAGATGTCCTTGAATTCGTGTGCCATGTCGTGGTCCCTCAGGCCTTGTCTTCACCGATCAGGAGCTTGGTCTCCGACAGGTACATGTGGGGCGGCACTTCCAGGTTGTCCGGAGCCGGCTTGTTCTTGAAGACGCGGCCGGCCATGTCGAAGGTCGAGCCATGGCAGGGGCACAGGAAACCGCCCTTCCAGTCATCGGGCAGCGAGGGTTGCGGGCCGGCCTGGAGCTTGTCGGTGGGCGAGCAGCCCAGGTGGGTGCAGATGCCCACGGCGACCAGGATCTCGGGCTTGATCGAGCGGTGCTCGTTGCGTGCGTATTCGGGGGTCAGTTCCGCGGGCTTGCGCTCGGACTTGGGATCGGCCAGTTGCGCATCGAGCTTGGGCAGGTCGGCAAGCTGCTCGGGCGAGCGCTTGATGATCCAGACCGGCTTGCCGCGCCACTCCACCGTGACCTTCTCGCCGGGCTTGAGGGCGGAGATATCCACCTCAACTGCCGCGCCTGCTGCCTTGGCCTTTTCGGACGGCTGGAAGGTGCTCACAAAAGGGACGGCAGTTGCCACGCCGCCCACCGCACCCGCGCAGGCCGACGTGATGATCCACGTGCGCTTGCTGGAGTCGATTGGAGTATCACTCATGGGGATCCTCGATATAGATCGCTATTATTGGGGGGTCAACGGCAAATTGTAGCGGGGTGAGTGTGGTTATTCCATGCGGTATTTGCCCGTTGACAATGACCTAGGTCAAGCAATACTGGGATATTTGCCGATCCACCAACCGGGAGCATTCGCATGGGCATGATGCAGGAATTCCGTGAGTTCGCCGTCAAGGGAAACGTCATTGACTTGGCGGTAGGCGTGATCATTGGCGGCGCGTTCGGCAAGATCGTCGACTCGGTCGTATCCGACCTGATCATGCCCGTCGTCGGCCTGGTGTTCGGCAAGCTCGACTTCTCCAACCTGTTCCTGGTGCTGGGAACGGTGCCCGAGGGCACGGCGCGCACGCTCGACGCACTGCGCAAGGCCGGCGTGCCGGTGCTGGCTTATGGCAGCTTCATCACGGTGGCCGTCAACTTCCTCATCCTGGCATTCATCATCTTCCTGATGATCAAGCAGATCAACCGCCTCAAGCGCAACGCGCCGCCGCCCGTGGTGGTGGTGGCGGAAACGCCCGAGGATGTGGTCCTGCTGCGCGAGATCCGCGACAGCCTCATTCGAAACACCCCCTGAGCCGCTCACGCCCTGGGCGGGCCCCGGCTTCCCCCTCTCAACCTTCGGTGGAGGGGGGCGCCCGGCTGAGGGACGCCACCATCGCTGCGGGGCGGCCCTTGCTCGGTGTTCCCTTGCTGGAGCAAGGTGGCTTTATAGGCCAGGGACTGAAAACGGCACTCCGCGCCTAACTACCAGTTCCATTGGGCACGTCCTGCTTATCCTAAAAGCTGCCGTGCCATGTGCACGGCGGCAATCAGGCTCGATGCATCCGCGATGCCCTGGCCCGCAATGTCGAAGGCCGTGCCGTGGTCGGGGCTGGTGCGCACCAGCGGCAGGCCCAGGGTCACATTGACGCCCTGCTCCACTCCGAGGTACTTCACCGGGATCAGGCCCTGGTCGTGGTACATCGCCAGCACCACGTCGAACTCGCCCGGATGGCCGGGCGCGTTGCGCGCGCGCATGAAGACCGTGTCGGGCGCAAACGGGCCATGCACATCCATGCCCTGCGCCCGCGCGGCGGCAATGGCCGGCGCGATGGTCTCGATCTCCTCGCGGCCGAACAATCCGCCCTCGCCCGCATGCGGATTGAGGCCGGCCACGGCAATGCGCGGCGCGCGCCCGAGCGTGCGCGACAGTGCCAGATGGGTGATGCGCAGCGTCTCGCGCACCTGCGGTTCGGTGACGGCCTCGAGCGCGTCGCGCAGCGACATGTGGATGCTCACCAGCACCGTGCGCAGCTCGTCGTTGGCCAGCATCATGCGCACCGGCATCTCGGCCAGCGTCACTCCCGCATGGGCCGCGGCCGCGGCCTGCAGCAGTTCGGTATGGCCGGGGAAATCGACGCCGGCCAGCGCCAGCGCTTCCTTGTGCAATGGGGCGGTGACGAGCGCCGCGATACGCCCCTGCAACGCCGCCGTGGCCGCCCATTCGACGCAGCGCGCGGCCGCAACGCCGGCATCGCGTGAAATCTCGCCCCAGGGCGCGGGCCCGGGCAGGCCAGCCAGCGGCAGCAAAGGCAGGCAGCGCGGCGGCACGCTCCAGGCCTCCTCGGGATGGTCGATGACCGCCACCGGCAGCGCCGTGTCGCCGGCACGCGTCACCGCGGCTGCGGCGCGCCGCAGCGTTTGCAACTCGCCGACGATGAAGCAGCCGCGCAGCGTTTCAGGCGCATCGCGGAATGCCTTGGCAATGGTTTCGGGGCCGATGCCGGCGCAGTCGCCCTGCGTGATGGCAATGGCGCGGGCCGCGGATTCAGGCAGGGTCATGGCTCAGGCCGGGTTGTCGATTTCAACGAACACATGGTCCAGGCCATGCGCGGCCGCGACATGGGCCGCGACCGCGGGCGCGCCATAGCGTTCGGTCGCATGGTGGCCCGCGGCAATGAAGGCCACGCCGGTCTCGCGCGACAGATGGGCTTGCGGTTCGGAGATCTCGCCGGTCAGGAACAGGTCGGCGCCGGCGGCAATGGCCGGCTCGAAGAAGCCCTGCGCGCCGCCCGTGCACCAGGCGATCTGGCGGATGGGCCGGCCGTCGCCCGGCAGGCATACCGCCTCGCGGCCCAGCACCTGCTGCACATGCGTCGCGACCTGCGCCGCATCGGTGGCGGGCGCGGGCAAGGCGCCAAGCCAGCCCAGTTCCTGTTCGCCGAAGCGGCCTTGCGCCTCCCAGCCCAGGCGCAGGCCCAGCTGCGCGTTGTTGCCCAGCTCGGGGTGCGCATCGAGCGGCAGGTGGTAGGCAAACAGGTTGATGTCATGCGCCAGCAGCAGGCGCAGGCGCTCTTTCATCCAGCCCGTGACACGGCCGTCGTGGCCGCGCCAGAACAGGCCGTGGTGCACGAAAATGGCATCGGCCTGCAGGTCGATGGCGGCCTCGATCAGTGCCCGGCTGGCAGTGACGCCACTGACCAGCCGGGAGATGCGGGGCTTGCCTTCGACCTGCAGGCCGTTGGGTCCGTAGTCCTTGAAGCGTTGGGGCTGCAGCAGGTCATCGAGACTGCCCAGCAGGTCTTGGCGCGAGAGGGTCATGGCGCGATTGTCGCATCCATGCCCCCGAACCTCAGGACTTTTCGCTGCGGACCTGCCAGCCCTTGTACGACAGGGGCCAGAAAGCCAGTGCCACGCCCAGGATGCCCATCGCACCGACGTAGTGGGCCGGGAACAGGTGGTCGTATTGCTGGCCGACGCTGATCAGCACCGGCGTCAGGCCGCCAAACACCGCATAGGCCATGTTGTAGGAGAACGACAAGCCCGAGAAGCGCACGGCCGGCGGGAAAGCCCGCACGCCGACGATGGGCAGCAGCGAGATCGAGCCGACGAAGAAACCGACCAGCGCGTACAGCGCGATGAGCGATGTGGGCGTACCCGGCAGGCCCAGGTAGAACAGGTAGGCGGTCACGGTCATGCCGCCCCAGCCGACGATCATCACCGCCTTGGTGCCGAAGCGGTCGGTGGCCCAGCCCGTGAACAGGCAGCCGATGGTAAGCATCAGCGTGGCGGCCACGTTGGCCTGCAGCGACAGCGCCGCGGGAATCTGGAACACCTTCTGCAGATAGGCGGGCGTGAACAGGATCACCACGACGATGGCCGTGGACAGCACCCAGGTCATCAGCGCCACCAGCACGATGGCCGGACGGTGCTCGCGCAGGATGGTCTTGAGCGGCAGCTCGCGGCCGATCTTCTTGCGTTCGGCGAGTTCCTTGAAGATCGGCGTCTCTTCCAGGAAGCGGCGCAGGTACACCGACACCATGCCGAATACGCCGCCCAGGATGAACGGAATGCGCCAGGCATAGGCATTGATCTCGCTGGTGCTGAACCAGCTGTTGATGCCCACGGCAATCAGCGAGCCCAGCAGGATGCCGCCGGTGATGCCGGCCGTCAGCGTGCCCACGGCCAGGCCGTAGTGCTTTTGCGGCACGTGCTCGGCCACGAAGACCCAGGCGCCAGGCATTTCGCCGCCGATGGCCGCGCCTTGCAGCACGCGCATCGCCAGCAGCAGCAGCGGCGCGGCAATGCCGATGGCCTCGTAGGTCGGCAACAGGCCGATCACCAGCGTCGGCAGCGACATCAGGAAGATCGACAGCGTGAACATCTTCTTGCGGCCCAGGATGTCGCCATAGTGCGCAATGATGATGCCGCCCAGGGGCCGTGCCAGGTAGCCGGCGGCGAAGATGCCCAGCGTCTGCAGCTGGCGCAGCCATTCGGGCATCTGCTCGGGGAAGAACAGGCGGCCCAGCACATTGGCAAAGAAGATGTAGACGACGAAGTCGTAGAACTCAAGCGTTCCGCCGAGGGCCGACAGCCCCAGGGTCTTGTAGTCCTTCTTCGTCAACGGTCGGGCCGGCGCACCGTCGGGCAAGGCCTTGCCGGTGGAGTAATCAAGCGTAGTCATGGCGTTCGCAGAAAAGAGTCAACAACAAAACAGCGCAGCTGCCGCAACCACGGATGGTGGACGGCAACCGGTTCTTCCAATGCCTGGGTGAGGAAAAAGTGACTAGCCTCCCGCAAGGATGTAACGGGACTTTAGTGAACGCAGCCTGGCGCAGTTGTTGCAATTCTAGGGTTTCACCCTAACCTGTATGCGCAACCCCGGTACTCCGGGGCCGGACCATGCTGCTTGCGCGCCCATGCGCTTGCAGCACAATGGCTGCTTGTTTCACCTTGCAGATGGATTTCATGAAGCGCACCTGGCTTTTGTTTTCCCAGGCCGTGACCGTGCTGGTTGCCGCCTATTTCGTTGTTGCCACGCTGCAGCCTGACTGGTTGCGCGGCCGTACGACCATGACCAGTGCCGGCGTGTCGCTGATCGAGGCGCCGCCGGTCCCCGCGGGCACCGTCGCGCCGGGCAGCTTCAGCGGCGCCGCGCGCAAGGCCGCGCCTGCCGTCGTGAGCATCAACACCAGCAAGGCCGTGCGCCACCCGCGCAGCAACGACCCCTGGTTCCAGTTCTTCTTTGGCGACCAGGGCACGCAGGAGCAGACCGGCCTGGGCAGCGGCGTCATCATCAGCCCCGACGGCTACATCCTGACCAACAACCATGTGGTCGAAGGCGCGGACGACATCGAAGTCACGCTGACCGACAGCCGCCAGGCCAAGGCCAGCGTCATCGGCACCGACCCCGAAACCGACCTGGCGATCCTGAAGATCGCGCTCGACAAGCTGCCGGTCATCGTGCTGGGCAATTCCGACCAGCTCGCGGTCGGCGACCAGGTGCTGGCCATCGGCAACCCGTTTGGCGTGGGCCAGACCGTGACCAGCGGCATCGTCAGCGCGCTGGGCCGCAGCCAGCTGGGCATCAACACCTTCGAGAACTTCATCCAGACCGATGCCGCCATCAACCCCGGCAACTCGGGCGGCGCGCTGGTCGACGTCAACGGCAACCTGCTGGGCATCAATACCGCGATCTACTCGCGCTCGGGCGGCAGCATGGGTATCGGCTTCGCGATTCCGGTGTCCACGGCCAAGATGGTGCTCGACAGCATCGTCAAGGACGGGCATGTGACGCGCGGCTGGATCGGCGTCGAACCCAACGAGCTCTCGCCCGAACTCGCCGAGACCTTTGGCGTCAAGCCGGGCGCGGGCGTGATCGTCACCGGCGTGCTCCAGGCCGGCCCCGCGGCCCAGGCCGGCATGCGCCCCGGCGACGTGATCCAGCAGGTCGACGGCAAACCGGTGCGCACCGTGTCCGAGCTGCTCACCACGGTGGCCGGCCTGACACCGGGCACCGCCGCCGATTTCGAGCTGCGCCGCGGTGATTCGGAAGTCACCATCAAGGTCACGCCAACGGCGCGCCCCAACCAGGCGCAACGCGGCGCGCAACCCCGGCGCTGACGGTCCAGGCAAGCCATGAAAAAAAGCGGCCGATGGCCGCTTTTTTCATGTCCTGCAAAGCCGGATCACTTGTCCGGTGAGGCCGACGCTTCTTCCTCTTCGCTGCCTGGCGAGCGCGAGACCCGGTTGAACCAGCCCGCGCCGAGAATGCCGACTTCGTAAAGAATGCACATCGGAATCGCCAGCGCCAGCTGCGAGATCACATCGGGCGGCGTGACCACGGCGGCAATGACGAACGACACCACGACGAAGTAGCCGCGGAAGGCCTTGAGCTTGGCGATTTCGACCAGATTGAAACGCACCAGCAGCATCACCACGATCGGCACCTGGAACGCCAGGCCAAACGCGAGATACAGCGACAGGATGGCCTCGACATACGACGCGATGTCCGGGGTGGCCGCCACGCTGTCGGGCGTGAAGCCCTGGATGAAGGCAAACATCTTGTCGAGCACGAAGAACTGCACGAAGGCAATGCCGACATAGGCCAGCAGGCTGCCGAAAAGGATCAGCGGCAGCGCGAAGCGCTTCTCATGGCTGTAGAGGCCGGGAGACACGAAGGCCCACATCTGGTACATGATCCACGGCAGCGTAGCCAGCACGCCGACCATGCCCAGCACCTTGATCGGCACGAAGAACGGCGTGAACACGCCAACCGCAATCAGCTTGGCGTCGGGCGGCATGTGCGCCTTGATCGGATGCGAGATGAAATCGATCAGGCCGTTCGGGCCGGGCCACAGCGCCAGCAGCGCCACGGCAATGGCAATGCCGTAGATGCAATACAGCAGGCGGTTGCGCAGCTCCAGCAGGTGCTGCACGAATGGCTGCTCGGTGCCGGCCAGCTCGTCTTCTTTGGAGGAATTGTCTGCCATGGTGGGGTTGCGGGCCGTCAGGCCCTGACACATTTCGGAAAGACCAATAAAAAAGCGCGCAGCACGATGACTGCGCGGCCCTCGCCCCGTGCCTGCCCAAAGGCAGGCCTAGCGGAATTTCTGCGGACGAAAGCGCGCCACGCGCGCCGCACCCGATTGTGCCTTGCTGCGCACGCCCGCACGCGCCTTGTACCACTGGGGCACGGCGGCACGCTTGACGCGCCAGTTCTTGCGCGGATGGGTGTAGGCGGGCACCACGCTGCGCCCCAGGTCTTCATACGACGGCGTGTAGCTGCCGGAAGCGGTGTCCGACGCATCGCCGAGGCTGGAATTCCAGTCCTTCTCGAAGTCGCTGGCGCTGGTGTGAATGGTCTGCTCGACATCGCGCGCCGCCCCTTCCACCGATTCCTTCATCTTCTTGAGCTCATCGAGCTCCATCGAGCGGTTGACCTCGGCTTTCACATCGGCGACATAGCGCTGGGCCTTGCCAAGCAAGGTCCCCACGGTACGCGCCACGCGCGGCAGCTTCTCCGGCCCGATGACAATCAATGCCACCGCGCCGATCAGCGCCATCTTGGACAGGCCAATATCAATCATGCATGCAGCGCCTCAGCGCTTCAGAGCTTTTGCTTGGCTTCGACGTCGATGGTGGCCTTGTCGGCCGCGGTCTGGTTGACGACCTGGCCAGGAGCCGGCGTGACGCCCGGCGTGGCAGTGCCCGGCGCTGCCGGATCCGTACCGCCGTCCTTGACGCCATCCTTGAAGCCCTTGACCGCGCCGCCCAGATCGGAGCCGAGGTTCTTGAGCTTCTTGGTGCCGAACACCATGACGACGATGAGCAGCACGATCAGCCAGTGCCAGATGGAAAAGGAACCCATGTGTATCTCCTAACGAATTCGGAACATTTTAGACGGCGTGCGTGAAGGCTTGATGAATCGCCCTTTTCGCCACACAGCCGTCATTAACCTTTGAGCCACGGACGCGGACCGCCCATGATGTGCATGTGCAGGTGGTGGATTTCCTGCCCGCCCTCGGTGCCGGTGTTGATCACCACGCGGAAGCCGCCTTCGGGATAGGGATTCGCGCCCTGTTCCTGCGCCAGTTGGGGCGCGAGCGTGAGCATGTGGCCCAGCAGGCCGGCATCCTCGGGCTGGACCTGGGCCATCGATGCAATGTGCTTTTTCGGCAGCATCAGGAAGTGGATCGGCGCGCCGGGGTGGATGTCGTGAAACGCAAAGACCTGATCGTCCTCGTACACCTTGCGCGAGGGAATCTGGCCGGCAA
The DNA here is from genome assembly GCF_013363755.1 of Comamonas antarctica. Taxonomy (NCBI): domain Bacteria; kingdom Pseudomonadati; phylum Pseudomonadota; class Betaproteobacteria; order Burkholderiales; family Comamonadaceae; genus Comamonas; species Comamonas antarctica. Next base: position 3,418,336 of record NZ_CP054840.1, read on the forward strand.
TGATCTTGCAGAAAAGGCAGTCGGGATCGTGCATGTCAGTGTGAACACAGGAAAAGGGCCGCGGCCGGCCTGGCGGCCTGCCGCGCAGGGGAAAAACGCTTCTTCAGGCTTCGACGGCCTGGTTCCGGTTCATTGCCACCATGCCGCGCACGATGCGGTACAGGAACCAGATGGAAATGACCACCCAGGCAATCCAGCCGGGGAAGAAGAACAGCAGCCACAGCGGCGCCGTGACCAGGTACAGCACACCGGCCCAGACCACACTGCGGATGCGCCAGGAGAAATGGCTGGCCTGCCAGGTGCCGGCGGCATCGCTGCGCTTGACCAGATCGATCACCAGTGCGATCACCAACAGCGCGATGCTGGGTTGCGCCGCAGGCACCACGGCAGCCACCGCCACGACCAGGTGCAGGACATAGCTGACCCAGCCCCAGGCTTTGAGGCCTTCAAAGCGCTCCGGATCTACGGTTTGGACGTCGACGATGTCATCACGCATGCAACTTCTCCTTCATCAATGGCGCGCTTTTGCGCTTTGCGCAGGGCTTTTTCCTCCAGGCCGCTCGTGCCTTCGCGGCGCTCGAGCTCGGCAATCACCTCTGCGGGATCGAGCCCGTAGTGGGACAGTGCCACCATCGTATGAAACCAGAGATCGGCCACCTCGTAAAGCAGTTTCCCCGGATCGGCCCCATGGTCGACATCCTTGGCCGCCATCACCACTTCCGTGGCCTCCTCGCCGATCTTCTTCAAGAAGGCGTCGGGCCCCTTGTGCAGCAGGCGCGCGACATAGCTTTTCTCGGGGTCGCCGCCATTGGCCACCTTGCGGCTTTCGATCACCGCGGCCAGCCGCGCGAGCGCGCCTTCGCTGGAATGATTTTCGGGAGCAGTCATCTGGAAATTACCGGTAAATGGTTTGAGGGTCCTTGAGCACCGGCTCCACCGGTGTCCAGGCGCCGTCCTTGAGCACGCTGTAGAAGCAGCTGTGGCGGCCCGTATGGCAGGCGATGCCGGGCTCGTGGCCCAGCTGGGTGATCTTCAGCAGCACCACGTCGTTGTCGCAGTCCAGGCGCATCTCATGCACCTGCTGCACATGGCCCGACTCCTCGCCCTTGAACCACAAGCGGTTGCGCGAGCGGCTGAAATAGACCGCACGGCCCAGCTCGGCGGTCTTCTCGAGCGCTTCGCGGTTCATCCAGGCAAACATCAGCACGTCGCCCGTGGCGTGCTCCTGCGCAATGACGGGCACCAGGCCCTGCGCATCCCATTTCACTTGATCGAGCCAGTTCATGCTTTGATTGTCGTTGAGTTTTCGTTGAAGTCAGCGCCGCCGCCGGGCCGCGCCTGGGCGGCCCCCCCAAGGCGGGGCACGGCCCCCTCGGGGAGGCAGCGCAGCCACACGCAGTGGGCAAGCGTGGGGGTTACGTCACAGCCGAACAGGGATTCCGCGGTCGGCCATGCGCTGCTTGGCCTGCCCGACGGTGTATTCGCCATAGTGGAAGATGCTGGCCGCCAGCACTGCATCGGCGCCGCCCTGCTGCACGCCATCGGCGAGGTGGTCGAGATTGCCGACGCCGCCCGAGGCAATGACCGGCACGCCCACGGCGTCGCTCACGGCGCGCGTGAGCGCCAGGTCGAATCCCGACTTGGTGCCGTCGCGGTCCATGCTGGTCAGCAGGATCTCGCCCGCGCCGCGGCGCGCCATTTCGCTGGCCCACTGCACGGCGTCGAGGCCGGTGTTCTTGCGGCCGCCATGGCTGTAGACATCCCAGCCCGGCCCCACGGGCAGGCCGTCGGCGCCGGGGCGCTGCGCGTCCTCGGGCGTGCGGCGCTTGGCATCGATGGCCACCACGATGCACTGCGCGCCGTACTTCTGCGAAGCGGCGTTGATCACATCGGGGTTGGCCAGCGCGGCGGAGTTGAAGCTGGTCTTGTCGGCGCCCGCATTGAGCAGGCGGCGCACGTCTTCGACGGTACGCACGCCACCGCCCACGGTGAGCGGAATGAAGACCTGGCTGGCCACGGCCTCGATGATCGGCAGGATCAGGTCGCGGCCGTCGCTGGTGGCGGTGATGTCGAGAAAGGTCAGTTCGTCCGCGCCCTGCCCGTTGTAGCGCGCGGCGATCTCCACCGGATCGCCGGCATCGCGCAGCTCGAGAAAATTGACGCCCTTGACGACGCGGCCGCCGGTCACGTCAAGGCAGGGAATGATGCGTTTGGCAAGCATGGCGCTGTGGCTCTCGGAAAGGAAAAAGGGTCAGGCGGCCGGTGCGGCGGCGGCGCGGCGGCGGGCTTCGCCGTCCTGCCAGCGCCAGGCATCGGCGCACATGCGATCGAGGTCGAGTTCGGCGCGCCAGCCCAGCAGGCGCTCGGCCAGCGCGGGTTCGGCCCAGTACTGGGCCAGGTCGCCAGCGCGGCGTTCGGCGACTTCGTAGGGAATCGGCCGGCCGCTGGCGCGCGCAAAGCTGTCGACCAGTTGCAAGACCGATGCCGGCCGGCCCGAACCCAGGTTCACGGTCAGCAGGCCGGGGTGCTGGCGCAGGTAGCGCAGTGCGGCCAGGTGGCCCTTGGCCAGGTCGGTCACATGGATGTAGTCGCGCATGCCCGTGCCGTCGACCGTGGGGTAGTCGTTGCCGAAGACGCGCAATTGCGCGCGCTGGCCGGTGGCGACCTGGGCGACAAAAGGCATCAGGTTGTTGGGCGTGTCCTGCGGATCCTCGCCGATCAGCCCGCTTTCATGCGCGCCGACCGGGTTGAAATAGCGCAGCCGCGCCAGGCGCCAGGCCTGGGGCTCGGACGCATCAAGGTCGGCCAGCACCTGCTCGATCATCAGCTTGGTCTGGCCATAGGGGTTGCTCGGCGACAGCGGGAAATCCTCGGCGATCGGCTGGACGGCCGATTCAGCATAGACCGTGGCGGAGGACGAAAACACCAGCGTGCGCACACCGGCCTGCTGCATGGCCTGCAGCAGCGTGACCGTGCCGCCGACATTGTTGTCGTAATAGGCCAGCGGCTTGGCCACCGATTCGCCCACGGCCTTGAAGGCCGCGAAATGGATCACCGCATCGATCGGGTACTTGGCAAACAGCCGGGCCAGCAAGGCGCCATCGCGTACATCGCCTTCCTCGAACAGCGGTGCCTGGCCGGTGATCTGCGCCAGGCGCTCGAGCACGCCGCGCTGGCTGTTGCTGAAATTGTCCAGAATGACAAACGCTTCGCCGGCCGCGGCCAGCTCCACGCAGGTATGCGAGCCGATGAAGCCGGCTCCGCCGGTCACGAGAATCATGGGGTTTCCTTTGCGGTGTGCGCACTGCGCGGCAGCCGTTCGAGGCGCTGCGCCGCGTGCCAGCGGCCCTGCGGCGCAAGCATCACCGGCGCATCGATGGCCGCGGCCTCCACGCACAGCATATGCCGATAGCCGTCGGCTGGCATGTCGGCCAGGCGCGCGCACAGCTGCGGGCCCGGGTTCCAGACCACGGTGTCGGCCCAGGCCGGGTCCTGCGCGATGCGCAGCCGCTCCACGCCCGCAGCATGGATCACCATGGGCTGCGCGGGCCGCGGGTAGACCCGGTCGAGTTCGGCGCCAAACGCCAGTGCGCCCTGCTGCTGCGGATGCGTGTCTTCGACCGCATCCCAGTAGCGCAGGCCGTCGAAACCGGACAGCGTGGTGGTGGCCACGTCATCGACGCGCAGATAGCTGTGCAGCGCGGCCGTGAAGGCCAGCGGGGCGTCGCCCGGGTTGTGCACAGACAGCTGCACCGTCAGCGCACCGGGTTGCAGCCAGACCTCGAGTTCGGCGGCAAACGCATGCGGCCAGACCGCGCGCGTCGCGGCGCTGTCTTCGAGCCGCAGCGTGAGCCGCAGGCCGTCGCCGTCGGTGCGCGCCTCCTCGGCGCGGGCCTGCCAGGCCAGCGTGCGCGCAAACCCATGCTTGACCAGCGGACCGCGCTGGTTGAACTGCGGAAAGCACAGTGGAATGCCGCCGCGGATCGGCGTGTGGCCGTCATGCGCGGCCAGCGGGCTCAGGAACAGCTGCTCGGCGCCGTCCGCCACCCACGACAGCACCTGCGCGCCCTGCAAGGCCACCAGCGCGCTGTCGCCGCCGGGCAGCGCCAGCCGGATGGCCGGCAGGTCCTGCCATTCGGCGGCTCCGGCCGCAAAGCCCGAATCAAGCACCGTTGAGCTCGTCGGCCCGCGCCTGGCCGGCCGCGAAGTCCAGGTCGCCGGTATAGATCGCGCGGCCGCAGATCACGCCCTGCACGCCTTCGCTCTCGACCGCGCACAGCTGCTCGATATCGCTCATGCCGGCCAGGCCGCCCGAAGCGATGACCGGAATCGACAGCGATTGCGCGAGCTTCACGGTGGCATCGATGTTGATGCCCGAGAGCATGCCGTCGCGGCCGATGTCGGTGTAGATGATGGACTCGACGCCCCAGTCCTCGAAACGCTTGGCCACGCTCAGCACGTCCTGGCCGGTGAGCTTGCTCCAGCCGTCGATCGCAACCTTGCCGTCCTTGGCGTCGAGGCCGACGATGATGTGGCCCGCGAACGCCGTGCAGGCGTCCTGCAGGAAACCCGGGTTCTTCACCGCGGCCGTGCCGATGATCAGGTAGCGCATGCCGGCATCGATGTAGCGTTCGATGGTGTCGAGGTCGCGGATGCCGCCGCCCAGTTGCACCGGGATCTCGCTGCCAACTTCGGCCAGGATCGACTTGATGGCCGCATTGTTCTTGGGCGCGCCCGCGAACGCGCCGTTCAGATCGACCAGGTGCAGGCGGCGTGCGCCGGCATCGACCCACTTGCGCGCCATGGCCGCGGGGTCTTCACCGAAAGTGGTCGATTGGTCCATGTCGCCCTGCTTGAGGCGAACGCAGTGGCCGTCCTTGAGGTCAATGGCGGGAATGAGCAGCATGATGGTTCGAAAGGAAAGGTTGCCGGCGGCGCCGGCGGGGAACGGGAATCAGGGTTTCCAGTGCAGGAAGTTGCGAAACAGGGCCAGGCCCTGGTCGGCGCTCTTCTCGGGGTGGAACTGGGTGGCGAAAATATTGTCGCGCGCGATGGCGGCGGCAAAGCGGCCTCCGAAGTCGGTTTCACCGGCGCAATGCGCGGCCGCTTCGGGCTGGGCATAGAAGCTGTGCACGAAATAGAAGAAGCTGCCATCGGGCACGCCCTGCCAGACCGGATGCGGCTGGCTTTGCTGGACCTGGTTCCAGCCCATCTGCGGCACCTTGAAACGGCTGCCGTCGGGCTGGCTCCGGCCTTCGAGCTGGAACTTGCGCACCACGCCCGGAATCAAGCCCAGGCCGGGCGTATCGCCCTCCTCGCTGTGGTCGAGCAGCATCTGCATGCCGACGCACACGCCGAACAGCGGCTTGCTGCGCGCGGCTTCGAGTACCGGCTCCTGCAGGCCCGAGCTGCGCAGCTCGCGCATGCAGTCGGGCATCGCGCCCTGGCCGGGCAACACCACGCGGTCGGCGGCGCGCACCACGTCGGGATCGGCGGTCACCACGACCTGCCAGCCGGTATCCTGCGCGGCGGCCTTCACCGCCTGCGACACCGAGCGCAGATTGCCCATGCCGTAGTCGACCACGGCAACGGTCTTGGCTTGGATGGCCTTGTTCACAGCGAACCCTTGGTCGAAGGAATGGAAGTCGCGGCGCGCGGATCGATCTCCAGCGCCGCGCGCAGCGCACGCGCAAAGGCCTTGAACACCGATTCGCACTGGTGGTGGGCGTTGAAGCCCTTGAGGTTGTCGATGTGCAGCGTCATGCCGGCGTGGTTCACGAAGCCCTGGAAGAATTCGTAGACCAGTTGCGTATCGAGCTGGCCGATGCGCCCGGCGGTGAACTTCACATCCATGTGCAGGCCCGGGCGGCCCGAGAAGTCGATGACCACGCGCGACAGCGCCTCATCGAGCGGCACATAGGCGTGGCCGTAGCGGCGCAGGCCCTTCTTGTCGCCAACGGCACGCGCAAAGGCCTGGCCCAGCGTGATGCCGATGTCCTCGACCGTGTGGTGGCCGTCGATATGCAGGTCGCCTTCGCACTGCACGTCCATGTCGATCAGGCCGTGGCGCGCGATCTGCTCGAGCATGTGGTCGAGAAAGCCAATGCCGCTGCTGAGCTGGTTCTGGCCCGTGCCATCGAGGTTGATGCGCACGCTGATGCGGGTCTCGGCCGTGTTGCGGCTGACTTCGGCCACGCGCGGCGCGCCGGAGGTGGAGGGAATGAGGGCGGAGGAGGTCATATCGAAGCTTCCAGTGCGGCAAGCATAAGGGCATTGTCGGCCGAGCTGCCAACGGTCAGACGCAAACATTGGGCCAGCAGGGGATGCAGGGCCGCGACATTCTTCACCAGCACGCCGCGGGCCTTCATGCCCGCATGGGCGGCAGCCGGGTCGGCCACGCGGATCAGCACCATGTTGGCTTCACTGTCCCAGACCTTGAGCACGCCGGGCATGCGGCGCAGCGCGGCCAGCAGTTCGCTGCGCGCGGCGCGCAGCTCGGCGGCTTGGGCGGCAAACACCTCGGCATGCTCGAGCGCGAACAGCGCGGCCTCGCAGTTGAGCACGCTCACGTTGTAGGGCGGGCGCACCTTCTCGATCTCGCCGACCAGCGCGGCCGGGCCGATCAGGTAGCCCAGGCGCACACCGGCCAGGCCGAACTTGCTGAGCGTGCGCATCAGCAGCACATGGGCGTTGCGTGCCGGCTCGGCCTGCATGCGCGCGAGCCAGCTGCGGCTTGCAAACGGCTGGTAGGCCTCGTCCATGACCACGATGCCGCCCTGCGCGCCCACGGCGTCGATCACGCGCTGCACCACGGCTTCGTCCCAGAGCGTGGCCGTGGGATTGTTGGGATAGGCCAGATAGGTGATGGCCGGGCGGTGCTCGGCAATGGCCGCCAGCATCGCGGCTTCGTCCAGCTCGAAATCGGCCGTCAGCGACACATTGACGAAGTCCAGGCCCTGGAGCTGGGCGCTCATCGGGTACATCACGAAGCCGGGCATGGGCGCGAGCAGCTTGGCACGCTGGCCCGCGCCGGCCTGGGCGCAGGCCAGGGCCAGCAGCGAGATCAGCTCATCGGAGCCATTGCCCAGCACGATGGCCGAGCCCGCGGGCGCGCCCGCGTACTGCATCAGTGCCTGCTTGAGGTCTTCGAGCCGCTCGCCGGGATAGCGGTTGAGCGCCAGCGCCCCGAGGCGCGCGCCCAGCGCGGCCTGCAACTGCGGCGGCAAGCCAAACGGATTTTCCATCGCGTCCATCTTGAGCATGCCGCCCGCGGGCTGCACCACATAGGCATGCATGGCACGCACGTCGGGACGGATGCGCTGCAGTGCACGCGCCAGGTTCTCGGGTTCTGTCATTGGTCTTCAGTCCTGTGTCCCGGGCGCATCCGCAAGAGGCTGGCGGCCGGGATGAATGATCTGCACGCCGCCAAACTGCGCGCCGTGCGGCAGCTGCAGCGACAGCAGGCTCTCGCAGCCGCTGTGCTGGGCCGCGGCCAGCGCCAGGCAGTCGCCCCAGGCCAGCTGGTGGCGGGCCTCGACGGCCCAGGCGGTTTCGAGCGTCGCGGCATCGATCTGCCACGGCGTCCAGGTGTTGTAGCGGCGGATCGCGGCGCGCGCATCGCCTTGCGACATGGGCCGCGGCTCGGCGCCGGTCACGGCTTCATAGAACTCGGCCAGCCCCTGCGAGCTCACGCGCCCGAGGCGCTCGCGCCACAGCCGGTCGAGCCAGCCGAGCACGGCTTCGTGGGAAGGATCGGCGGCATTCTCGGCGCTGACCAGCACCGAGGTATCGACGAACACCGGCTGGCGCAAGGCATTGGCGCGGCTCATGCGCGTTCTCCGGCGCCCGTGCGCGCCAGGCACACGCTGCGCGCGGCCTCCTTGGCCGGACCGGCCTGCCAGGTGCGCTCATCGGTGCGCCACGCCAAGTAGGCGCGTTCATAAGCGTCCTCGCGGCGCTGCATCTCGGCCAGGAAGTCTCCGACCATGCGCGACACGCTGGTGCCACGCCGCGCGGCTTCGACACGCGCCCATTCCAGCACATTGTCGTCCACGGTAATGGTCACGTTTTTCATGGACGTGATTTTACACGAGATTCGTGTGACACGAAGTTCGTGTTACACGAGTCCTGTGCCAGCTTTGCCTCAATCCTTCAAGCGCATCTCGGCGGCGCGGGCATGCCCCTGCAAGCCTTCGCCATGCGCCAGCACCGAGGCGATCCGCCCCAGGGTCTGCGCGCCGGCCTTGCTGACCTCGATCAGGCTCGAGCGCTTCTGGAAGTCATAGACGCCCAGCGGCGAGGAAAAGCGCGCCGTGCCGCTGGTCGGCAGCACGTGGTTGGGACCGGCGCAGTAGTCGCCCAGCGATTCGCTGGTATAGGCGCCGAGGAAGATCGCGCCCGCGTGGCGCAGCAGCGGCTCCCAGCGCTGCGGGTCCTGGCTCGAGACTTCCAAGTGCTCGGGCGCGATGCGGTTGCTGATCGCGCAGGCTTCTTCCATGTCGCGCGTGAGGATCAGCGCGCCGCGGTCGTTGAGGCTCTTGGCAATGATCCCGGCGCGCGGCATCTCGGGCAGCAGGCGGTCGATCTCGCGCTGCACGGCATCGAGGTAGGCGGCGTCGGGGCTCAGCAGGATGCTTTGCGCGAGTTCATCGTGCTCGGCCTGGCTGAACAAGTCCATGGCGACCCATTCGGCGGGCGTGCTGCCATCGGCCAGCACCAGGATTTCCGAGGGCCCGGCAATCATGTCGATACCCACCGTGCCGAACACGCGCTTCTTGGCGCTGGCCACATACGCATTGCCCGGGCCGGTGATCTTGTCGACCTTGGGCACGGTCTGCGTGCCGTAGGCCAGCGCGGCCACGGCCTGCGCGCCGCCAATCGTGAACGCGCGGTGCACGCCAGCCACATGCGCCGCGGCCAGCACCAGCGCGTTCTTCGCGCCCTGGGGCGTGGGCACGACCATGATGATCTCGCCGACACCGGCGACCTGCGCGGGAATCGCGTTCATCAGCACGCTGGAGGGATAGGCGGCCTTGCCGCCGGGCACGTAGATGCCCACGCGGTCCAGCGGCGTGACCTTCTGGCCCAGCAGCGTGCCGTCCTCGTCGCGGTAGCTCCAGCTCTCGCCGCTGGCCTTCTTCTGCGCCTCGTGGTAGCGGCGCACGCGTTCGGCCGCCGCTTGCAGCGCCTGGCGCTGGACGTCTGGCAGGCCGTCGAATGCAGCCTTGAGTTCGGCGGCGGTGAGCTCCAGCGCGTGCATCTCGGTGGCGGCGAGGCCGTCGAAACGCTGCGTGTACTCGAGCACCGCGGCGTCGCCGCGCTGCTGCACGTCGGCCAGGATGTCGGCCACGCGCTGCTCGATGGCCGCATCGGTGTCGGCCGACCAATGCAGGCGGGCCTGGAAGGCGGTTTCAAAATCGGCGCTGTCGGTGCGCAGGCGAAGAGGCGTGGCTTTCATGTGGGCGGCTTCAGGCAACGGTGGAGGGCGTGGGATTCAGGCCTTGGCCTGCGTGGCGCGTGCGAACACGTCGATCAGGCGGCGCATCGGCGCCTGCTTGAGCTTGAGCGCGGCCTGGTTCACGACCAGGTGCGAGCTGATGTCCATGATGCGCTCGACCTCGACCAGCTGGTTGGCCTTGAGCGTATTGCCCGTGGACACCAGATCGACGATGGCATCGGCCAGGCCGGTGAGCGGCGCCAGTTCCATGCTGCCGTAGAGCTTGATCATGTCGACGTGCACGCCCTTGCTGGCGAAGAAGTCGCGCGCGATGGCGGTGTACTTGGTCGCGACCTTGAGGCGCGAGCCCTGCGTCATGGCATGGGCGTAGTCGAAATCGGCGCGCACCGCCACGCTCACGCGGCACTGCGCGATCTGCAGGTCCAGCGGCTGGTACAGGCCTTCGGCGCCATGCTCGATCAGCGTGTCCTTGCCGGTCACGCCCAGGTCGGCGCCGCCGTACTGCACGTAGGTCGGCACGTCGGTGGCGCGCACCAGCACCACGCGCAGGTCGGGCTGGTTGGTCGGCAGGATCAGCTTGCGCGTCTTTTCCGGGTCTTCCAGCACCTCGATGCCGGCGGCCGCCAGCAGCGGAAGGGTTTCTTCAAAGATGCGGCCTTTGGACAGGGCAAGGGTAATCATCAGATTCTTTCAATATCGGCGCCGATCGCGCGCAGCTTGGCTTCCATGCAGTCGTAGCCGCGGTCGAGGTGGTAGATGCGGTCGACCACGGTCTCGCCCGTCGCCACCAGGCCCGCAATCACCAGGCTCGCGGACGCGCGCAGGTCGGTGGCCATCACGGTGGCGCCCGACAGGCGCTCGACGCCTTCGACCATGGCCACCTTGCCGTCGATCTGGATCTTCGCGCCCAGGCGCACCAGTTCGTTGACGTGCATGAAGCGGTTCTCGAAAATCGTCTCGGTCACCGATACCGCGCCGCGCGAGATCACGTTGAGCGCCATGAACTGCGCCTGCATGTCGGTCGGAAAACCCGGGTATTCGGTCGTGCGGAAGCTCTGGCCCTTGAGCCGGCCCGCGGACTTCACGCGCAGGCCACCCTCCACCGCCTCGATCTGCACGCCCGCGTCGCGCAGCTTGTCGAGCACCGCGCCCAGATGGTCGGCACGCGCATGGCGCAGCACGACATCGCCGCCCGTGGCCGCGACGGCGCACAGGAAGGTGCCGGCTTCGATGCGGTCGGCCACCACCTGGTGGTCGCAGCCATGCAGGCGCTCCACGCCCTGGATGGTGATGCGGCTCGTGCCGTGGCCTTCGATGCGCGCGCCCATCTTGATCAGCATCTCGGCCAGATCGACGATCTCCGGCTCCATGGCCGCGTTCTCGAGCACCGTCTCGCCTTCGGCCAGCGCCGCGGCCATCAGGAAGTTCTCGGTGCCGGTCACGGTGACCATGTCGGTCGTGATGCGCGTGCCTTGCAGGCGCGTGCGGCCTTCGGGCAGCCGGGCGATCATGTAGCCATGCTCGACGACGATCTGCGCGCCCATGGCCTGCAGGCCCTTGATGTGCTGCTCGACCGGGCGCGAACCGATGGCGCAGCCGCCGGGCAGCGACACCGTGGCTTCGCCGAAGCGTGCCAGCAGCGGGCCCAGCGCGAGCACCGAGGCGCGCATGGTCTTGACCAGCTCGTACGGCGCCTCGGGAGTCGACAGGCGGCTGGCATCGATGCGCACCGAGCCGTCGGACGCATGCTCGGCTTCGACGCCCATGTTGCGGATCAGCTGGAGCATGGTCGCGACATCCTGCAGCCGCGGCACATTGCGCAGCACCACCGGTTCGGCCGTGAGCAGCGCGGCGCACAGGTCAGGCAGGGCGGCATTCTTGGCGCCGGAAATCGTGACCTCGCCGTGCAGCGGATGACCGCCGCGAATCAAGAGTTTGTCCATGGCTGGTAAGCCCAAAAAAAGGTTAAAACGGCCGCAAGGGCATGACCCGCAGCGCTCAGGCGCGGTTGGCCCACTCGGCCGGGCTGAAGGTCTTCATCGACAGGGCATGCACCTCGTCGGTGTGCATCTTGTTGCCCAGCGTCGCATAGACCAGGCGCTGGCGCTGCACCAGGCGCTGGCCCTCGAAGCTGGCGGAGACGATGGTCGCAAACCAGTGGCGTCCGTCGCCTTCGAGTTCGAGGTATTCGCAGGGCAGGCCCGCGCCGATGATGGCTTTGAGTTGGTCGGCAGTCATGTCAGGGTTGGCGCCGCACAAATGGCCGGCGCCGGGAAAGGATTGCAGGGAAGGCGCGCCATGGCGACTCAATGGCGGATCTTGTAGCCGGTGCGCAGCAAGTGGATGGCCAGCGCGCTCACGGCCAGCCAGGCGCCGCCGACGATGGCCAGGCTGATCCAGGGCGAGACGTCGCTCTGTCCGAAGAAACCGTAGCGGAAGCCGTCGATCATGTAGAAGAACGGGTTCATATGGCTCACGGTCTGCCAGAACGGCGGCAGCGAGTGGATGGAGTAGAACACGCCCGACAGGAAGGTCATGGGCATGATCAGGAAGTTCTGGAACGCCGCCATCTGGTCGAACTTGTCGGCCCAGAGCCCGGCAATGACCCCCAGCGTGCCGAGCAGCGCCGCGCCCAGCACCACGAACACCAGGATCCACAGCGGCGCGGCGAATTCCGGCACGGCAAAGAACAGCGTGACGATGAAGACCCCCAGGCCGACCAGCAGCCCGCGCAGCACCGACGAGCCGACATAGGCCGTGAACCAGGCCCAGTGCGACAGCGGCGTGAGCAGGATGAACACCATCGAGCCCATGATCTTGCTCTGCACGATGCTCGACGAGCTGTTGGCAAACGAATTCTGCAGCACGCTCATCATCACCAGGCCGGGAATCAGGAACGCGGTGTAGCTGATGCGGTCATAGACCAGCACCCGGCCGTCGAGCACATGGCCGAACACCAGCAGGTAGAGCACCGAGGTCAGCACCGGCGCCGCCACGGTCTGGAAGCTGACCTTCCAGAAACGCAGCACTTCCTTGTAGAACAGGGTCTGCCAGCCTCTCATGCGACGCTCCCGGTAGCTGTCCGGGCTTCGCCCATGATGTTGAGGAACACGTCTTCGAGGTCGGCGCGGCGGATTTCCATGTCTTCGACGGCCACGCCGGCTTCGCGCAGCGCGGACAGGTAGCCCTCGATGTCGCCCGCGTCATGCGCGGGGATCTGCACGATGCGCCCGGTGACGCGCGCCAGCGTGCGCAGGTGTTCGGGCAGCGGGTGGTTGGTCTTGAACTGCAGCACGTTGGCCGAAGCCGACTTGAGCAGATCGGACATGCTCGACAGGCGCACGATCTCGCCTTGCTTGAGCATGGCGACGCGGCTGCACAGCGCTTCGGCTTCTTCGAGGTAATGAGTGGTGAGCAGCACCGTGTGGCCCTGCTTGTTGAGCTTGGCAATGAAATGCCAGAGTGTCTGGCGCAATTCCACGTCGACGCCGGCCGTGGGTTCGTCCAGCACGATGATCGGCGGCTTGTGCACCAGCGCCTGCGCCACCAGCACGCGGCGCTTCATGCCGCCCGACAGCTGGCGCATGTTGGATTCGGCCTTGTCGCTCAGGCCCAGGCTGTGCAGCAACTCGTCGATCCAGGCATCGTTGTGCTTGACGCCGAAATAGCCCGACTGGAAACGCAGCGCCTCGCGCACGTTGAAGAACGGATCGAACACCAGTTCCTGCGGCACGATCCCCAGCTTGCGCCGCGCCTCGGCGTAATCGGCCTGCACGTCGCTGCCCTGCACCAGCACGCGGCCGCCATCGGCGCGCGCCAGGCCCGCGAGGATGCTGATCAGCGTGGTCTTGCCGGCACCGTTGGGGCCGAGCAGTCCGAAGAACTCGCCCTCCTCGATGTCCAGGTTGACGTCATTGAGGGCCCGGAACACGCCCTTGGGCGTGCGGTAGGTCTTGGAGATGGATTGGAATGAGACAGCGGGCATGGGAACTTGGCATTTTAAGCCCGGCCCCGCAATGTGCGCTGCCGGCGCCCGCTAAAGCCGGGCGCGGCCACCTGCCTCACGCAGGCTGCGTGCCGGCCCCGGACTCGAGCAGGGCGCGCACGCCATACAGCGTGGCAATCGATTGCAGCCCGGCGGGCAGCCCGGTCACGGCCAGCGACTTGCCCGCGGACAGCGCCGCACGCCGGCACGCCAGCAGCACGGCCAGCGCCGAGGAATCGAAGTCGCGCAGCGGCGAGGCATCGATCTCCACCCGGGCGTGGGTGGCAGCGGCGACCTGCGCCGCCAGTGCCTGCGCGCAGGCGCCGGCCTGGGCATGCGTCAGCTGCGCGGGCAGTTGCAGGCTTGCGTCGGCCATGGCGCTGCGCCTCAACCCTTGTTGCGCGAAGACAGGGCCTGGATCAGGCCGTCGATGCCGCGCGCATTGACTTCCTGCGCGAACTGGCTGCGGTAGGTCTCGACCAGCCACACGCCCAGCACGTTCAGGTTGTAGATGCGCCAGGCGCCATCCGCGCTCTGCTCGAGGCGGTAGTCGAGCTGGATCGGGTCGCCCTTGCCGCGCACTTCGGTGCGCACCAGCACGTCCTTGTCGCCCGCGGCCGCGCGCATCGGTTTCACGACCACGGTCTGGTCGTTGACCTGGGCCACCGCGCCCGCATAGGTGCGGATCAGCAAGGACTTGAACTCGGCCTGCAGGCGCTGCTTTTGCTCGGGCGTGGCCTGGCGCCACTGCGGGCCCACGGCGGCGGCCGTCATGCGCTGGAAGTTCACATGCGGCATGACCATCTTGTCGACCAGCGCGCCAATGCGCGCCACATCGCCGGTCTTGAGCGAAGGGTCCTTGCGGATGGTCTCGAGCACGTCGGCCGAGACCCGCTTGACCAACGCGTCGGGCGTTTCCTCGGCAGCCGCGGCCGTCATCGGCAGGCCTGCCGAAAGGGCCAGCCAGGCGGCAGCGGTGGCTGCCCAGATACGTCGATTCATCATCGTCTTTTTCCTTTTTGAAGCGCAGGCCGGATAGACCTGGTCGGCTTCGATTGTGCTTCAGCGCGCGCCGGGGATGATGACGCGCATGTCAAGGGTTGCAAGCGGATGCAAGCGGATGCAAGCCGTCCTTACTCTTCGGGCGGCAGCATGCCGGCATCGTCGTCTTCGGAAAAATCTTCCGAATAGCCGCTGTCGGCGCCCTGCGCACGCTGCTGGCGCAGCTGCAGGTAGACGTCGCGCGTGAGGCTGTACTTGTCGAGCGCCACGGCATCGAGCATGTCGCCGGCTTGCAGCAGCCGCGCGCGCTTGTCCACCAGGCCCAGCACGGCCAGGCTGTTGCGTGCGCTCACATCGTCCATGTAGCCCAGCGGGTTGCCCTTGACGTCCACGGGCAGCGCCGCGGCGTCGCGCACCGTCGAGGGGCCCAGCACCGGCAGCACCAGGTAGGGGCCGGAAGGCACGCCCCAGCGGCCCAGCGTCAGGCCGAAATCCTGCGTGCTGCGCGGCACGCCCATTTCCGAGGCGACGTCGAACAGCCCGCCAATGCCGAACACCGTGTTCACGGTGAAGCGCACGATGCTGTAGTACGCGCCCTCGCCCTTGGC
The DNA here is from genome assembly GCF_013363755.1 of Comamonas antarctica. NCBI lineage: Bacteria > Pseudomonadati > Pseudomonadota > Betaproteobacteria > Burkholderiales > Comamonadaceae > Comamonas > Comamonas antarctica. The sequence goes on from NZ_CP054840.1 coordinate 3,433,388, forward strand.
CTGGGCCAGGTTGTTGAGGAACGACCAGGCATCGCTCAGGTTGGCGAAGAAATTGCCCACGCCTTCGCGCGCAACGGCCGGCGTGATGTCGCGGTAGAGCGTGGCCACGGGCTTGACCACGGCATCGTCCACCGCCGTGTTGAAGCTGTAGATGCTGCGGTTGAAAGACTCGAACGGGTCGGCGGGATTGGCCGCCGCAGGCGCAGCAGTGCCAGCCGTTTCGGTGGCCGCTTCGCCCATGGGCTGCGGCTGCGCCGTGGTGGCACAGCCGGCAAGTGCCAGCGTCAGCGCCAGGGCGATGGACGCCGGGGTGCGGGACGCGCCCGCCAGGGATGTGAAATTCATTGTTTTTCCGGTGCAGGCGCGCTGGTGCCACCCTCTTCCGCCTTGTTGTAGAGGAATTGCCCGATGAGGTTTTCCAGCACCACGGCCGATTGCGTGGCGACGATCCGGTCGCCAGGCGCCAGGTTGGCTTCATCCGCACCGGCCTCGATGCCGATGTACTGGTCGCCGAGCAGGCCGGTGGTCAGGATCTTCAGCGAGCTGTCCTTGGGAAAGCTGTAGCGCTTTTCCAGCGCCATGTGGACATTGGCCTGGAAGGTCGTGTCGTCAAAGGTGATGGCCTGCACGCGGCCCACGACCACGCCGGCGCTGCGCACCGCGGCCTTGGGCTTGAGCCCGCCGATGTTGTCGAACCGTGCCGTCACATCATAGGTCTGCTGGAAGCTCAGGCTCAGCAGGTTGGCCGACTGCAGGGCCAGGAACACCAGTGCGGCTGCGCCCAGCAGTACAAACAGGCCCACCCACACGTCACTTTTCGATTGCTGCATGACTTTTTCCTCTCACCCACCTGGTGGGAGCATCAAATACTGAACATCGTGGCCGTGAGCAGGAAGTCCAGCCCCAGGATGGCCAGCGAGGCCATGACCACGGTGCGCGTTGTCGCGCGGGAAACGCCTTCGGGCGTCGGTTTCGCCAGGTAGCCCTGGAGCAGCGCGACAAAGGTCACGGCCACACCGAACACCACGCTCTTGATCACGCCGTTGCCCAGGTCGGCCCACCAGTCGACGCCCTGCTGCATCTGGCCCCAGAACGCGCCGCCGTCCACGCCGATCATCAGCACGCCCACGATCCAGCCGCCGATCACGCCGACGGCACTGAACACCGCGGCCAGCAGCGGCATGACGATCACGCCGGCCCAAAAGCGCGGCGCGAGGATCCGGCGCACCGGGTCGACAGCCATCATTTCCATCGCGCTGAGCTGCTCGCCGGCCTTCATCAAGCCGATCTCCGCCGTGAGCGCCGTGCCCGCGCGGCCCGCAAACAGCAGCGCCGTGACCACCGGACCGAGTTCGCGCACCAGCGACAGCGCCACCAGCAGGCCCAGCGCCTCGGAGGCACCGTAGCGCTGCAGCGTGTAATAGCCTTGCAGCCCCAGCACGAAGCCGACGAACAGGCCCGACACGCCAATGATGGCCAGCGAATAATTGCCCAGGAAATGGATCTGGTCGCCCATCAGGCGCGGCCGGCGCAGCGCAGCGCCCAGCAGCAGGAACAGCTGCAGCAGCAGGCGCGCGGCCCGGCCGATGGCGGCGCAATGTTCGCGCGCGGCGCGGCCGATGCGGGCAGGATGCAGACGGTTCACAGGCGCGCTCCCGGGCCGAAATCCTGGGCCGCGTCGGGCCCGGGGTAATGGAAAGGCACCGGCCCCGTGGCCCGCGCATGCACGAATTGCTCGACCAGCGGATCGGTGCTGGCCAGCACCTCGGCTGGCGTGCCCTGCGCGGCCACGCAGGCCGGGCCCAGGATGATCACATGGTCGGCCACCTGGAAGGTTTCCACCACATCGTGCGATACCAGCACCGTGGTCAGCCCCATGGCGTCATTGAGCTGGCGGATCAGTTGCGCGGCCGTGCCCAGGGCAATCGGATCGAGCCCCGCAAACGGCTCGTCATACATGATCAGTTCGGGATCGAGCGCGATCGCGCGCGCCAGGGCCACGCGCCGCGCCATGCCGCCCGAGATCTCGCTGGGCTTGAGGGCGCGCGCGCCGCGCAGGCCCACCGCGTTGAGCTTCATCAGCACGATGTCGCGCACCAGGTCCTCGGGCAGGTCGGTGTGCTCGCGCAGGGGAAAGGCAACGTTGTCGAACACGCTCATGTCGGTGAACAACGCACCGAACTGGAACAGCATGCCCATGCGCCGGCGCGCCTGGTAGAGCTGGTTCTGGGTCATGCGGCCCACGTCCTGGCCATCGAACAGCACCTGTCCCTGCTGGGCGCGCTGCTGCCCGCCGATCAGGCGCAGCACCGTGGTCTTGCCGCCACCGGAGGCGCCCATCAGCGCCGTGACCTTGCCGCGCGGAATCTGCAAGCTGAGGTCGCGCAGGATCACCCGCTCGCCATAACCAAAAGTTACGTTGCGCAGTTCAACCAGGGGCGCGGGGACTGTCATCGACCTTCGGCTCCTACAGGGAAAGGGGAAAATGCTTCACGGGTTGGATTTTAAACGATTACATACATTCGTGTATGTTTGCTGACACAAACCCCGGCAGCGTACCGGCATGGACAGGCTCCACCCAAGCCGGTACCGAGGTCAAAGCATATTGTGCAGAAACGCCTGCGTGCGTGCGTGTTTTGGTTGCGCAAAGAATTCCGCAGCCGGACCCGACTCGATCAATTCGCCCCGGTCCATGAACGCCACGCGGTTGGCGACCTCGCGTGCAAAGCCCATTTCATGCGTCACGACCAGCATGGTCATCTTTTCCTGCGCAAGTTCGCGCATGGTGCGCAGCACCTCGCCCGTGAGCTCGGGATCGAGCGCCGAGGTGGGCTCGTCGAACAGCAGGATGTCGGGCTCCATCGCCAGCGCGCGCGCAATCGCCACGCGCTGCTTCTGACCGCCCGACAGGCGTGCCGGGTAGCTGTTGCGCTTTTCCAACAGGCCGACCTTGGCCAGCAGCGCCTCGGCGCGCGGCACGATCTGGGCGCGCGCCAGGCCCTTGACGACCATCGGCGCCTCGATCACGTTCTCCAGCACCGTGAGGTGAGGAAACAGGTTGAACGACTGGAACACCATGCCCATCTTGCGGCCGATGCGGCGGATCTGCGCTTCGGGCACATAGCTGCACACACCCGCGGCATTGGTCTCGGCCAGCACCTCGCCCTCGATCAGCAGCTGGCCGCTGTCGATGGTCTCGAGGTGGTTGAGGCAGCGCAGAAGGGTGCTCTTGCCCGAGCCCGAGGGGCCGATCACGGCCACGACCTCGCCGCGCATCAGGTCCAGCGAGACCTTGCGCAGCACCGGCTGGCCGTTGAAGGCCTTGCAGATGTCCTGCGCGCTGATCATCACCTCGCGGCTTTCCGGCAACGCTTCAGGCATCGTATTTGGCATAGCGTTTCTCCAGGTACTGGAAGCCCCAGGTCAGCACCAGGGTCATGACGAGATAAAAGCACGCAGCCACGATGAACGGCGTGGTCGTGAAGTCGCGCTGCACGATGCCGCGCGCCGCGCGCAGCAGGTCGTTGAGCGCCAGCACGTAGATCAGCGAAGTGTCCTTGACCAGGGTGATGGTCTCGTTGCTCAGCGGCGGCAGGATGCGCGGCCAGATCTGCGGCAGCACGATGCGGCGCATGGTCTGGCCGTAGCTCAGGCCCAGCACCTTGGCGCCCTCGTACTGGCCGCGGTCGATCGACTGGATGCCGGCGCGGAAGATCTCGGCGAAATAGGCGGCGTAATTGAGCGCGAAGGCCACGACGGCCGCAGGAAAATCGTCGAAGCGCACGCCGACCACCGGCACGAAGGGCAGCGCGAAGTAGATGAACAGCATCTGCAGCATCAGCGGCGTGCCGCGCATCAGCCAGATGTAGCCGCCGACCAGGCGCGCGAGCGCACGGAAGCGCGACACGCGCACCAGCGCCAGCGCCAGCCCGAGCGGCACTGCCAGCGCCAGCGTGATCACGAACAGCTTGAGGGTGACCAGCGCTCCCTGGGACAGGGGCCCCAGCAGTGAGAGAACGTATTCCATGCGATTGCCTTGTGGTCCAGAAACGCAAAACACCGGCAGGCCTGTGACGGCGCAGCCGGTGCGAAGCTTTGGACGGTCCGCTTACTTGATGATGTCCTTGCCAAACCACTTGGTGGCAATTTCGGCGGCCTTGCCGTCCTTCTTCATGTCGGCCATGGCCGATTCGAGCCGTGCCAGCAGGTCCGCATCTTCCTTGCGCAGGCCCACGCCGTATTCCTCGACGCCGAAGTTCTCGTCGAGCACGCGGTACTCCTCGGCCTTCTTGGCGACGTGGAAGCGGCCCACGACCTCATCGACCACCACGGCATCGAGGCGGCCTGCGGACAGGTCCATCAGCGCGGTGATGTTGTCGCCGAAGGTCTTGAGCTGCTTGAAGCTCGCGGCCACGGCCTCGTCCTTCTTGATCGCGTCGACGGCCGAGCTGCCGTCCTGCGCGCCCACGACCTTGCCGGCCAGATCGGCCTTGGTCTTGATCGCGCCATTGGCCAGCACCACGATGATCTGGTGGTTCTCCATGTAGGGCGCGGAGAACGCGATCTTTTCCTTGCGCTGCTCGGTGATGGTCAGGCCGTTCCACAGCATGTCGACGCGCTTGCCCGCGAGCTCGGCTTCCTTGGCGCTCCAGTCGATGGGCTTGAACTCCATGTCGACGGCCATGCGCTTGCCGGCTTCGCGCGCCAGGTCGATGTCGAAGCCGACCAGTTCGTTCTTCTCGTCGCGAAATCCCATGGGCGGGAAATTGTCGTCCAGGCCCACGACCACCTTGGTCACGGCGGCGGCGGGCGCCGGTGCATCGGTGGCAACGGGCTTGGCCGGCTCGTTCTTGCCACAGGCAGCCAAAATGGCGCTCAGGGCCAGCATTGCGACGAGGTTACGTTTTTTCATGGCGGTACAGATGAGGAAACAAGGGCAGGCCGACCAAGGATGCGCTCAGCGCGCCGGCCTGCAGTGAAGACGGCTATTGTCGCCCAGACCGCCCGGAAACGCATGCCGGTCTTGCAAATCGGCCTCTGGTTTACCCTGACTTTCGTGACGCCATGACCACATCTGCCTCTTCCAGCATTTCGCCCGCCCTGCTCCAGGCCTACCGCGAGACCGACTACATCGTGCATGCCGGGCCCGACTTCGTGCTGCATGTCGACGCACCCAGCGCTGCGCTGGCCGCGTATTTCCAGCAGCGCGGAATCGAATCCGGCTGTCTGATCACCGCCTGGAACCCCTATAGCCAGCCTTTGTCCGATGCCGACAACCAGGCGCGCCAGGCCGGGCTGGAGCAGGCGCTGCAACAAGCCGGCTGGAAATGGGTACGCGCAGTGGGCAAGCACCCTGAAAACGCCTGGCCATCCGAAGTCGGCTGCTTCGTCGAAAACATGAACGAAAAAACCGCAGGTGAATGGGGCCGTCTCTACGAGCAGAACGCCGTGGTCTGGTGCGAAGAACATGCCATCCCGCGCCTGCAGCTTCTGCGCTAGGAAAAGTTCATCGTCGCTCGCGCCACAAAGAAGCTATCCCGGCCCCGCCCTTCTGGCTGCGCCTGCCGCGCGCAGGGCCCGGGCTGGCAGGTGTGCCGTAGGACACACCTGCTTCGTAAACTGACTCACCGCAGTTGTTCGAGCGGAGCGGCGGGGGCGCCTAGCCGCAGCCGCGTAGCGAGTTCTGCGGTGCAGCCCGGGACCGAGCACGGCAGGTTGCCCGGAGCGAAGCGCAGGGTCGCAGACAGCAGGGCCGCTTTCTTTTGGTTCGTTTTCTTGTGCGTACAAGAAAATGAACTCGGCTGCCGGGCCGAGACCCGGCCTCCGCCCTCAGCAAAAGCACACGGTGACAAAAAAAGGGCGTCCCGAAGAGACGCCTTAAACTGTTCAAAACAGCTCAACGCGGCAGCGCGCTCTTGCCCATCAGGAAGGCATCGACCGCGCGCGCCGCCTGGCGGCCTTCGCGGATGGCCCAGACCACCAGCGACTGGCCGCGGCGCATGTCGCCCGCGGCAAACAGCTTGGGCACGCTGGTCGCGTAGCCCACGGCCGCATCGGTCGTGGCCTTGGCGTTGCCGCGCTGGTCCTTGTCGACGCCAAAGGCTTCGAGGATCGACGCCACCGGGCTCACGAAACCCATGGCAAGGAACACCAGGTCGGCCTTGAGGATCTGCTCCGAACCGGGAACCTCGGCCATCTTGCCGTCCTTCCATTCGAGGCGCACGGTCTTGACGCCCGTGAGCTGGCCCTTCTCGCCGATGAATTCCTTGGTGGCAATCGCGAACTCGCGCTCGCAGCCTTCCTCATGGCTCGACGAGGTGCGCAGCTTGTAGGGCCAGTAGGGCCAGACCAGCGGCTTGTCTTCGTGCTCGGGCGGCATGGGCATCAGCTCGAACTGGGTCACGCTGACCGCGCCATGGCGGTTGGAAGTGCCCACGCAGTCGCTGCCGGTGTCGCCGCCGCCGATCACGATCACGGTCTTGCCGTCGGCGCGGATCTGGTTCTTGAGCTTGTCGCCGGCGTTGACCTTGTTCTGCTGGGGCAGGAACTCCATGGCGAAGTGCACGCCGTTGAGTTCGCGGCCCGGCACGGGCAGGTCGCGCGACTGCTCGGCACCGCCCGACAGCAGCACGGCGTCGAACTCGGCCATCAGTTGCTCGGGCGACACGGTTTCCTTGGCCCAGTTGGTGACCTTGGAGCCCTTGCCCAGGCCTTCGGGTCCCGCCACCAGCACGCCGGTGCGGATGACCACGCCTTCGGCTTCGAGCTGCTTGGCGCGCAGGTCGATGTGCGACTTCTCCATCTTGAAGTCGGGAATGCCGTAGCGCAGCAGGCCGCCGATGCGGTCGTTCTTCTCGAACAGCGTCACGCTGTGGCCGGCGCGTGCCAGCTGCTGGGCCGCGGCCATGCCGGCGGGGCCGGCGCCGATGACGGCCACGGTCTTGCCGGTCTTGACGGCCGCGGGCATGGGCTTGACCCAGCCTTCGGCCCAGGCGCGGTCGATGATCGCGTGCTCGATGCTCTTGATGCCGATCGGCGCATCGTTGATGTTCACGACGCAGGCGGCCTCGCAGGGCGCGGGGCAGATGCGGCCCGTGAACTCGGGGAAGTTGTTGGTGCTGTGCAGCACCTTGATCGCGTTGGCCCAGTCGTCGCGGTACACCAGATCATTGAAATCCGGAATGATGTTGTTGACCGGGCAGCCGTTGTTGCAAAACGGCGTGCCGCAGTCCATGCAGCGTGCGCCCTGCACCTGCGCCTGCTCGGGCGTGAGGGCAATGACGAACTCCTTGTAGTTCTTCAGGCGCTCGGCAACGGGCTTGTAGCCCTCCTCGATGCGCTCGTACTCCAGAAAACCGGTGGCTTTTCCCATGATGAAACTGTCCTTGAATGATTGGCGAATGGCTGTGGCTTGTCGGCTGCTCAGATGGCAACGACGGGCTCGGACTCCGTAGCTAGTTCTGCTTTCGCAGCAATGGCTTCCTTCGCTTTGCGTTCATGGATTTCAGACAGGGCGCGCTGGTACTCGGACGGGAACACCTTGACGAACTTGGCACGTGCGGCCGCCCAGTTGTCGAGCAGGTCGCGCGCACGCTTGGAGCCGGTCCAGCGGCTGTGGGCTTCGACCAGCGCGCGCAGCTGCTGCTCGTCGCTCTCGCCGCGGTGCCAGATGCCGGGGTGCACGCTGGCCGCGAACTCGCTGTGCGGCAGCACCTTCTCGAGCGTCACCGAAGCGGTGTTGCAGCGCTGCGCGAACAGGCCGTCCTCGTCATAGACGTAGGCCACGCCGCCGCTCATGCCGGCCGCGAAGTTGCGGCCGGTCTTGCCCAGCACCACCACGGTGCCGCCGGTCATGTATTCGCAGCCATGGTCGCCCGTGCCTTCGACCACCGCCGTCGCACCCGACAGGCGCACCGCGAAGCGTTCACCGGCCACGCCGCTGAAGAAGGCTTCGCCGCTGGTCGCGCCGAACATCACGGTGTTGCCGACGATGGTGTTGGCCACCGAGGCGCCGCGGAAGGCATGGCTGGGGCGCACGATGATGCGGCCGCCCGACAGGCCCTTGCCGGTGTAGTCGTTGGCGTCGCCGGTGACGTTGAGCGTGATGCCCTTGCACAGGAAGGCGCCGAACGACTGGCCGCCCGTGCCTTCGAAGTGGATGCGAATGGTGTCGTCCGGCAGGCCCTCGGGATGGGCGCGGGTCACGGCGCCCGACAGCATCGCGCCCACCGAGCGGTTCACGTTGCGCGCGACTTCCATCAGGCGCACCGGTTCGCCGTTCTCGATGGCCGGCTTGCAGCGCTCGATCAGCTTGACGTCCAGCGCCTTGTCCAGCAGGTGGTCCTGGGTGTCGACATGGAAGCGCGGCACGTCGGCCGGCACGATGGGCTGGGCGAACAGGCGGCTGAAGTCCAGGCCCTGGGCCTTCCAGTGCTCCAGGCCCTTGCGGGTGTCGAGCAGGTCGGAGCGGCCGATCATCTCGTCGAACTTGCGGATGCCCAGCTGGGCCATGATCTGGCGCACTTCCTCGGCAATGAAGAAGAAGTAGTTCACGACATGCTCGGGCTTGCCGGTGAACTTCTTGCGCAGCACCGGGTCTTGCGTGGCCACGCCCACCGGGCAGGTGTTGAGGTGGCACTTGCGCATCATGATGCAGCCTTCGACGACCAGCGGAGCGGTGGCGAAACCAAACTCGTCGGCGCCCAGCAGCGCGCCGATGACGACGTCGCGGCCGGTCTTCATCTGGCCGTCGGCCTGCACGCGGATACGGCCGCGCAGGCGGTTGAGCACCAGCGTCTGCTGGGTTTCGGCCAGGCCGATTTCCCAGGGACCGCCCGCATGCTTGATCGACGACAGCGGCGAAGCGCCCGTACCGCCATCATGGCCGGCAATCACCACGTGGTCGCTCTTGCACTTGGCCACGCCCGCGGCCACGGTGCCGACGCCCACTTCGGACACCAGCTTGACCGAGATGTCGGCATGCGGAGCCACGTTCTTCAGGTCGTGGATCAGCTGCGCCAGATCCTCGATCGAGTAGATGTCGTGGTGCGGCGGCGGCGAGATCAGGCCCACGCCCGGCACCGAGTGGCGCATGCGGCCGATGTAGTCGGTGACCTTGCCGCCGGGCAGCTGGCCGCCTTCGCCGGGCTTGGCGCCCTGCGCCATCTTGATCTGGATCTGGTCGGAGGACGACAGGTACTCGGCGGTCACGCCGAAACGGCCCGAGGCCACCTGCTTGATCTTCGAGCGCAGCGAATCGCCGGCCTGCAGTTCGACGTCGACTTCGACCTGGTCGGCACCGATCACCGAACCCAGGGTCTCGCCCTGCTTGATCGGGATGCCCTTGAGTTCGTTGCGGTAGCGCGTCGGGTCCTCGCCGCCTTCGCCGGTGTTGCTCTTGCCGCCGATGCGGTTCATGGCCACGGCCAGCGTCGCGTGGGCTTCGGTCGAGATCGAGCCCAGCGACATCGCGCCGGTGGCGAAGCGCTTGACGATTTCCGCCGCGGGCTCGACTTCCTCGAGCGCAATCGCCTGCGCCGGCTCGCACTTGAACTCGAACAGGCCGCGCAGCGTCATGTGGCGCTGGCTCTGGTCGTTGACCAGCTGGGCATATTCCTTGAAGGTACTGAAGTTGTTCGAACGCGTGGCGTGCTGCAGCTTGGCAATCACGTCGGGCGTCCACATGTGCTCCTCGCCGCGCGCGCGCCAGGCGTACTCGCCGCCGGCTTCGAGCATGGTTTCAAGCACCGGGTCGTCGCCGAACGCGGCCAGGTGGCTGCGAATGGTTTCCTCGGCGATCTCGAAGACGCCGATGCCTTCGATGCGGCTGGCGGTGCCGGTGAAGTACTTGTCGACGGTTTCGGTGTTCAGGCCGATGGCCTCGAACAGCTGCGCGCCGCAGTAGCTCATGTAGGTGCTCACGCCCATCTTGGACATGATCTTCGCCAGGCCCTTGCCGATCGCCTTCACGTAGTTGTAGACCGCCTTCTCGCCCGACAGGTCGGCCGGCAGGTCCTTGTCCATGGCCAGCAGCGTTTCCATCGCCAGGTAGGGATGCACGGCTTCCGCGCCATAGCCGGCAAGCACGGCGAAGTGGTGGATCTCACGCGCGGTGCCGGTCTCGACGACCAGGCCGGCCGTGGTGCGCAGGCCTTCGCGAACCAGGTGCTGGTGGATGGCCGACAGCGCCAGCAGCGCGGGAATCGCCACCTGGGTGGCCGACAGGCCGCGGTCGCTGATGATCAGGATGTTGGCGCCGCCGCGGATCGCATCGACGGCCTGCGCGCACAGCGACGCCAGCTTGGCTTCGACGCCTTGCTTGCCCCATGCGAGCGGGTAGGTGATGTCGATGGTCTCGCTCTTGAACTTGCCCTGCGTGTGCTCGGCAATGTTGCGCAGCTTGTCCATGGCCGCGAAGTCGAGCACCGGCTGGTGCACTTCAAGGCGCATCGGCGGGTTGACCTGGTTGATGTCCAGCAGGTTGGGCTTGGGGCCGATGAAGGACACCAGCGACATCACGATGGCTTCGCGGATCGGGTCGATCGGCGGGTTCGTGACCTGCGCGAACATCTGGCGGAAGTAGTTGTACAGCGGCTTGTTGCGGTCCGACAGCACGGCCAGCGGGCTGTCGTTGCCCATCGAGCCCACGCCCTCCTCGCCCTTGGCGGCCATCGGCGCCAGCAGGAACTTGATGTCTTCCTGCGTGAAACCAAAGGCCTGCTGGCGCTCGAGCAGCGGCAGCGCGGCTTCGGGCGGCTGCACGGCAGCCTGGCCGCCGACGTTGTCGAGCTTGATGCGCAGGTTCTCGATCCACTGCTTGTAGGGCTTGGTGTTGACGATGTTGGCCTTGAGCTCGTCGTCTTCGATCAGGCGGCCCTGCTCCAGGTCGATGAGCAGCATCTTGCCGGGCTGCAGACGCCACTTGCGGATGATCTTGCTGTCGGGCACGGGCAGCACGCCGACTTCGGAGCCCAGGATCACGAGGTCGTCATCGGTGATGACGTAGCGCGAGGGGCGCAGGCCGTTGCGGTCCAGCGTGGCGCCGATCTGGCGGCCGTCGGTGAACACGATCGAGGCCGGGCCGTCCCAGGGCTCCATCATCGCCGCGTGGTATTCATAGAACGCGCGGCGGCGCTCGTCCATGGACTCGTGCTGTTCCCAGGGCTCGGGAATCATCATCATCACGGCCTGGCTGATCGGGTAGCCGGCCATGGTCAGCAGTTCCAGGCAGTTGTCGAAGGTCGCGGTATCGGACTGGTCGGCAAAGCTGATGGGATAGAGCTTCTTCAGGTCTTCGGCGAGCACCGGCGAGGCCATGACGCCTTCGCGCGCACGCATCCAGTTGTAGTTGCCCTTGACGGTGTTGATCTCACCGTTGTGCGCGACATAGCGGTACGGGTGGGCCAGCGGCCACTCGGGGAAGGTATTGGTCGAAAAGCGCTGGTGCACCAGGCCGATGGCCGAGACGCAGCGTTCGTCTTCGAGGTCCTTGTAGTACACGCCCACCTGGTCGGCCAGCAGCAGGCCCTTGTAGACCACGGTGCGGCTGCTCATGCTGGGAACGTAGTATTCCTTGCTGTGCTTGAGCTTGAGGCCCTGGATGGCGGCACTCGCGGTCTTGCGGATCACGTACAGCTTGCGCTCGAGCGCGTCCTGCACGATCACGTCGTTGCCGCGGCCGATGAACACCTGGCGCAGCACGGGTTCCTTGGCGCGCACCGTGGGCGACATCGGCATGTCGAGGTTCACGGGCACATCGCGCCAGCCCAGCAGCACCTGGCCTTCGGCCTTGATCGCGCGCTCCATCTCCTGCTCGCAGGCCAGGCGCGAAGCGTGTTCCTGGGGCAGGAAGATCATGCCCACGCCGTACTCGCCCGCGGGCGGCAGCGCGACGCCCTGCAGCGCCATTTCTTCGCGGTACAGCTGGTCGGGGATCTGGATCAGGATACCCGCGCCATCGCCCATCAGCTTGTCGGCGCCGACGGCGCCGCGGTGGTCGATGTTCTCGAGGATCTTCAGCGCACCGGTGACGATGTCATGGCGTTTGACACCCTTGATATGGGCGACGAATCCCAAGCCGCAGGCATCGTGCTCATTGCTCTTGGAATACAGACCGTGTTCTTGGAGATGGGAAATCTCGGCAGCCGTCGTCATGGCGGAATCCTCAGTTATTTTCGCAGGGAGCCCGAGAGTACGACAGAGCATGAACCTATGCAAGAAAATATAATTAGGGTCAGATTCAATTATTAACCAAGGAAATTCTTCGGAAATTAAATAAGGGACACATCAAAATTAAGAGCAGAAAAGCGCTCCAAAAACTTGTCGGCAAAACAGGTACACGCTGATCTCTTTGATTCACTGCCTGTCCGCAACCACCGAGCTTGAAAACTGGCGTGCTCCAGCCAGGGGGCAGCGAGGAAGGGCCGCCCCGCACCGAGGCTGCCGTCCCCCTCCACCGAAGGTTGAGAGGGGGAAGCGGCGAAGCCGCTCAGGGGGTGCTATCTAATTTCGGCGGACGTCCCGCGCGCTGGCGCACCACACGGCGCTGGGTACGGTTTTGCAGCTCCGCGACAAATTGCGGCGAACCCAGCGCCCAGCCGCGCAACGCGGACTGTTCAATGGTCTCGACCTGCTCCGCGGACAGGCCTTGCTCCACCGCGGCCTTGTAGCCCGCCTCGCGCGCAAACGGCGTATTGCCGAGTGCCCAGAACGACGGATGCGCGTGCACCAGCGTCGTGTAGCGCAGGCCTGCGTTGTGGCCGTAGCTGGACCACGCATAGTCGGCAGGCTCGCGCGCCAGCCCCGCGCGCACCGGCAGCCAGTCGAGAGCCACCATGCTGTCGAGCAGGAACTGCTTGGGATCGACGACATTCGCGCGGTAGCGGCCGTTCCACAGCGTGCCGCTGCGGCCATGGCGGTTGTTGAAATAGCGCACGTAGCTGCGCCCCACCGACTGCATGAACTGCGGCAGCCCCTCGGCGGTCTCGGGTGTCGCGAGCAGCTGGAATTCGCTGGGCAGCAGCGCATAGGCATGGATGTCCACGCCAAAGCGCCGGGCCATCTCGCGCAGCAGATCGAGCATCTGCGTGTAATCGGCGGCGTCGACGAAGATCTGGGCGCCGTTGTTGCCGCGCTGGATCAGGTGGTGCGGTAGAGACGCGAGGGTCAGGCGGGGGAGACGGGCCATGGGTGATTCGTATTTCTTGCGTGCCTGGGCGGCGGCGCACGAGCTTACGTCAGACCGTCATCCTTCGACAAGCTCAGGACGATCGGAATCAAAAGCCGCCCGTCTTGTGCCAGGACACAAGCCCATCGAGCACACCGTTCGCCCTGAGCGCGTCGAAGGGTGAACGTCCCCACCGACAAATCAGGCCTGCTGCGCCACCGGCAATCGAAACCGCGACTCGCCCAGGCTGTCCAGCCCGAACTCCTGCAGCAGCAGCTGCAGCCGCTCGGCCGCGCTGCGTTTCCTGTTGCCCGTGAAGCGCGCGACGATCAGTTCGTTCTTCATGCTGTGCTCCCATCCGACCAGCTCGGTCACCGTGACCTGGTAGCCCGAGGCTTCGAGGTACAGGCAGCGCAGCACGTTGGTGATCTGGCTGCCCATCTCGCGCGTGTGGATGGGGTGGCGCCAGAGTTCGGCCAGCGGGGTGCGCGTGAGGCTCAGCGCCTTGGTTTCGCGCAGGCAGGCCGCGACCTCGGCCTGGCAGCAGGGCACGATCACCATGGCCCTGGCCTTCTTTTCGAGGCCGAAGGCAATCGCATCGTCGGTCGCGGTATCGCAGGCATGCAGCGCGGTGACGATATCGAAGCGTTCGGGCATCGATTCCACGCGCGCGGATTCGGCCACCGACATGTTGAGGAAGTGCATGCGCTCGAAGCCCGGCTGCGCGGCCAGCGCCTGCGATGCCTCGACCAGCGGCGCGCGCGTCTCGATGCCGTAGATCTCGCCGCGGCCAAGCGGCTTGAAGAACAGGTCGTACAGGATGAAGCCCAGATACGACTTGCCCGCGCCATGGTCGGCCAGCTTCACCGCGTGCTCGTTGGCCGACAGTTCCTTGAGCAGCGGCTCGATGAACTGGTACAGGTGATAGACCTGCTTGAGCTTGCGGCGCGAATCCTGGTTGATCTTGCCCTCGCGCGTGAGGATGTGCAGCGCCTTGAGCAGCTCGATCGACTGGCCGGGGCGCAGCTCGAGCTGCTCGAACGGATCCTGCGGCGCCTTCTTCGCGCCCTGCTTGTCCGAGCGCGCCATTACCTGGCGTCCTTGGCCGCCTGGCCGGTCACGGGGCAGCGCGGGCCCACGCCCAGGTCCAGCCAGCCTTCGATGCCCAGCTTTTCCAGCGTCTGCATGTTGTGCTCGTAGATCGCCTCGGCCTCGGGAAAGGCTTCGACGGCCTTGTCGATGCTGTCCTCGCGCAGCAGGTGAAGGATGGGATAGGGCGAACGGTTGGTGCAGTTGGTGACGTCGTCGACCTCCGTGCCCTCGAACTGGAACTGCGGATGGAACGAGGCCACCTGCAGGATGCCGCCCAGGTCCATGGCCTCGACCAGTTCGTCGGCGAGCTCGAGGAAGTCGTTGAAGTCGAGGAAGTCCTGCAGCGCATGCGGCACGATCAGCAGCGTGGTGTCGCGCTTTTCGGGCGAGATCTCGGCCAGGGCTTCGAGCTCTTGCTGCAACTGTTCGGCCACGCCGCGCGCATCGGTGGCTTCGCTGACCACGTAATGGATCTGGTCCTTGACATGCACGGCCTTGGCAAAGGGGCACAGGTTCAAGCCGATGACCGCCTTTTCCAGCCAGCGCCGCGTGTCTTCGATCACCTGGTCGGCGGGGTAGGCCTGCAGGTCAGGCGCGGAGGAGAATTCGGACATGGAAGAAGCCTTATCGTGCAGGCGCCAGCCTGGGCGCGCGCTGTGCGCAGCCATGCGGGAGCATTGTGGGGGGTGCTGGATTTTAGCGATCCCGGCCTGCCGGCGCAGCGCGACGGGCAATCGCTCAGGCCAGCAGCTGCCGCCCCGTGAGCCGCGCATGTTCGCGCGCGGCGTAGCGGTCGGTCATGCCGGCAACGAAGTCGCAGGCCACGCGCGCCAGCGCCGTGGCGTCGCCCGCCTCCTGCGCGCGCTCGGCGAAGCGCGGCTTCATTTCCTGCGGGCGTGCCAGATAGATCGCAAACAGCTCGCGCACCACGGTCTGCGCCAGCTCGGTGGTCTGCACCACCTGCGGATGGCGGTAGAGGTTCTGGAACAGGAAGCGCTTGAGCTGCGTCGATTCGGCGCGCATCGCGGCGCTGAAACCCACCAGCGGCGGCGCGCTGCGCACGGCCTGTGCATCGGCCGGATCGGCTTCGGCCAGCCGCGCCTGCGTCGCGGCCACCACGTCATAGACCTGGTCGCTGAGCATGCGCCGGATGGTGTCGTACAGCAGCCGGCGCGGGCCGTGTGGCAGCAAGGCGATGTCCGGGTACTGGGCCAGCGTCAGCGCGTGGTAGCGCGCGAACAGCGGCACGGCCATCAACTGCTCCATGTCGATCAGGCCGGAACGCACGCCGTCGTCGACGTCATGGGCGTTGTAGGCAATCTCGTCGGCCAGATTGCACAGCTGGGCCTCGAGCGAGGGTTGCTCGCCGCGCAGGAAACGCTGGGCAATGCCGCCGGGCTCGCGCTGCTCGATGCGCTCGGCGTTCGCGCGCGAGCAGTGCTTGAGAATGCCTTCGCGCGTCTCGAACGTCAGGTTCAGTCCGTCAAAGCCGGGATAGCGCTCCTCGAGCCGGTCGACCACGCGCAGGCTTTGCAGGTTGTGCTCGAAACCGCCCCACTCGCGCATGCACGCGTTGAGCGCATCCTGGCCCGCATGGCCGAACGGCGTGTGGCCCAGGTCATGCGCGAGGCAGATGGCCTCGACCAGATCCTCGTTGAGCCGCAGCGAGCGCGCAATCGAGCGCCCGAGCTGGGCGACTTCGAGCGAATGCGTGAGCCGCGTGCGAAACAGGTCGCCCTCGTGGTTCAGGAACACCTGGGTCTTGTAGACCAGGCGCCGGAAGGCCGACGAATGCACGATGCGGTCGCGGTCGCGCTGGTGGTCGGAGCGCGTGGGCGCAGGCGCCTCGGCATGCAGCCGCCCGCGCGTCTGCGCCGGTTGGCTGGCCCAGCGAGCCAGCCCTTGGTCAGTTTTGCCGCCGGGCCGCCCCAAGGCAAAACTAGCCCCCTCGGGGGGCAGCGAGCCACACGCAGTGGGCGAGCGTGGGGGCCCCATTTCAGCGGCAGCAGACATCGATGATTTCACGCACCAGGCTGTCGGGCGCCGAGCGCACCACGGCCTTGCCCGGCTCGGCAATCAGCACGAAGCGGATCTCGCCGCCTTCGGCCTTCTTGTCGACGCGCATGTGCTGCAGGTAGTGGCCGGCGTTGTCGCGGCTGGCGATGATGGCGCCGCGCGTGGGCAGGCCGGCGCGGTCGATCAGGCGGATCAGGCGCTGCACGAATTCCTCGTCGACCAGCCCCAGGCGGCGCGACAGCCGCGCGGCCATGACCATGCCGGCCGCCACGCCCTCGCCATGCAGCCAGACGCCATAGCCCATGCCGGCTTCCATCGCGTGGCCGAAGGTATGGCCGAAATTGAGCACGGCGCGCAGGCCGCCCTCGCGCTCGTCCTGGCTCACGACCCAGGCCTTGATCTCGACGCTGCGCTTGACCGCATGCGCGAGCGCCGCCTTGTCGCCGGCCAGCAGCGCATCGAGGTTGTCCTCGAGCCAGCCCAGGAATTCCATGTCGGCAATCGGGCCGTATTTGATGACCTCGGCCAGGCCCGCGGCGAGCTCGCGCGCCGGCAGCGTGGTCAGCGTGTCGATGTCGCAGACCACCAGCTGCGGCTGGTAGAACGCGCCGATCATGTTCTTGCCCAGCGGGTGGTTGATGGCCGTCTTGCCGCCCACCGACGAGTCGACCTGCGACAGCAGCGTGGTCGGCACCTGCACGAAGGGCACGCCGCGCATGTAGCAGGCCGCCGCAAATCCGGTCATGTCGCCGACCACGCCGCCGCCCAATGCGAACAGCACCGTCTTGCGGTCGCAGCCCTGGCCCAGCAGCGTGTCGAAGATCTGGTTCAGCGTCTGCCAGTCCTTGTGCGCCTCGCCATCGGGCAAGGCCACGAGATGCACCTGCGGGTAATGCGGCGCGAGCGCCGCCTGGAGCCGCGCCGCGTAGAGCGGCTCGACGGTGGTGTTGGTGACGATCAGCGCGGCGCGGGCCTTGGGCAGGCCGGCGTAGACCGCGGGGTCGCCCAGCAGGCCGCTGCCGATCACGATGGGGTAGGAGCGCTCGCCCAAATCGATGTCCACCTGGTGCTGGCAAGCCGCCAATGCGCGCAGATCCATTGTGTTCCGTCCATTCTCAAAAAGTAGCGTGGGGCAGCCGGCGGCTGTTCCGGCCAAGCGGTCTATCGTAGCCGCAAGCGCCCCGCAGCGGTATGCACCAGCTATGGCCGCGGGGACATCGCGCCGCTGTGCGGCGCGGGCAGGTCGTATTCGCCCAGCTCGGCCTGCATGGCCAGCTTGCGCACCACCTGGGTCACCGACAGGCGCGCGGTCTTGATCGTGTAATGCGCGGTCGCCAGGTACAGCGCATGGCGCTGCTGCATCAGCTCGCGCAGCCGCACGCCCGGGTCCTGCCCCTTGAGCAGCGGCCGCGTGGTGTCGTTGCGCAGCCGCCGCGCGATGTCCTCGGGCGCGGCCTGCAGGTAGAACACCGTCGAGCGCGAGCGCAGATGCAGCCGGTTGGCCTCGCGCAGCACCACGCCGCCGCCCGTGGACAGCAGCAGCGGTTGCGGCGCGGCCGTGATCTCGTCGATGACCTGCTGCTCCACGTCGCGGAACGCAGCCTCGCCGTGCGCCGCGAAATACGCCGCGATGCTGCAGCCCAGGCGCTGCTCGATCACATGGTCGGAGTCGACGAAACCCATGCCCCAGAGCTGCGCCAGTTGCCTGCCGATGGTGGTTTTTCCGCTGCCCGGAAGGCCGATCAATGTATACATGGGGATGGAAAAAATCCGCCCGGAGGCGGATTTGTCAGTTGTGCCGTGAAGTCGCCGCCGCCGAGCTTAGCGCAAGTGGCGGGGACAGGACGCAATGAAGCGTTTGCACGTCAAGTGGCTGGCGTGCAGGCGCGGTAGGGAACGGTTGCCGCGAACTGTTGCACCGAGGTGCCGGCCGTGACCGTGAACAGCAGGTTGGCCGTGCCGTTCGCCGTGGCATTGTTCAAGGTGAAGCTCAGCACCGTACGCGTGCGCGAATTGGGTGACGTCGCGTCGGGCGCCCGGGTATTGGGCGAATCCATCACTGGCACACCCGAGGTCACGGCGGCCGTGAGCACCGGCGACGTCGATTCGACCGCCAGGGTCGCGCCAGCAGGCGCAGCGAAACCGGCGTTGGTGCCCAGCTCACCGGTCCACATTGCCTTGCAAGTGCCATCGAACTCAGGCAAAGGGAAGCTGGTGACTGGAGTATTGCTGCCAACGGGGAAGAGGTTGACCCAGCTCACGCTGGTGGCGTTGAGATAGATGGTGTCGGAGATCGTTATATCCCGACCCTGGAGCGCGGAATATGCCTGTCCGGTCACCACAATGGGAATGCGCACGCCATCCGCGGGACGCGGGTTCTGCACTTGGTACTCGACCTCGCAGATGCCATTTACCGTCGTGCAGCCACCGCGGTCGGATGAGCCCACCCGGCCATAGGTCGTTGTCGCCACCACCGGAAAACCATCGGCCACGGGATTGCCATTGGCATCTGCCACAGCAATCCGGATGGTGCTTGAATCGCCCGAGAGGTTCAGGTTGAGCACATGCTTGCTGGCCGAAAGGTCGAACGCAGCGGGCACCGCAGTGCCTGTGGTCACGGTCAGCGTGTCGGACTGGGTGAGCAGCGCCGCACCAGCCACAGTGGCTTTCACCACCACAGAAGTCGGCGTCGTCTTGGAAGACACTGACGCGGCCACAAGGCCGCTCGCATCCGTGGTTCCGGTCGTGCTGTTGAGGGTGACCACATTGGCCGGAATGGCTTCGAAAGTCACGCGCACGCCAGGCACGGCAGCGCCAGTTCCATCCACCACCTTGTATTGCAGGATGGCGGTTTCGGAGCGGCCATTGCCACCCGCACCCGCGATCACGATGGATTTGTCGGCGGGCACTGCCGCAACAAAGTTCACGCCCTTCGCCAGCGTCTGCGGATCCACTCCCTCGACCACGGCGCCCGTGACCGCCAGGTTGCGCGATGCGGCATAGGCCGTTCCCGCCACGGTGGCTGTCGCACTCACGGTGGTCGCACCCAGCGCATCGAGCGCCTTGGCCTTGATTTCCATCACCGCCTGCCCGCTGGCATTGGTCAGCGCCGTGGCCGCGGTGGGCGTGAACTGCAGCAGGCCGCTGCCGCTTTCGGCAAAGGTCACGACTTCATTGGGTGCGGCCGCACCGGCCGAGGTCTTGAGCGTCGCCAGCAGCTTCACCGTGTCGGAAGCCGCAAACGAGTTGCTGGCGATATCGGCCCCGGCGCTGTTCTGCAACTGCAATTGCATCACATAGCTGGCCGGCGTGACCGTGCCGCCACCGGTTCCGGTGTCCGTGCCGCCGCCCGTATCCGTTCCGGTCCCGCCGCCAAATCCCGGCGTGCCCGCGCTCCCCCCTCCTCCGCCGCAGGCCGCAAGGGCCGCGCTCATCACGATCGCCAATACACAGTTGTGGATCTTCATTTTTCTTGTCTCTCGATTAAAAATCAGCGCGCCGTCGGGTTCTGCATCAGCATCTTGGGCGTGATGAACACCAGCATTTCCCGCTTCGACGTCTCGCGCGTGCGGCTCTTGAACAGGTTGCCGACGACGGGCATGTCGCCCAGCAGCGGCACCTTGGTCTCGTTGTTGGTCTCTTCCATCTCGAAGATGCCGCCGATCACCACCGTGCCGCCGTTCTCGACCAGCACCTGGGTCTGGATATGCTTGGTGTCGATGGCCACGCCCTGGCTGGTGGTCTCGCCGCGGCTGTCCTTGTTGACGTCGAGGTCCAGAATGATGTTGCCCTCGGGCGTGATCTGCGGCGTGACTTCAAGCTTGAGCACGGCCTTCTTGAAGGCAATCGTGGTCGCGCCGTTGGGCGCCGTGACCGAATACGGGTACTCCGTGCCCTGCTCGATCAAGGCCTTGGTCTGGTCGGCGGTGATCAGCCGCGGGCTCGACACCACCTTGCCCTTGCCGTCGGCTTCCATGGCCGACAGCTCCAGCGTGAGGAAACGGTTGGCGGCCGAGTTGAAGATCGACAGCGCGAACGTGCCGGCCGACTGCACGTTGGACAGCGAGGCCGGCAGGTTCACGAAGGTGCCCGAGGTGTCCACGGTGCCGCCCGCGCCCGCGGTGGCGGTGGAGTTGGCGTAGCTGGTGCCGAAACCGATGCGGTTGCCGCCGCCGATCGAATAGCCGCCATTGCCGCCGTTCTGCGCGCGCAGGTCGCCACCGCCGAGCTTCACGCCCAGCGAACGGCCGAAGGTGTCGCGGGCTTCGACGATGCGTGCCTCGATCAGCACCTGGCGCACCGGAATGTCCAGCGTTGCCAGCAGGTTCTTCACTTCTTCGAGCTTGCTTGCGGTATCGGTCACGAACAGCTGGTTGGTGCGCGGTTCGGCAATGGCCGAGCCGCGTTCCGACAGGAAGCGCGTGGTCGAACCGGTGCCGCCGCCCGCATTGCTCGCGATCTGCGCGATCATGGCGGTGGCCTTGGCGTAGTTGAGCTGGAAGCCCTGCGTGCGCAGCGGCTCGAGCTTCTGGATGGCCAGGGTCGCCTCGAAGTCCTTCTTGATGCGCGCGTCGATTTCATCCTTGGGCGCGATCCACAGCACCGAGCCCGACTTGCGCATGCCCAGGCCCTTGGCATCCATGATGATCTGCAGCGCCTGGTCCCAGGGCACGTCCTTGAGGCGCAGCGTCAGCGAGCCGGTGACGGTGTCGGAGGTGACGATGTTGAAATTGGTGAAGTCGGCAATGACCTGCAGCAGCGAGCGCACCTCGATGCTCTGGAAATTCAGCGACAGCTTCTCGCCGGTGAAGCCCGGGCCCTGGCTCAGCTTGGTCGTGTCGACCTTCTTCTGCCGCACCTCGATGACGAACTGGTTGTCGCTCTGGTAGGCGCTGTGCTCCCACTCCCCGGTGGGCTCGATGCGCATGCGCACGCGGCCGCCGGCCTCGGAGGTGGTGATGGTCTGCACCGGCGTGCCGAAGTCGGTGACGTCGAGCCTGCGGCGCAGGCCTTCGGGCAGCGAGGAGCGCAGGAAGTCGGCGACCAGCACCCGGCCTTCCTGGCGCAGGTCCACCGCCACCTGGTTGCTTGCCAGGCCGACCACGATGCGCCCGGCACTGTCCGCGCCGCGGCGGAAGTCCACGTCGCGGATCGGCTGCACGTCGCTGGCGGCGGTCCTATTGGCGAACACGCGCGGCTCGGCCACCGCCTGCAAGGTGGCCGCCGTCGGCACGGGCGCGAGGATCACATACAGGTTGTTGCCCTGGATGTCGGTCTTGTAGGAGGTCGCGGCCTTGAGATTGATCACCACGCGCGAGCGCCCGCCGGCCTCGACCACATTGACCGAGCGCAGGTTGCCCTGGTTGAGTTCGAGTTGCGTCTGCCCCGTGGCATTCTGCGTGCCCGGAAAGTCCAGCGCGATGCGCGCCGGCGACTGGATGGCAAAGCCCGCGGGCGGCGCCGAAAGCGGTTGCGACAGCTCGATGCGCAGCACTTCGCTGCCATCCTGCAGCGATCCCGTGACGGACTGGATCGCTCCCTGGGCAAAAACGCTGGTCGACAGCAGTAGCGCCGCCGCGACGACGGCGCGCCGGCACTGCGCCAGCACGGCGCGGTTGTTTTTCATCATTTCTGTGTCTCCTGCAGCACCAGTTCGGTGTTGCGCTCTATCCATTCGCCGGTCACGTCCTGGATGATTTCACGCAGCTGGACGGAGTTTTCCGTGATGCGCAGCACTTTTCCATAGTTCTGGCCCAGGTAATTGCCGACGCGCACCTGGTAGAGCAGTTGATCGACCTTGATCAGTGCCGTCGGCTGGCCCTGCTTTTGCAGGCTGCCGACCATGGCCATCGCATCGAGCGGCATGGCTTCGAGCGGCTCCTTGCGGCGGTTGAGTTCGGACTGGATGATTCCCGAACGCGCGCCCTGCTGCGCCGAATCGCGGCGCAGTGCCTGCGTGAGCTTGCCCGGGTCGAACGGATCGACGCCGCCGTCGGCCGTGTAGGTCTGGGGCTGGAACTGCTTGGGTTCGGCAATCGGCGTGATGCGCGGCCGGGCCTGCGCGCGCTGCTGCGCCATCCACTGCTGCAATTCCTCGTGCTCGGGATTCGAACAGCCGACCAGCAGCGCGGTGCACAGGCCCAGCGCCAGGATCAATGATCGTTGCTGCATCATTTCTTCCCCGCGGCGGCGCGCTTCTGCGTCTCGATCTCTTCGGCATCGAGGTAGCGGAAGGTGCGCGCCGTCGCGTCCATGGCCAGGGTGCCGCCGCCGTCCTTGCTGACCGGCGCGATCGCGATGTTGTTGAGCGTGACGATGCGCGACAGATGCGCGATGTCCGACGCGAACGCGCCGATGTCGTGGTAGCTGCCCGTGACCTTGACCGCGATGGGCAGTTCGGCGTAGTAGTCCCTGACCACCATCTGCCCCGGACGGAACAGCTCGAACTGCAGGCTGCGCCCCAGCCCGGCCTGGTTGATATCGGACAGCAACGCGGCCATTTCGGCTTTGCTGGGCAGCTGTTTTTCCAGCTGGATCACATACTGCTGGACCTGCTCGCGCTGCTGCTTGAGCGCATCCAGGCTCACGGCCTTGGCCAGCTTGGTCTGGAAATCCTGGCGCAGCGTCGCTTCCTGGTCCTGCTCGCGCTGCAGTTCGTCGCGGTAATCGCTGAGCAGCACGAACCACAGCACGGCGGCCACGCCGACCGCGATGGCAATGCACAGCAGCGTGCGCGGCACGATCGGCCACTGCGAGGGGTCGTTCGGATGCAGGTTGGTGAACTGCTTGCGCAGGTCGGCCTGGAGCCGGGCGAAGTCGGGGCCTTGGCGCGGTTTCTTGGGCATTGTCATCTCCCGCCCGCGGCGGGCGCAGCGTTGTCCTTGGCTTGCAGCTCGCTGGTGCGCATCAGCTGGAAACGCAGGTTGAACGAGGCCACGCGGCGCTGGTCCCTGGGCGTCAACGCCAGGTTGGTGGCGACGATCTCGGTGAGTTCCGGCTTGGAGAACCAGGGAGTGTTCTCGGACAGGTTGCGCAGCATCTCGGAAACCCGCTCATTGGACTGGGCCATGCCTTGCATGCTGACGACCTGTCCTTCCTGTTTGAGGCTGGTCACATAGACGCCGTCGGGCAACTGCACCACCAGTTCATGCAGCAGGTGCACCGGCAGGTTGCGGTCGGATTGCAGGTCCTCGACGGCCTTCTGGCGCGCGCGCAGCGCGGTGATCTCTTTTTCCAGGCCGGCGATCTCCCCGATCTGCTTTTCCAGCACCTTGATCTCGGCATGCAGCAGGCTGTTCTTTTCCTGCTGGGCGGTGATGAGGTTCTGCAGCAGCGTATAGATCAGGCCCGCAATGACCAGGCCCGCCATGAAAGACAGCAGCATCGTGGTCTGGAACAGCTGCTTGCGGCGCTTGCGTGCCGCCTCGCGGTGGGGAAGTAGGTTGATCAGTATCACTGCAGGAACCTTCGCAGGGCCAGGCCGCAGGCGGTCAGATAGGAAGGCGCCTCGCGCGCCATTTTCTTGAGCCGGATATTGCCGCCCATCTGCATGCCATCGAACGGATTCACCAGGCTGCAGGCAAGGCCGGTGTGCTGGGTGATGGCCTCGACCAGCCCGGGCAGCGGCGCCGAGCCGCCGGCGAGCAGGATATGGTCGACCCGGTTGTAAGGCGTGCTGGTGAAGAAGAATTGCAGCGCGCGCGCAACCTCCTGGGTCATGCTTTCGACAAACGGCTTGAGCACCACGGTGGGGTAGTCCTCGGGAAGATCGGCGTTGCGCTTCTTGCTCTCGGCTTCCTCCTGGGAGAAGCCGTACTGGCGCGCGATCAGCTGCGTCAGC